>CAZXVW010000301.1:0-3963 GCA_964644025.1 uncultured Solibacteraceae bacterium | reverse complement strand
GGCTGTCGGCGCCGGTACTGATTGGCTGGCTGACGATCCCTGCCCTCGCGCAAAATTACGAACTGGGCGTCGGCGCGGGCTTGGGAGTTTATAACGACGCTACGGTGAGCGGTCCGGCAGGCCAGGCGGAGGCGGGGTTCAACAACAGCTTTGCTGGTTCCGCGTGGGTGAGCCATGATATGTACCGCCGCCTTGGAGGGGAATTTCGTTACACATTCGGCAACAACAACCTGAAACTTGGCAGTGGCGGCAGCCGGGCCACCATGAGTGCGGAAACGCATACCATCCATTATGAGCTTCAAGTTCACTTCGCCGACCGGGATGCCCGCACACGGGCCTTTGTCGCCATTGGGGGAGGTGCCAAGCGCTACACCGGTAAGGGACCGGAGCAGGCGTTCCAGCCGTTGAGTGGTGTGGCTGTACTTACCAAGACTTCCCAGTGGGTAGGCGTCGTCGCCTTCGGGGGCGGAGTCAAAGTGCGGGTCGGTTCGAACGGCATGTTCCGGGCTGAAGTGCGCGATTACTGGTCGCCGGTTCCGACCCAGGTGATTGCGCCGGCGCCCGGCGCAAACCTGGGCGGCTGGATTCACAACATCGTCCCGCTGGTGGGTTTCGGCTTCCGTTTCTGAGGGTTCCCGGTTTAGTCGCTGCCGCTGACCAGCGGCGGAATGATGAGGAGAAACTCCACGCGGACAGGCACACCGTCCTGGGTTGCTGGCCGGAATTCCCAGGTGGCGAGGTAGGACTGGATCTTCTGGCCCTTTTCCTCTTCGCCGCGCACTTTCTCCAGTTCCTCGAAACGCCCTTGCTTGTTGATAAAGCCATGATAGATCAACCGGCCCAGCGCCGGCATTTCCGATCTCGCCGGAATTAGCGTAACGCGCGGGTAGGGCGCCTTCAGCGGAGCGGGGTTGCCCAGGTGGATCACGGCGCCTTCGATTTCCAGTGCGCTGCCCGGCTTGCAGTATTGTATGATCCATTCTTTGCCCAGGCCCACCGGGACGTAGACGGTGTAGATCGGTTCGCCGGTCAGTAACCCGCGGCTATCGATCAGTCCGTCCAGGGGCGTTGTCTGGACCAGCACTACATCGAAGGTCCCGTTGACGGGATACTCGATGCGCGTCGGTGGCGGCACGTTCGGCACCCCCACGGCTACTCCGCTGAGCCCGTATCCGGAACCGGTCCCGGAACCTCCCCCGCCTCCGGCTCCCGTTCCCCCCGAGCCTCCGCTCCCACTGCCGGCGGCGCCGCTGCCTCCACCCGAGCCGCCAGGGCCCGCGCCTGCACCTCCGGCCGGTCCTGATCCGGCGCCGGTGCCGGACCCGGAGCCGCCAGCACCGCCTGCCTCGCCCTGGCCCGCCCCAGAACCAGCTCCCGTGCCGGTCCCGCCACCTCCCAGGGCGCCCGGCTCGCCATCTCCCGCGGTCCCGGGCATGACACCCTCTCCGCCACCGCTTCCAACGCCGCCTACAAAGCCAGCAGGTGGCAGATCGCCGATCTGGTTGCCAGGTGGAATCATGAGGATGGGATTCAACGGCGCCGGGTGAAGACTGAAAGCGAGGAGATTGACCGGGTCGCCCTGCGTTGTTTCCGAGCCGGTGAATTCTTCTCCGGGCTGGTCCGGATCGCCGGGCACCCGTACCATCGTCGTGCGCGCCGGGGGAACCGGCAGAGCAGGTTGTGAGTTGGTCACTCCGAGTTGCGTGAAGTTGATTTCGGCGACTGCGGGCATCGAGCTCGCGACCGTGAGTTTGGGTGGTGCGTCCAGCGCAATTCTGCGGGCAGGGGGGCGCTTATTGCCCGGCGCGACGAATTTCCGCAGCTCGGGTGGCGGGGCCAGAGCGCCAGGGCTCAGGAACAGCAGGTTCGGAAGATCCACATCGGCGACCGGCGCGATCTCAGGAGGCAGTCCCGCCTGAATCAATGTTTGCGGTGCCTTCCGGCGCGGTACTTCAGGAAGCTCGAACGGGCGGGCTGCTGCCGCTGCTTTGCGTTTCGGGCCCGGCGCTGGCTTGCCCGCAGGAGCTTTCGATGCTTGCGCCGCCGCACTCCGTTTCGGCGGTTGGGAACGGGATCCTGGCCTGCCGCCGCGAGGAACGGGCTGGGGCTTGAGCTTGCCTGGAGCTGGTGGCCGCGGGCGCGGGTAGTAAATCCGCTCGGGCACTTCGAGGCGCAAGGCGGCGATGGATGTCCCCTGGTGGCTACCAAGCGCAGGGCCTGACATCAGGTGGGCGGCAATCAGAGGAAGCAGCATGATCGCAGCCACGTGGCCGCCCAGCGAGGCCGCCAGCGCCCGCCACGGTTGGCGCTCCTGGAGCAGGCACACGGCAAGCGCCGGCTCGGGGACACCGGGCAAAACGGCCTTCAAAGGTTCCCGGTTTCGCCGGCCGTAACAGTCGCCGTCGGGATCCCCAATGGTTCGAATGATCACCGCACCCGCTACGCGATGTCTTCCCTGTTCCTGAACAGCAAGGAACGAGAGGGAAGAGCGGTCTCATCCCAATTCCGCTGCCCCGGCTGCACCCCAGCCGAAATCCCGCAATGACGGAAGCCATAAATTGCCAGTTCGAAGCGGTCATGGACTCCGGTCTTGCGGAACAGGCGCGAAAGGTAAACTTTCACCGTGCCTTCGGACAGGAACAGTTCCGCGGCGATCTCTTTGTTCGATAGCCCGCAGGCAACCAGTTTCAGCAACTGGCGCTCGCGGTGCGATAGTGAGACGGTACGGGCCCGTAGCAGCGAACCCACCAGGCTGCGGTCCATCCAGATTTCGCCCGCGTGCACTTTCTGCAAGCAGAGGCACACAATCTCGGGGGAGAGATCCTTCCGCATGATCCCTGTGACACCCACCTCGAGTAATTGATGCGCAGCTTCCGGGGTGATGTCGCGCGCCCAGATGGCGCGCTTGCTCGATGGCACCAAGCGGCCCAGCAATACGATTTGCGACAGGTTTAGCTCGGGGGTGGCGTTGACCAGGATGATATCCGGCCGTGCGCCGCCGTCTTTCAGCTTCTCTGTAACTTCTTCAAATCCGGTACAAACGCCGCTCAGGTCAATACCTGATCCTTCCAGGATTCGACCCAGCCCGACCGCCAGTACCGGCTCATCGGTCTGGAATAGCAGCCGAATCATTTCTCCTCCTCCATTTGCAGCTTCAGCGGTATCCTTATCCTTACATTCCGTTGTCCTGATGTCAACGGAAAACATCGGGAACGCACGTCAACCGAGTACTGCACCGGTGGTACTGCTAGGACCCGGTTAACCCGAGGTATCACCGGCGCATTGCCATCGGTTAGCAGGACGCTGATATCCAATTCCGGTCTTGTCCATCAGGGATTTCTATTGCATTCTTAAGGGACACAAGGCGCCGGAAATGAGAGTGTCGGCCGGGGAAGATGGAGTGAATCGATGGAGCTACGGCAGAGCGAGCGCAATAATATCAAGCTGCGAGCGGTGATGGTCCTTGGGGAGAACCACGCACTGACGATTCGAGGTTACGCGAGTGATATCAGCCGCCGCGGGCTGTGTTTTATCTGCCTTGCCGGTACGAGTTCCATCCCGTTGGCCGGGACATACGTCGAGGTTTACCTCGAGCTGCCAGTCGTCCCGCTCAACCGGCCTCCCCGTGTCATGCGCTGCCAGGGAACGGTCGTTTGGGCTGGCCCGCAGGACCAGCAAGCCGACCCCATCAATATTGGTGTGGAGATTTTCCGGATGAGTTTCGGAGGGATTCCAGAGGCTTTAGTTCCGGATTTTCGCAAGGAAGTCACTGGTAGCGGGCCGGCGCATATGAAGGTGAATTGAGGAATGTGACGTGGCGAGCAGGTTCATAGCAGAAAGCCGGAGGGGCAAGAAAACGCGGCGGACAGCAGCATCGGCCGGCGGCGCGGCGGTAGAGGTCGCGTTATTGTCACCGTGGCTGTTCCTGTTGTTCATTGCCGTGTTCGACTTCGGCTTTTACGG
>CAZXVW010000300.1:0-3964 GCA_964644025.1 uncultured Solibacteraceae bacterium | reverse complement strand
TCCTTCTTTCCTATTATCGGTCACGGTGGCCGGCGGTCGGGGGCGGTTTGATTCGAGGAGGGACAGTCCGCCTGTGTCCGCTCCGCTGCGCTCCGGGACACAGGGGACAGTCCCAGACGTTGGTGGCCGCGGGGCTGCCGGGGTGGAGCGGACCTTTGTATTCCCGCAGCGAAATTGTTATGCTCAGGGGTGGATTGCGGACCGGTGCCGCGCACCTCCTGATAAGAAGGTTTCGTCATGTCAGGTCATTCGAAATGGGCGACCATCAAACACAAGAAGGCCGCCACTGATGCCAAGCGCGGGAAGCTGTTCACGCGCCTGATCAAGGAGATCACCATCGCCGCCAGAGCCGGCGGCGACCCGGACGCCAACCCGCGCCTGCGCACGGCCATCGCTGCGGCCAAGGCGGCCAGCATGCCCCAGGAAAACATCAAGCGGGCCATCCAGCGGGGCACCGGCGAGCTGGAAGGCGGCCAGCTCGAAGAGGTGATGTTTGAAGGCTACGGGCCCGGCGGCGCCGCCGTGCTGGTGCTGACGGTAACCGACAACCGCAAGCGGACGGTCGCCGAAATCCGCCACATCTTCTCGAAAAACAACGGCAACCTGGGTGAGAAGAACAGCGTGGCCTTCATGTTCGACCGCAAGAGCCAGGTGCTGATCGACCTGGACAAGACCACCGAAGATGACCTCATGGCCGCCGTGCTGGACGCCGGCGCCGATGATATCCGCACCGACGGGACCCACTGGGAGGTTCTCGCCCCGCCCGAGCAGCATGAAGCCATTGTGGAGGCACTGGCGAAAGCCGGCATCGAGACCGCCAGCGCCGAGATCGCCATGGTTCCCCAAAACCTCATCAAGCTGGAGGGCAAGAATGCCGCCGGGATGCTGAAGCTCAGCGAGGCTCTCGAAGAGCACGACGACGTGCAGAACGTGTACTCGAACTTCGACATCGACGAGGAGGAACTCGAGCGCCTCAGCACGTAGCTCTCGCCCCGTCACCCTCTTTCGATGCGAATCCTGGGAATCGACTGCGGAACCGAACGGACCGGATACGGCATCATAGAAAGCGATGGGCGTAGGCACCGCCTGGTCACCGCCGGCGTCGTGCGTACGCGGGCGCGCGACCCGCTCCCGCAACGGCTGCGGGAAATCGCCGGCGGCTTGCGGGAGGTGATTCGCCGCCACGAACCGGAGGCCGCCGCAGTCGAGGAAGTCTTCTACGCGGCGAACGTCAAGACGGCCCTGAAGCTGGCCCACGCCCGGGGCGCCACCCTGCTGGTGGTTGCCGAATCGGGCATCGAATGCGCTGAGTACTCGCCGCTGGCGATCAAGACCAGCGTGGTGGGCTATGGCCGGGCCGAGAAGCGGCAGGTGCAGATGATGGTGGCTTCGCTGCTCGGTTTGGACGAGCCGCTCGCTTCCGAGGACGCCAGCGACGCCCTGGCAGTGGCGATCTGCCACGCCACCTCGAGCCGGAGCCGGCCGGGGGCCACATCCAAGGAGGCGCCACGATGAAGTATCTGCTGGGTATTGTGCTGCTGACGGCGGCGGCCACGGCCGCCGAAGGCCCTCGTATCGTCTACTCGAAGAACCGACCCGGAGGCTACCCCTCTTACGTCGAGATTACCGTCGAACGAGACGGCAGCGGCGTGTGGCGGGACAGCGCCGGCGATGGCGGCCAGCCGCCGGTGGATTTCCGGCTCCGCCCGGAAGAGGCGGACGAGATCTTCCGGCTCGCCAGGGAGCTGGATTTCTTCCGCCGCCCGCTGGAATCCCACCTGAAAGTCGCTAACCTGGGCCTAAAAACATTCCGCTACGAAGACGGAGAAAAAAGTTACGAACAGCAGTTCAATTTCTCCCGGGAGTTGAACGCCCGGCTGCTGGCCGACTGGTTCGCGCGGATCACCGAGTCCGTGCAGCATCGGCTGAATCTCGAGCGCACGTCCCGTTTCGACAAGCTCGGCGTCAACAAGGTGCTGCTGCAAATCCAGATCTCGATGGAGAAGAACCGCCTGGTTGCCGCGGATCAGTTCCTGCCGCTGCTCGACAAGGTGGCGGCCGACGAAAGCATCCTCAACATGGCCCGGTCGCGGGCCGCGCGCCTGGCCTCGGCCATTCGCGCCGGAGGACGGAAAGGAAAATGATGCGAATTCTGCTGGTACCGGCCCTGCTGGCTGCGGCTTCGATGGCCGCGCAAAAGCCCGCCGCCGCGCCGGAGCAGGGCACTCGGAGACCCGCCGCCGCGGCTCAAAGCTCGCCGGGGAAGCAGGAAACGGCCCCGAAAGCGGAGAAAGAACCTCCGCCCAGGAGTCCTGAAGAGGAGCATTTCAACAAGATCATGTCGGAGGCCGGATCCAGCCCGGTGGATTACGCCCGCGCGTTGGAGGAACACCTGCGGCTGTTTCCCGACACGGCCCGCCGGCCGGCCATCGAAAGATCTATTGTGCAGACCGCGATGGAGATGAAGGACCGCCGGCGGATCATCCTCTACGGAGAGCGCGTGGTGCGGCGCGAGCCGAACAACCTGAAGGTGCTGGAGCGCCTGACCAGGGCGCTGCTGGACAGTGACGACGCCGAAAGTGCGAAGAAGGCGCTGCGTTATGCGCAGCAGTACCAGTCCGCCCTGAAGGTGCTCGAGATGACCCAGCCGCCCGCCGGCCCCGCCATCGCCCGGATGCGGCAGCAACTGGACACCGCGCTGGGCAAGGCGCTGGTTTACCAGGCCCGCGCCGAGGGCAACCTGGGCCACCTGGAAAAGGCCGTCGAGCTGGCCCGGCAAAGCTACGAGACCAACCCGAGTTCGGAGGCCGCCCGGGAGATCGGGCGCTGGCTCGCCAAGCTCAACCGGGACGAGGAGGCCATCCGCTGCTATGCGGACGCCTTCGTGATTTTCGATTCGGCGAGTACTTCGCGCCTTCGCGCCGGCGACCGGAAGCGTCTCAAGGAACTTTACCTGAAAACGCACGAGTCGGAAGCGGGCCTGGGCGACTTAATCCTGGAAGCCTACGACCGGACGGCAGGGCTGCTGCGCGCCAGGCACGAGGCGCTGAAGAAACTGGACCCGAACCTCGACGTCACCGACCCGATGGAGATCACCCTCACCGGTCTCAATGGTGAGAAGCTCCCGCTCAGCTCGCTGCGGGGCAAGGTAATTGTGCTGGATTTCTGGGCCACCTGGTGCCAGCCGTGCCGCATCCAGCAGTCCCTTTACGAGGAAGTGAAGGAAAAATACCGGGACAACCCGGATGTGGTCTTCCTGGCAATCAACACCGATGAGGACCACGCCATCGTCAAACCGTTCCTGGAGCAGGAGCAGTGGGACATGAACGTCTACTTCGAAAACGGCCTGCAACGGCTGCTGCAGGTTTCCTCCATCCCCACCACCGTCATCCTGGACCGGCACGGCCAGGTGGCCAGCCACATGATGGGCTTCATTCCCGAACGGTTCGCCGACATGCTCACCGAGCGAATCGAGCGGACGCTCGCCGACCAGTGAGGCCGGCGGGTCCCGGTGCGATGGGCTGGGCTGCGTGGACGCTCAGGGCCTCGCGGGCGCCGGAGCGGGTAGGATTTTTCTGATACAGTTCCCCGTAACTCATTCATTCTACGGGCGATATACCCAAATTGGGTTCGAATCGCAAATTTTTTTCGAGCGCGACTCAGCTCACGGCGGCCAGCCGCAGCACTCCGGTTCAGTGGAAGCATTTCTTGGGTTGTCAAAGATCCCGGCGGCCGGCCAGCCGACGAGCCGGGCCGGTCCCGTTATAGCACGAGCGAGGCGGCCCCCGGGGGCTTGCGAAAGGATAACTGCCGTGTTCTGAATGGATTGGCGATGCGGCCCGACGGGTGAATCGCGATCGGACAGCAGCCTCGACGAGCGCCCTCACGAGTGGGTGCAACAGTGGCCCGTGGCCGGGGGGTGGTTGGAGTCGAAGAGGGACAGTCCGCCTGTGTCCACTTCGCT
>CAZXVW010000299.1:0-4000 GCA_964644025.1 uncultured Solibacteraceae bacterium | reverse complement strand
CCAGCGCACGATCAGCGGCACGCGGATGCCGCCTTCGAAGTTGCTGTATTTGCCACCGCGGAACGGCCCGGTCGGCCGGTGGCCGCCCGCTTTTTCCACCGCCTGGTCCTGGTAGCCGTCGTCCAGCACGGGACCGTTATCGCTGGTGAAAATGACGAGCGTGTTGTCGGCAAGCTGATGGCGGTCGAGGGCGGCGAGGATCTGGCCCGCGCACCAGTCCAGTTGCGCGATGGCGTCCCCGCGCGGCCCCATCGGGGTGCTTCCGACAAAACGCGCGTTGGGAACGCGGGGCACGTGAATGTCGTGGGTGGAGAAATAAAGGAAGAACGGGCGGCCGGCGTTTCGATCGATGAAGGTGACCGCCTGGCGGGTGAGCCGGTCGGCGATGTTCTCGTCCACCCAGCGCGCGGCATGGCCGCCGCTCATGTAGCCGATGCGGCTGATGGCGTTCACGATGGTCTGGTTATGGCCGTGGCTGGGGAGCATCTTGAGCCACTCCGGATGGTCCTTGCCGGTGGGCTCGTTGCCGATCGGCTTGCCGAAGCTTACCCGGATCGGATCCTTGGGATTCAGGCGCACCACGCGGTGGTTTTCCACAAAGACGCAGGGCACGCGGTCGCCGGTGGCGGGAAGGAGAAACGCGTAATCGAAGCCAAGCTCCAGCGGGCCCGGTCTGATCTCGCCGTTCCAGTCCAGGTTCCCGGTACCCAGACCGAGGTGCCACTTCCCTACTACGGCAGTGCGGTAGCCCTGTTGCCGCAACATCGAGGCCAGCGTGACGCGGCCCGGATCAATGAGCAGTGGAGCGTCGCCCCGCAACACGCGGGCGCGCCGGTTGCGGAAGGAATACTCTCCGGTCAGCAGCGAGTAGCGGGACGGCGAGCAGGTGGCCGCCGCCGAGTGGGCGTCGGTGAAGCGCAGTCCCGCGCGGGCAAGCCGGTCCAGATTGGGCGTTTTGAGGCGGGTGGCGCCGTAGCAGCCGAGGTCGCCGTAGCCGAGGTCGTCGGCGTAGATGATCACGATATTGGGCTTGCCGGCGGCGAAACTCCGGCCACCATAAAGAACGAGCAGAGCGGAGGCAATGATCAGGAATCGCTTCATAGTTGGTGCTCCAAAGACAGGGTAGCGCCGGAAACCAATGCGGCGGCGTTGTCATTTTAGCATGGCGCCAGGAACTCGAAGAAAATTGCGCCGGGGCCGTTTTTCCGGTTGAAAACCGCCGGTCCGGCCAGTATGCTAAGCCAAGGTGATGATCTCATGAGCGCGTCAAGGAAAGACACCAGGCGAAGTTTTCTCAAGAAAACGGGAGCCGCGGCGGCGGGCGGGGCGTGCCTGTTCGACATTGTTCCGGCGCGGGCGCTCGGTCTTCAGGGACAGCCCCCGCCCAGCGATATCATCAACTTCGGACACATCGGCATTGGGGGGCGCGGGCGGCGGTTCCTGCGGCCGGAATCTTATCTTGGCAAGAAGATCCCGGCTCCCTCGAACCTCGGCGGCGACGGGACGCGCTTCTTGCGGCCGGCGCGCTCGATGGCTCTTTGCGACGTGGACACGGCGCGGCTGGACCGGGCGGCCTCGATCGTCGGCGGTTCCCCGCGGCTTTACCGTGACTTCCGGCGGCTGCTGGCGGACCAGGACGTGGATGCGGTCTACATCGCCACGCCCGACCACTGGCACGCCTTGATGACCATCATGGCTTGCGAGGCCGGCAAGGACGTCTACGTGGAGAAGCCTGCCTGCAACACGGTCGAGGAAGGCCGGGCGATGGTGACCGCCGCCAATCGGTACGGGCGCGTCGTCCAGGTGGGCTCGCAGGGGCGCTCGCAGCCGGCAGCGTGGCAGGCGGCCAACTTCATCCGCGCCGGCCGGATCGGCAGGGTGCGCAAAGTTACCTGCTGGCACTACCCGAGCCCGTCGGGCGACTGGACACCGGACTCGGAGCCGCCGCCGGAGCTTGACTACGACATGTGGGTGGGGCCGGCGCGCTGGCTGCCTTATAACGTCCAGCACACGCACGGAAAGTTCCGCTGGCTGATCGACTTCGGCGGGGGAGAGATCCGGGATCGCGGCGCGCACGTGATGAGCATCGCCAACTGGATTATGAATGCCGACGCCACCGGACCGGTGAGCGTGACCGCGACCGGTGAACCGCCGCACGACGGCATGTGGGACTCGGCCGTCACCATGGAGGTGACCTACCGGTTCAAGAACCCGGACTGGACGCTGGTGTGGGCGCAGCCGGGCACGCCTTCCACCGAACTCGATGCCCGTTACGGCGCGGTTTACTGGGGCGATACGGGAAACCTGACCGTCACGCTCGGCGACGGCAACCGAACCGCGACCGAGCAGAAGGCCGTCGACTATGCCGCGGTGTGTGACTGCGGCAAGGTGTTCCGCAGTCCGGGCCATAGCGAAAACTTCGAGGACTGCATCCGCACCCGCGAGAAGCCCATCATGCACATCGAGGCGGCGCACCGCGTGGCGACACTGTGCATACTCGGCAACATCGGCTTCAAGCTGCGCCGGCCGCTGGCCTGGGATCCCGTGAACGAGCGGTTCAAGAATGACGATGAAGCGAACCGGTTACTGAGCCGGCCGGGCCGCGGCCCGTGGAACCTGTAAGAGGAACGGATCATGGCAGACGAGGCAAGCTTTCTATCCGACATTCAGAGCGAAGACGCCGAGGTTCGGTTCGCGGCCTGGCGGCGAGCGGGCGAAGCACCGGCATCGGTGATCCCGCAACTCGGCAAGCTGGTTGCTTCCGACAACCCCGGTGTGGGGCGCGCCGCGCGGGAAGCTCTCAACACGATGGTTCACTCGGTGGGCAAGAAGACCGGTACGGCCGTTCGGGCGGTGGTGGTAAAGGGGCTGCTCGTTGTGGCCGGGGACTCTTACGCGTTGCCGGCGCGGGTGCATGCCATTCGCTTGCTCTCGAACATCGCCGGCGAGGATTCGGTCCCGGCCATTGCGAAGGAGATCGCGAATCCGGACCTGCGCGAGGAGGCCGTCTATTGCCTGGAGAGAATTCCGGGCGAGGCGTCCATTCAGGCGCTGATAGCTTCCTACGCGGATGCGGCGGAGGAATTCAAACCGCGCATTCTGGCGGCACTGGGGCACCGGCGCGCCACTGCAGCGGTGGACTTATGTGTCCAGGAGATGCGCTCGGCGAACCAGGAGATCGCCATCGCGGCGCTGAAGGCTTTCGGCCGGATCGGGGAGAAGCCCGCCACGGCGCCGGACTACCCTGACGCCGAGGGCCTGTCCGGCTGGCAGAAAATCGACCGGATGGACAGCCTGCTGCGCTACGCGGACGCACAAGTGGAGCACGGAAACGCCGCCGAAGCCTTGCGAGTGTATCGCGCCGCTCTGGACCGCCCGGAAGAACACTGGCAGTGCGCCGCGATCATCGGCATCGCGAAGATCGGTACCGCGGAAGCCGCGGCGATGATTTTCCCGAAGCTCGACAGCGACAACGCCACCGTGCGGATCACCGCCGAGAAGGCCTGGAAAGCAATGGCCTGAGCTGATCCCGCCGCCGGTTTCCCCGGTGTCTTGTTCCCGTATCCGCCCGCCGTTGGCCGAGAGGGGCTTTGCCTGCTCCGGTAGTGAGACATCTGGGTTAAGGTTAATGTCATGAAAACTCGTGTTCTGCTTGCCGGTGTCGTCATCGCCGGCCTGGCCGGCGGCCTGCTCGCTCTGAGGGCAAAGACGGATCAGCGGCCCAACATCCTGTTCGCTATCGCCGATGACGCCTCCTACCCCTTTATGGGCGCTTACGGCGCCCGGTGGATCAAGACGCCCGCCTTTGACCGCGTGGCCCGGGAAGGCATCCTGTTTACCAATGCCTACACCCCGAACGCCAAGTGCGCGCCCTCGCGGGCTTCGATCCTTACCGGACGCAACTCCTGGCAGTTGAAGGCGGCAGCCAACATGCAGGCGTTCTTTCCCCCGGAGTTCAAGACCTACGCCGAGGCGCTGGCCGAGCACGGCTACTTCGTGG
>CAZXVW010000298.1:0-4105 GCA_964644025.1 uncultured Solibacteraceae bacterium | reverse complement strand
CGAACGGGTCACCCCCGCCCAGGCCATTCAGTTCGCGAAGGACGTCGAGCGGTTTCACCTTTTCTTCCTCGAGGACCCGCTTTCGCCGGAAGACATCGGCTACTTCCGCATCATCCGGCGCCAATCAGCCGTCCCCATTGCCATGGGCGAGCTGTTCAACAGCCCGCACGAGTGGACGCCGCTCATCTCGGAACGGCTGATCGACTTCATGCGGATGCATGTTTCCCAGATGGGCGGGCTCACGCCGGCGCGCAAGGTGGCGGCGATGGGCGAGATCTTCGGCGTCCGCACCGCCTGGCATGGCCCCGGCGACGTTTCACCCATCGGGCATGCGGCGAACGTGGCGCTGGATCTGGCTTGCTGGAACTTCGGTATCCAGGAGTATTCGCCGTTCCGCGATGCCACCCAGGAAGTGTTCGAGGGCTGCCCGGTGATGAAGGACGGCTACCTGTACGCGAACGAAAAGCCGGGCTGGGGCATCGAAGTCAACGAAGCCGCCGCGAAGAAATACCCCTTTGGTTACCGGGAATCCGGCTTCAAGAAGCGCTACAACGGCGGCTGGGGCGAAATCCGCCGCCGCGACGGCACCATCATCAAGCAGTAAGCACCGCGGGCTGCCTGCTTCCCCCCGCCATCTACGCGCCAAACGGCGGGACGAGCCGCCGTGTCCCTTCCGCGCCCCGGCGGGCCGGCTGCGGTAAAATAGTAGCTTCCATGAACAAGCGAATCCGCTCGACGACCATACTCTGCGTACGCCGAGACGGCAAAGTCGTCATGGCCGGCGACGGCCAGGTTACCCTCGGGCAGGAGGTGCTGAAAGCGGGCGCCAACAAGCTCCGGCGGCTCTATAAAGACAAGATCCTGGCCGGGTTCGCAGGCTCGACCGCCGATGCTTTCGCCCTGTTCTCCCGCTTCGAGGCCAAGCTCGAACAGTTCAGCGGCAACCTGCCCCGGAGCGTTGTCGAGCTTGCCAAGGACTGGCGCACGGACAAGATTCTGCGTCACCTGGAGGCGTTGCTGCTGGTGGCCGACGAGAGCCGTACTTACGTGGTCAGCGGTTCCGGCGATGTGATCGAACCCGACGAGAACGTGGCCGCTATCGGTTCCGGCGGCGCCTTCGCCAAGGCGGCGGCCACCGCCTTGCTGGAAAACACCGACCTGCCGGCCAGGACAATTGTGGAGAAAGCCATGGCCATCTCTAGCTGGATCTGCATCTACACCACCGAGAAGGTCACTTACCAGGAACTTGGATGAGCCATGGTGATTTACCTGCCCACTCAATCCGCGGAGGCCGAGCCGGCGCTCGACGAACTTACCCCCCGGGAGATTGTTCGCGAACTGGACAAGTACGTCATCGGCCAGGACGAAGCGAAGCGAGCGGTCGCCATCGCGTTGCGGAACCGCATCCGGCGGCAGAAACTCGAGCCGGAAATGGCCGAAGAGGTGGTTCCGAAAAACATCCTCATGATCGGGCCGACCGGCGTCGGCAAAACAGAAATCGCCCGGCGCCTTGCGCGGCTGGCCAACTCTCCGTTCCTGAAAGTGGAAGCCAGCAAGTTTACCGAGGTTGGCTACGTCGGCCGCGACGTGGAATCGATGGTCCGCGACCTGCTGGACATCTCTATCGATATGATTCGGGAGGAACGCCTGGACGAGGTGTCCGAGCGCGCCGAGCGCAACGCCGAGGAGCGCCTCCTGGACCTGCTGATGCCGCCGCAGCCAGGCGAGAGTGAGACCGCCGAGCGCACGCGGGAAAAACTTCGGGAGCGTCTCCGAGCCGGCCGGCTGGATGACCGCGTGGTGGAAGTCGACGTCCGGGACCGCGGGCCGACCTTTGAGATCACCACCAACACGGGCACCGAGGAGATGGACGTCAGCCTGAAAGACGTCCTGCCGGGAATCTTCGCCGGCCGCACGCGTAAGCGGAAGATGCGCGTCAGCGAAGCCATGGAGTACCTGCTCCAGGAGGAGGAACAGAAGCTCATCGACATGGACCAGGTAACGCGCCTGGCCATCGAGCGGGTCGAGCGGAGCGGCATCATCTTCCTGGACGAGATCGACAAGATCTCGGGCCGGGAAGCCGGCCACGGGCCCGACGTCAGCCGCGAAGGCGTCCAGCGGGACATTCTTCCCATTGTCGAGGGCACTACGGTCAACACACGCTACGGCTTCGTGCGCACCGATCACATCCTCTTCATCGCCGCCGGGGCGTTTCATGTCTCCAAGCCGAGTGACCTGATCCCGGAGCTTCAGGGCCGGTTCCCGATCCGCGTCGAACTAAAGTCTCTTTCCCAACACGATTTCATCCGGATCCTCAAGGAACCCAAGAACGCCCTGGTGAAACAATATAAGGCGTTGCTCGAAACCGAAGGCATCCGGCTGAGTTTCACTGAGGATTCGGTGGAGGAAATCGCGCGGTTCGCGGCCCAGGTCAACGAGTCCACGGAAAATATCGGCGCGCGGCGGCTGCACACCATCATGGAAAAGGTCATTGAGCAGATCTCGTTTGAAGGCCCGGACATGCGCAAGAAGACGATCAAGATCGACGGCGCTTACGTCCGCAGCCAGCTCAGCGAGATCGCCAAGGATCAAGATCTCAGCCGCTACATTCTCTGAGTTCCATGAGCGAGGTCCCGGAAGCTTCCCGTCCCGGAGCCCGCGCGGTGACCTCCGCTCCGCGCGGCCGCACGAAGTTCCCCGGGTGGCGCCGGGCGGTGCTCTCGGTGGGGCTTCTGGCCGCCGGGTGCGGCTACGTCGGCGATCCGCTTCCCCCGGCCCTCAAGATCCCGGTGCCGATCTCGGATCTGGCGGCCGTCGAACGCGGCGAGAACATCGTGATCCAGTTCACGGTCCCCCGAATGACCACTGAAGGGCTGGTGCTCAAAAGGTTCGGCAAGCTGGACCTGCGCATCGGCTCTGAGGGCCTGCAGCCGTTTGACCTGGCGGTCTGGGAGGCCGGCGCCCGCCCCATCCCGTCCCCCGCGGAGGTGAAAGCTGGCCCGGTTCGTCTCCAGGTGCCGGCGGCGCCCTGGGCGGGGCAGGAAGTATTAGTGGCCGCGCGTGTGTCGAACCATAAGGGCCGGTGGTCGGACTGGTCCAACCTGGTCACGTTGCACGTCACCCGGCCGCTGCCGGCCCCCACTGCCTTCGAGGCCAGTAACGTTCGCCAGGGCGTCCGCCTGCGCTGGGACATTTCCGAAACGCGGCCCCGGCTCCGCTTCCGCGTCTTTCGGAGAACCGGCGGTGCCGGGCCCTTCACCCGGGTGGCCGAAACCGATCAGCGGACGTGGGTGGATACCGGAACCCGCTACGGGACTCTGTATGAATACCGGGTTCAGGCCATCGAAACGATAGGCGACGACGTGGCGGAAAGTGAACCGACGCCGCTCGTCTCGATCACCCCGGTGGATCGTTTTGCACCGGCTCCGCCCACGGGCCTGATCGCCGTGGCCGGTCCGCGCGGCATCGCGCTGACCTGGGAGCCGGTTCGGGATCAGGACCTGGCCTTCTATCGCGTGTACCGCTCCAGCGAGGACGGGCAGGTGCGCCGGATCGCTGACTCGCTGGCGGCGCCCGGCTACAGCGACCAGGACGTGAACCCGGCGGAACGGTACACCTACACGGTGACCGCGGTGGACAACTCGGGCAACGAAAGCCAGCCCTCGGCCGCGGTTTCGGCGACAGTCCCCCGCGGCGCCCCGGCCCCGAAAGAGAACCACACGCAGCATCACGGAGAATGACCACCATGACCAGATACGTTCGATTCAGCCTCGACGCCAGCACGCCACCCACGACGCGGGACCCTGACCCGGCGGTGAAGTACGGCATCGTGGACGGCGGGACGGTATTCGAAACCGCGGGAGCGTTCAGCGACGAGCGCACCGGAGCCTCCTTCTCGCTCACCAGGGTCCGGCTACTGCCGCCCTGCTCTCCCACGAAGATCGTCTGCGTCGGCCGCAACTACCCGGATCACGCCGCCGAACTCGGCAACGAGCCGCCCGCCGAGCCGATCATTTTCCTCAAGCCCCCGTCGGCGCTACTGGCGCATGGGGACGCCATCCAGTACCCGGACATTTCGCGCCTGGTGAGCTACGAGGGCGAACTT
>CAZXVW010000297.1:0-4114 GCA_964644025.1 uncultured Solibacteraceae bacterium | reverse complement strand
GACAACCAGGACGATTTTTGCCTTGCGTGCCACGCTTTCCACCTTTGACGTTACACCCAGTGCGGTGAATCCGGGTAGCTGGAACTCCGGCAATGGATGGCCGGCGGGACGCGTCCGGCAGGCCGGATTCCGGATCAGTGGAAGTTGTGCGACCCGGCGGCGGGGACCGCCAGCGCCAGCCGCTCAATTCGCCCTGCCTTTACCGAAACGACGCCCTGCTGATTCTGCAGCACGCCATCGACCAGCAGGAACGGCTCTTCCACGATCATCCGGCGATGCCGCTCGAACATGTCCGGCGCCACAATCACGTTGGCGATGCCGGTCTCATCTTCCAGGGTCAGGAACAGGAAACCCTTGGCCGTACCGGGCCGCTGGCGGGTGATGACCGCTCCGGCGACGCGCACCACCTGGCCGTTCCGAAGGCGGCGGATTGCGGCGGCGGTCTTCACGCCCAGGCGCTCGATTCTCCGGCGGCAGAAGCGCATGAGGTGCGGCCCGATGGTGAGCCCGGTACGGCGGAAATCGGCCATCAGCCGTTCCGCCGGCGCCATGGGCGGCAGCGGGGACGCTTCTTCCTCCGCCGGTGAGCGGCGGAACAGTTCCCCGGCGGGCCGCCAGGCGAGATCGCTGTCCCAGGCGGCGGCCCGGCGGTGCGCTTTGTGTTCCATCTCAAGGGAATTCAGCGCGCCGGCCTCGGCCAGGATGGCCAGTTCATTTTTATGAAGAGAGGGGACCCGGTCCACCAGATCCTGGATGGAGCGGAAAGGAGCGTGGGCGCGCTCGGCCACGATGGCGGCTGCGGATTCGGCCCGGAGGCCCTTCAGGTAATTCAGTCCGAGGCGCACGCACCGGACCCCGTCGTGCTCCTCCACCGTGCACAACACGTCAGAGCGCGCCACGTCCACCGGCTGGAAGTGAACGCCATGGCGCTGGGCGTCCTTAACGAGGGTGGCCGGGTGGTAGAAGCCCATCGGCTGGTTGTTCAACAGGGCGGCGGTAAAGGCGGCCGGGTAGTGACACTTGAGATACGCGCTGGCGTAGCAGAGCAGGGCGAAGCTGGCCGCGTGCGATTCCGGAAAGCCGTACAGGGCGAAGGAAGTGATCGAGCTGACGATTTCCTCTTGTGCGGCCCCGGTGATCCCGTTCGCCTCCATGCCCCGGCGGAGTTTGACTTCGATCTCCTTCATCCGCCGTTCGGAGCGCTTGAAGCCGAAGGCCCGCCGGAGCTGTTCGGCTTCCCCGCCGGTGAAGCCGGCCACCGCCATGGCCATGCGCAGCAGTTGTTCCTGGAACAGGGGCACGCCCAGGGTGCGCTTCAGTACGGGCTCGAGCGCCGGATGCGGGTAGGTGACCGGCTCCAGACCCTGGCGGCGCCGCAGGTAAGGATGCACCAGGCGGCCGACGATCGGGCCGGGCCGGATGATGGCCACCTCGACGACGATGTCGTAAAAGCAGCGGGGTTTGAGCCGGGGCAGGCAGGCCATCTGCGCCCGGCTCTCCACCTGGAACATACCGATGGTGTCAGCCTCCTGGAGGGCTTTATAGACGGCCGGGTCATCCGGCGGCAGATGCGCCAGATCCACCTGCTCGCCGTAACTGTCTCGAATGAGCCGGAGCGAATCCTCCAGCACCGCCATCATTCCCAGGCCCAGCAGGTCCACCTTGATGATGCCCATGGCGGCGCAGTCCTCCTTGTCCCACTGGATGACGACGCGTCCCGGCATGGTGGCCGGTTCCAGGGGAACGATCGAGTCGAGCTGACCCTGGCAAATCACCATGCCGCCGGAGTGCTGGCCCAGGTGGCGCGGCAGATCCTGCGCGGCACGATACAGTGCGCAGAATTTTGCTACCAGCGGCCGGGAGAGGTCGAAGCCGGCTTCCTGAAAGCGCCGCTCGGGGGCTTCTTCCGTATCCTTCCAGGCGTGTGCCTGAACCAGTCTTGACAGGCGCTCCAGCGAAGCGGCGTCAAAGCCGAGCGCTTTGCCGATATCCCGCACGGCCGAGCGTTCGCGGTAGGTAATCACGTTGGCGGTCATGGCCGCGCCCCGTTCGCCGTAGCGCTGGTAGACGTACTGAATGACGCGTTCGCGTTGCGCGCCGCTGGGAAGATCCAGGTCGATGTCCGGCCATTCGCCGCGTTCCTCGGAGAGAAAGCGCTCGAAGAGCAGGTCCATCCCGACCGGGTCCACGGCGGTGATCCCCAGCGCATAACAAACGGCGCTGTTGGCGGCCGAGCCGCGGCCCTGAACCAGAATGCCCTCCTGGCGGCAGAAGCGCACGATATCCCAAACGATGAGGAAGTAGCCCGCCAGGTCGAGCTTTTCGATGAGTTTCAGCTCGCGTTCGATCTGGCGGCGGGCGCGTTCGTGATAGGGACGATAGCGCTGGCGGGCGCCTTGATCCACCAGTTTCCGGAGCAAGGAATTCATGGTTTCCCCGGGTGGGGCCGGGTAGCGCGGAAACCGGTAGCCGAGGTTGGCGAGGGTGAACTCGATCCGTCCGGCGAGCGCCGTGGTGTTGGCGATCGCCTCGGGCAGGTCGCCGAACAGGCGCGCCATGCGTTCGGCGGGCTTGAGGTGGCGTTCGGCGTTGATGGCGAGCCGGCGGCCGGCGCGAGCCACGGTGGTATGATGCCGCACGCAGGTGAGCACGTCCAGCAGTTCTCT
Organism: uncultured Solibacteraceae bacterium; assembly: GCA_964644025.1. GTDB lineage: Bacteria > Acidobacteriota > Terriglobia > Bryobacterales > Bryobacteraceae > CAZXVW01. The sequence goes on along the minus strand of CAZXVW010000297.1, from coordinate 1,448 downwards.
CTTCTCCGGGCGCGCGAAAGCGACGCCGTTGGTGGCAAGCAGGGGAAGACGGTGACGGCGGGCCAGCGCCACCAGCGCCTGGTTGCGCGCTTCCTCTTGCCGGTGGTAGTGGCGCTGAAGCTCCACGTAGACGTTGCCGGGCCCGTAAAGGGAAACCAGCCGCCGCAGACATCTTTCCGCAGCTTCCGCGCCGCGCGCCAAAGCCCGCGCCAGGGGTCCTTCCTCCCCTCCGGTGAGGCAGATCAGCCCGGCGGCGTGTTCGGCGAGTTCCTCCACGGTGGCGGCGGCCCGGCCCTTCCGGCCGCGAAGTTTCATTCGCGTGATCAGGCGGCAGAGGTTCTGGTAACCGGTGCGGTTTTCCACCAGCAACGGGTACCGGCAGCCGTCCCCGGCTGAGATCTCCGCGCCGATCAGGGCGCGGATGCCGGCCTCTTTCGCGGCCGCGTGCAGGCGAGGCGCTCCCGAAAGACTGTCCCGGTCGGTCACCGCAAGGGCTGGAAGCTCCAGCCCGGCGGCGGCCTCGACCAGCTCTTCGGGCAGCGAGGCCCCTTCCAGGAAGCTGAAAGCCGAGCGGGCGTGGAGTTCTACGTATCGCGCCTTCATGGTCAGTCGTAGACGCCCTCCAGAAACCATTCCCGCGCGGGGAGTTTGCAGCAGAGCCGGTAAAGCCCGCCGCCGGCCAGGGCCACGTCCCACTCCTCTCGTGACCAACCCTGCTCTGTCCACCAGTCCCCGGAAGCGCGCCACGGACCGGCCGCTTCCACCACCTCGTCGGCCACCTTCGGCGCCGCAAGCCAGCGGGGACGGACATCCCGGAAGCGGACGCAGGCCGGCAATGACGGCCGGAGGCGGCGAAGCGCCAGCCACGGCCGGGCCGGAGAAGCCTGGGCCCGGGGGCACTTTTGCGCGGCCAGGGTGAATGGACCGACGAGGAAGGCATCCGGCCGGTGTGTGTCCAATAATGCAGGAGAACCAGCATTGCCCTCGCCTACCAGATGCTGAATGCGGGTGAGAGTGAGGGGAAGTTTTTCTGGTTCCGGGGCTTCGGAGAAAAATAATCCTCTTTGTAAGGTTCGTTTCTTTACCGGGTTGATTTTTAAGGAGATAGCTGTTACTGGACCCGGGGGCGGATGCGCTTCCAGATCCAACTGCAGCAGCTTCAACAATTCCTGGGTCCGGTCTTGCGCGACCGGGAGTTCCAGGATGCGGGTATAGCTGGAGCCACCGGTGAGCCGGAGCCGGGTTGTAAGCCGGTGAGCGGCCATGGATTGGGATTGGAGGCGGCGGCAGAGCTCGCCTAACAGCCGGGCTAAAACAAACAGGAGCGGCTCGAGCTGCGCGACCGGGCCGTCGAGTTCCATATCCTCGGCGTAGCTGGTGGCTGGCGGGGGCAGATTCAAGGGCCGGCGGGCCTGTCCCGTGGCCAGCTCATACAGGCGCACTCCCTC
>CAZXVW010000296.1:0-4180 GCA_964644025.1 uncultured Solibacteraceae bacterium | reverse complement strand
AACTCGCCAGCTCCGCTCGCGCCGTCCCTCACTCCCGAATCCGCGAACTGGCGGACCTGGCCATGGGGATGGATGGAGTGCTGAAGCTCTACTTCGGCGAGTCCAACATTCCCACGCCGGAGTTCATCAAGCGGGCTGCCATCCAGGCAATGTCGCAGGGCTACACCTTTTACACCGAGAACGCCGGTCTGCCGTCGACCCGGGAAGCGCTGGCGCGGCACTACCAGCGCCTGCACGGGGTGAAACTGGACCCGGAACGGGAGATCGTGGTGACCGCATCCGGCGTGCAGGCGCTGAACGTGAGCATCCGTTGCGTGGTGGACCCCGGCGACGAGGCGATTCTGCTGACGCCCGCCTGGCCGAACGCCTCCGCCATCGTCACCATGTCGAACGCCGTTCCAGTGGAAATCCCAATGCCGCTGCGGGGCGACCACTATGAAGTAGACTTCGAAGCATTGGAAACCGCTGTCACGTCTCGGACGCGCCTGCTCGTCTACACCTCACCTTCCAACCCCCTGGGCTGGGTGGCGACCGAAGCCGAGCAAGACGGGCTGCTGGAGTTTGCGCGCCGCCACGGGCTGTGGCTGCTCGCCGATGAGGTTTACGAGCGGATTTACTACCGCGGCAGCCAACCCGGCGCCGCGGCGCCGAGCATTCTGCGAAAGGCGGACCGAGGCGACGCGGTTATCGTAACCCAGTCATTTTCAAAGAGTTACTGCATGACCGGATGGCGGCTCGGGTGGCTGGTGTCTCGCGCAGACCTCGCCGCCCGGGCCCGGCAACTGAACGAGTTCATTATCTCGCACGCGCCGAGCTTCACCCAGAAGGCCGGCGAAGTGGCACTCCGGGACGGGGAGGCGAACCTCCGCGAGATGATAAGCCGGCTCAAGGCGAACCGGGATTTCTGCCTGGCGGCGCTGAACCGGATGCCGGGCGTGAGGGTGCCGCGTCCGGACGGCGCCTTCTACCTGTTCCCGAGAATTGCCGGGTGCGCGGATTCGTTCGCTCTCTGCCGGCGGATCCTGTTGGAACACAAGGTCGGGCTGGCGCCTGGTGTGGCCTTCGGCGCCGGCGGTGAAGGTTCCCTGCGCCTGTGTTACGCTTCCGAACGGCCGATCCTCGAGGAAGCCATGTCGCGCCTCAGCCGGTTTTTCGCTTCTTACACAGAGCGCGCCGCATCCACCGGCGTCAGCGGCCGGTAGGAACCGTTCCCTGGCATTCGGTCCCTATTTCTTTCGGGGAAAACCGCAAGAGTTGCCCGACCCCCGGTCAGGCCCCGCCGGGCCTCAACCACCCCCATAACGGCTGAGGACGATCCAGGCAACGACGATGAGAATGATCCAGACCGCCTCCATTCCCTCCAGGCTAACAGATTCTCCGGTCATCGGGCGGCGAACCGGCGCTGCCTACGGCAGATTGGAGAGGAATAGAGACATGCCCGGGGCTTATTAATGCCCGGCGGGTATGCCGGCGGCGCCGTCGCCGGGCGAAGGAGCTTCGCTCAGCTCCCGGACCCTGGCCTGCAGCAACTCGGTCAGGCGTTTCTCGTCCCGCCGGGAGAAGCTCTCGGTGCGAATCGGTTCCCCGACACGGAGGAGGACCTTGCCCGGCCGCACGTGGAGGGATCCTTTCGGCAGCACCGCCTGCGTGCCCCGGAGCCCCACCGGCACCACCGTGGCGCGCGACCGGAGCGCGATGTGGGCCGCCCCCGCCTTGAACATCCCCAAATCGTCCCCTTCTCCGCGGCTTCCCTCGGCGAACACCAGCACCGAGGCGCCCTCGGCGACGATCTGGCGTGCCTGCCGCAGGGCTTTGACCGCGGCCCGCTGGTCATGGCGTACCACCGGGACGTGCCCCCCGAAGCGCAAATGCCATCCGATGAAGGGGACCCGGAACAGGGACTGTTTGGCAAGGAACCGGACCGAGCCGGGCAGGTAGGCGGTCAGCACCGGAATATCCATCATGCTCCGGTGGTTGGCCACAAAAACCAGCCCCCCATGCTTCGGGATGCGCTCCAGTCCGGCGGCATTCACCTTGACGGCGCTCACCAGCAACATGGCGCGCGCCGAGAACACCCTGAGCTTGTCCTGGGCGTCCTTGCTGCGCGTCAGCAAATGGATCCCGGCGGAGGCGATGCCGCTCAGCACGATGACGGCCAGCATCAGCGGGTCGGTGATGAGCGTGATGCGGAGAACACGCAGAATCATGGGGGCATCCTTACGAGTCGAGAAAGCGCGCCCGGACCTCCCCCACCAGGATCAGGGAGCCGGTGACGAAAATGGCATCCTCGGGGGCCGCTTCCTTCAGCAGGTCCAGCGCCTCCGGAACCGTGGCGGCGATCCGCACCGGGCAACCATCGAACAGTGTCACCAGGACCTCCGGGCGGAGGGAGCGATCCGAGCCGGAGTTGGTGAGAATGATCCGATCCGCCAGGGGTGAGAGAACGCCGGCGATCTCGTCGAGCGATTTGTCGCGCATGGCTCCGTAAACCAGCCAGACGTGGCGGCCCGCATAGAAGCGGCGGACGTAGGCCGCCAGCGCCCGAATCCCGGCCGGGTTGTGCGCGCCATCCAGGATGACGTCCGGCCGCGAGGCAATCTTCTCCAGTCTTCCCGGCCATCTCACAGTTCGGATTCCTGTGCGCGCCGCTTCTGGCCCCACGCCGAGGCGGCGCAGTGCCACCACTGCTGCCAGCGTGTTCTCCACCTGGTGCTCGCCGGCCAGGGGACACTCGAGCGGGATTTGCTCGCCGGGCCCGATTGCCCGGAAGCGGCTGCCCGCCTGGCCGAGCTCCAGGTCCGCGACCCGCCAGTCATCGGTTCTCCAGACGGGCGCTCCGAGAGCGTCAGCGCGCCGGCGCAGCACGCGCAGAACCTCGGGCCGCTGCCGGGCGATGATCACCGGTACGGCAGGCTTGAAGATTCCGGCCTTCTCGGCGGCGATCGACTCCAGGCTGCTGCCCAGGTACATCTCGTGGTCGTAGTCCACTCGCGTGATGACGCACATCTCGGGCGTCACCGTGTTGGTGGCGTCCAGTCGTCCTCCTAAGCCCACCTCCAGGACGGCCAGCTCCACGTTCAACTCGGCGAACAGGAGAAACGCCATGGCCGTGAGCGTTTCGAAATACGTGGGATGAGCATCGAGAGCCTCCCGGCGGAGCATCTCCTCGGCCGCGCGGTGAACGCGGGTAAAGGCGCTCGCGAATTGATCCCGGGTGACCGGAACGCCGGCGATGCGAATCCTTTCAGTGGGCTCGACCAGGTGCGGGGAGCTGTAAAGCCCGGTCCGAATCCCGCCAGCGCGCAAGCCCGCTTCAATCATCGCGGAAACCGACCCCTTGCCGTTGGTCCCGGCGACGTGAACGTACCGGCATGCCCGGTGAGGATCCCCCAGCTCGGCGAGCAAGGCGCGAATCCGGTCCAGGCCCAGCTTGATCGTTCGGATCTCGTTGCCGAGCGAGTACAGGAAGCGAACTGAGTCGGCGTAGCTCGTCAACTCTCATTATCACCGGAGTAGCGGCGGTGTGGCGCCCCAGCCCGGAGCCCTGGCGGGAAGCAAAGCCGGACCGGGCCAATGGGAGGGTGAGAATTTTGTGCGCGATGTCGGAATTTGGTTGGCAGAAGCGGAAGCTTGGCCTACACTGGGGGTGGATTCCTCCCTTCCGCAGCGGGCGCGAGGGGACGCATCCCGAAGGAGGATTCCATGGCCGTTCTGCCCAGACTCCAGAAATTCCTGGAAAAGAACAACGTGAGCTACACTCACCACGTGCACCCGGCCGTCTATACGGCCCGGGAAGTCGCTTCCGTCGAGAACCTGCCGGAGCACCAGGTCGCCAAGGCGGTGGTTTTTTCCGGCAATGAGGGCTATGGCATGGCTGTCCTGCCCGCCGACTACGTTGTCGAAATGCAGGAACTTCGTGCGGCGTTGGGGCTCAAACGGGTGCGGCTGGCCACCGAGAAGGAACTGGCCGAGCTGTTCCCGGATTGCGAACTCGGCGCGATGCCGCCGTTTGGCGTCTTGTACGAGTTGCCGACCCATTTGGAGAGCAGCCTTGCCGACGAAGAGAAGATCGCCTTCAACGCGGGCACCCACCGTGACGTGATCTACCTCCGGATGGCGGATTACAAGCGGCTGGTAAATCCCACCATCGTGCATTTCTCGCGGCTGCTGGCCGCCTGAG
>CAZXVW010000295.1:0-4201 GCA_964644025.1 uncultured Solibacteraceae bacterium | reverse complement strand
AGTAGGGAATCCCGAAGTAATGGTCAAAGCCGTTCCGGGTGGGCAGAAACTTCGGCAAGCGCCCCAGGTGCCATTTCCCGATGCAGGCCGTGGCGTAGCCAGCCGACCGGAACAGCTCCCCCAGCGTCAGCTCCGATTTCGGGATCCCCCGGCGGGCCACCGGAGACAGCACCCGATCCAGACCGTAGCGGATCGGCAACCGCCCGGTCATCAGCGCGGCGCGGCTCGGCGAACACAGCGGCGAGGCGGTCGCAAACTGGGTAAACTTCATGCCCTCCCGGGCCATCCGGTCCAGGTTGGGGGTGCGGATACCCGGGTTGCCGTAACAGGCCAGATCGCCGTAGCCGAGATCGTCGGCGACGATCAGAACAACGTTCGGCCGGGAGCCGGCCCAGCCGCCGTCAGCCGCCGAAACCGGGGCGGAGAAGGCGGCCGCCAAGACACCGGCCCAGATGAAGAAATGATGAAGGCGCCGGCGCGCCAATCCGGCCGGCGTCGTTTTCCCGCTAAACTCCCCTGGCATCTGGCAAACAACTATCCTAGCGCGACCGCGGCCGGGGAGCGGGAAACCGCCACGGCGGGTGGCCGGCTATTCGATGGGAAGCAGTACCGTGTTGCTTTCCCGCTCGTTGATGCGGACCCTGAGCGGATAGGTGGTCTTGGCCGCCAGCTCGTCGGTAATGCGAATCTTGAGCAGGTCCGCGCCGGTGAACCCCGGCGCGCCGCCCACGAAGTCCGGCGTCAGAGGCAGATCCCCGGCGAACACCTCGATCGGGTCAACCAGAAAGTACTCCGGCGCCTCCGGCAGGGGGAAGCCAAACGGGGCAATTTTGTCGTATGGGCCGAAGCCGGTTCCGTAAATGCTCACCACCTCTCCCGGGCGGGCCGGGCTTTCCGGGGTGATGGGCGTGCCGTCTTCATGGGAGGCCATCGCGTAGAACTGTTCGTCAAAAACCCGCGTGAACAGGCCGGGCGCGTTCCGAACCACTTCGAACTCCCCTTCGATGTCGGGTTGACCGGCCCAACTCACGGTGAGCTGGTGTTTGCCTTCCTCCAGGTCCGGGTGCAACACCGCGTTGATCTGGTGAGGGGAAACGAACAGCAGCGCCAGAATCCGGTCTTCCACGCGCACCGTTACTCCGGCGAGCGTCTGCGCCAGCGGCTCCTGTGGGCCGATTTCCAACTGCGGCGCCAGCAAGTTGCCGTAAATCGAGATGATGGACCCGGGCGCGACCACGTTCTCCGGAGTCTCGCCGGCTGCGTTGCGGATGCCGGCCGGCGGAATGTAGGGCACCTCGTCGAGCATGGCGATGGCCTGGTGCGGCACGTCCATCTTGACCCAGGCGACATGGTAGGTCCCGTCCAGATCGCCGCTCCAACGGCGGAACTTATACCCGTCCAAGGGGTTGGCGGTGACGCTTACCGACGTGCCTTCCGGGAAGAAGCCGTCCGCCGAGGGCGGTTCGAACGCGAACGTGGCCCCGCCAGCCGGGACCGAGGAGGTTTCCAGCAGATACATCTTCTGGTACCGCACTGTCAGGTTCACGGTCTCCGCGCCGCTGACCATCAGCGTCCGCTCGCGCGGGCCGCCGTCGGACCAGGAGAGGAAGTCCATCCGGTGGGCATGGGAAACCACATGCTGCGCCGGCGCGACCACGGTAACCTCGGTGCCGTCAGGCCGGTCGATCGAGCAAGGCGTCGGGCAGGCCTCCCCGTCCACCTGGATGGGAATCCCATACGGCTCGCTCTGGACCACTATCTGGCTGAGCCGGTCATAGGCGGCGGTGAGCCGATACCCTTTTTCCACGGCGTCCTCCGGGATGGTGATCTCCTGGGTCGCGTCGCCGCCGTTGGACCAGCCGCGGAAAACGTAGCGCCGGCCGTCGGCGCCGGTCTGCTCGGTGGGAGCCGAGATGGTGAACTTGTCGCCCGGCGCCGCCACGAAATTGTAGGAAAGCCAGTCGTCCCGGCCGTTGATGTTCAGTTTCAGCCCGGTGGGGTTGGTGAGAAACCCGACGCGGGCGCCCCGGACGAAGGTGGCGACGATGGTCTCCGGCGGATTTACCGAGGTTACCTCGTAAGCGGCGTTGTTTCCAAGCCCATTACTGAACGACTGGAACACCCATGGATTGCCCTGCGCGTCCGGCTGGGGCGTCGGAGCGCCGATTACATGCGTGGTGCCCACCGCCCAGTCGACTTCACCGATGCAAAGCGGCTCGGCGCCCGGCGCGGCGCCCGCCGGCGCCAGCTCTTCCGGTTTGCAGGGAAACCCCGACGGAGTGGGTGTCGCCACCCGGTCGATGAGAACCTGGAACCCCCGGGGCTCGGTCAGAAACCGGACCCGTTTTCCCGGCCGGAAGTAGGCCACCAGAGTAAACGGCGCGGTTACGTTCAGCGTGCGGATGAAAGTACTCGGGCCGCTGTCGTTCAGTCCCCAGCCTACGAAAGCCCAGCCCGGGTAGGGATAGGCTTCCAGCGTCAGTTGCCCCGGAGAGACCCAGATCTCCGTGTTGCGGGCGTAACAGGTGCCGCTGATCAAGACCACTCCCGGGCCGCCGGTGGGTTCGCTGCCGCACAGCGCCAGGTCGCCCGGTTCAGGATTGGGGACATCCCAAAATAACAGGTGGACGAGGTAAGAGACCTGAGCGTCGAGCTTGATCTGGGTCAGCCCGGGCTGAGCATAAACCACCTGTCGCGTTCCGTCGCCCATGGCGATATTACCGTCAGCGTCACTCCAGCCGCCAAAGCTGTAACGGATGCTGCGGGCCCCATCGTACTGGAAACCATCCTTGTCGGCTACAAAATCCAGGTAGTGCTGGCTGTTCTCCAGCCAATAAAATGTCGCCGCGCCCCGATACACTACGCCATCGACACTAAAGGCGAGGTTCGGATAGTCGGTCGAGACCGTGACTTTACTGTAAGTTCCCTGCGCCCAGGCACCGCCAAGGGCGAAGTGTAAACCGACGATCAAGGCTAGTCGTTTCATCAGGATAGGTCCCCTTTTCCGGCTTGCCGGCCGGCCTGCGGAGTCGTCGTTCCGTTCCGGTTGACACCACACGAGTCCGGAACTGTAATCGGCATTCGCACCCCTATTCTTTAGGCCGCGGGCCGAAGTTCTCCTTCGGTTCGGTACCGGGAAGGGCTGGCGGTGGATCGGGTCAGGGAAAATGCCCGGTCACCGCCATGGTGCTGAGCCGTACTGGTGGGGCGGATCCGCGGCCGGCGCGGGAGCCGTGTTCCGGCCTGGCGACCCTGAAGGAGATTCAATGAAATCGGCGACCGCGTTAACGCGGACCGTCTCTGCGCAGCTCGTGGATGCAGCTCGGCACACCCAGCTTCTTGAGCACGGTCATCATCGGGCACCAGTTGGTGAAAGCCGACTGGAACAGGTTCAGCCCGACGAAGGCGGTGAAAGCGAACCATCCAGGATGGACCCAGTAGCCCAGCGCAACGCCCGCCATCACCACGACGCCGGCGATCAGCCGAAGGTAGCGGTCAATCGTCATGCCGGCTGCTTTCTCCTGTGGGTGATGAAATAGAGGATCGGAATCGCCACCGGCGCCAGGATCATCGAGATCACCTCGCCGGTCATCAGCGAAATGGCCAGCCCTTGGAAAATGGGATCCAAGAGAATCACGCTGGCGCTGACTACCACCGCCATCGCCGTCAGCATGATCGGGCGGAACCGCACCGCCCCGGCGTCGATCAGCGCCCGGTCGAGCGGTGTGCCTTCCTTGAGCCGCAGCTCGACGAAATCCACCAGGATGATGGAATTCCGCACCACGATTCCCGCGCCGGCAATGAAACCGATCATCGACGTGGCGGTGAAGAAAGCGTGCATGGCGCCGTGGGCCGGCACGATGGCGATCAGCGAGAACGGGATCACGGCCATGATCACCAGCGGCGTAATGAAGGACTGGAACCAGCCAACCACGAGCACATAGATCAGAATCAGCACCGCCGCAAATGCGATTCCCAGGTCGCGGAAGACCTCGTAGGTGATATGCCACTCGCCGTCCCACTTCATTGCGTAGCGGCTGTCGTCGCGCGGGATGCGAGCCGTGTGTTGCTCGATCTTGTAGCCCTCCGGGATTTGCAAGGCGTCGATCTTCTTGCTCAGCGGAAGGATCGCGTAAACGGGAGCTTCAATCGCGCCGGCCACGTCGGCGGTCACGTAGGTGACCGGCATCAGGTTCTTGTG
>CAZXVW010000294.1:0-4221 GCA_964644025.1 uncultured Solibacteraceae bacterium | reverse complement strand
ATTTTAAGTCCCTTGCGTCTGCCAGTTTCGCCACCCGGGCTGCCCTGGCCGCCAGCGCCGGTTCGCTCGCTGCCACGCTGCTTGCCGGCTGAGGGGCACTCGCATCCTTCAGCTTAATTATAATGAACCGGCCGGAGGGGGCTTATCCCAAGCCGCGAAATGGCCTCCGCGCCTGTTGCCGCGCCCTCCCCGTGCTGCGGCCTCAATTCTCCAGAAAGCGGCCGAGCCGGGACCTCATGTCAATGCGAACTTTGGGCGGGGAGCCGGCTTCCGATCCCAACAGGTGGTAAACACGGATCCGCCCATCGTCTGGCCCGCCGGGTTGGGGTGGCGGGTATGCGCCAACCAGTTCCCACTGGCTCGGATAGCGGCGGAGAGCTTCCTCAAGCAGTTGATGATGAGGCAGCTTGCGCCCTGGCGTATCCTCCATCACCAGGACTCCAACCGGCACGCTGTGAAGATAGTTCATCATCGCCTCCGGGGTGGGATAACGGAGGCGATAAGACGTTCCCATCCAGTCGCTGTCGGCCAGCATCTTGCTACCCCGGAGCACGATGTGGCCCGGCCGTTTTTCGTGAAGGGCCATCTCGACCACCATCATTCCTTCGCCACGCGAGTCGGAAGAAACCAGGCACACGAGGCGTTGGAACCGCGGCGCCGAGGTAATGTCCCGGGCCACCTCCGCGAAGCCGCGGCGCGCCACCTTCGGGGTCTGGTAGACGTTTCCTGCCGCTATGGCGGCCACCGCCAGTCCCACGGCCGCTGTGCGCCACCGCGAGTGGAGGCGCCGCAAGATGCGCCCGGCGCACAACCAGGAAACACCGGCGACAACAAACATCAGCATCGGCGCGGCCAAGCAGGTGACATGGCGAGAGTCGCGTATCTCCGGCGCTATCGCTCGGAAAACCCCAAGGGCCAGAATCAGCGCCGCCCCCACCACCCATTTTCCCTTCCGGCCGGTGCGGTTCCCGGTCCGGCCCGCAAAGTGGGTATACAGGCCGGCGATGAGGAATGGCACGAGTCCAAGCCCAAGGCAATAAAGAATGCCAGGAACGATGTCCAGGACACTTCTGAAGTCAGGCGCCAGGAGGTACGGTTTGCCGGGCGCGCCGGTGGCTTGCCGGAGAGCACTCGGGGCGAACAAATACCAGGGCGCCGTCGCTGGCAGTACGATCAGCGCCGGCAACCAGAAGGAGAACCGGCCGAGGAGCCGGAACCGCCAGGTGAGAAGCACGCTGAAGACGGGCACCAGGGCCAGCAAGAAGCCGCTTCCGTTCGTCAGGCACGCCAGCGACGCCACGAGGCCAAACCAGGCGGCGTCTTGCCACCGGGGATTGTCCAAGTATCGCCCGTACACCAGCACGGCGATGTAGAAGAGCACCGCCAGCGGGATTTCCATCATCACCCTCCGGCTATACAGTTGCACTACCGGCAGGGATATCAGGAGCACGGCCGCCGCCATTCCAGCCGGAACGGAAAACTCCCGCCGCAACACTTCATACAGCATCGTGGCCAGCGTGGCGGTGAAAAGACCCATCAGCAACAGCAGGGAAACCCGCGAGGGAGGAAACAGCAGCATCCAGGCGGCTTCCACGATATAAAACAGGGGGGGCCAGTGACCGAGAGCCACCTTTGGGTAGTGCAGGTAGTAGTTCTCGGCGTAGCGCATCGGTGCTTCCGGCGCCAGGGCAGCGATGTAGTCCCTCACCATGAGACCGGTCACCACGTGCGAAGCTTCATCGGGATGTCCGCCGAACTCACCGTGAAACGCTCCCTTGTACCACTGAAGAGCCGTCGTAAGAACGAAGAAGGCCGCGAAGGCCGGCGCCAGACGCGCCAAAAGGCACCGCGGAGCGCCATGACCATTTTGATGCGGATACCGTTGGGACGGGCCTCTCATTGGGTGCTGGAACGAAACGGAAGTTCTCATTGTCGCACAGCCCACTGCCCGGTTCGCTTCCGCCGAAGCATGCCTGCCACCGCCGTAAGGCCGCCGGCTCCCGCGTTGCGCACCTCCGGCGGACAGTTGCCCGGCTCGGATAAAATAGATCGCGGTATGAAGAGCGCAACTTCCGGCCGCCGCGGTTTCCTGAAGACTGCGGGAGCCGCATTTACTACATCGATTTTCACCGCCAACGTGCGGGGCGCCAATGACCGTCTCGTCGGCGCCTACATTGGGACGGGCCGCATGGGGCTCGCCAACATTCGCCATTCCCGGCGCGCGGGAGACATCGTTCAGAAGTATGTCTGCGACGTTTATGAACCGAACCTCGAAAAGGCCGTCGACGCCACCGGAGGCAAGGCGAAGCCGGTGCACGATTTTCGCGAGATTCTCGCCGACCCCGAGGTCGATTTCGTCTGTATCGCCACGCCGGACCACTGGCACGCCTACATGACGGTGGGGGCTTGCAAGGCCGGCAAGGACGTCTACGTGGAAAAGCCCATTTCCACGACCGTCGAGGAAGGGGTCAAGATGGTCCAGGCCGCCCGGAAATACAAACGGGTGGTTCAGGCGGGCACGATGCAGCGCTCGGGCCTTCATTTCCAGCAAGCCGTCAACATGGTCAAGTCCGGCCTGCTCGGCAAGATTACCTTCTGCCGGACGTGGAACTATAGCAATATGGAGCAGGCCGGTATCGGCAACCCGCCGGACAGCGATCCGCCCCCCGGCCTGGACTGGGACATGTGGCTGGGACCAGCCCCCTACCGCCCGTTCAACAAGAACCGCTTCGGCGTCGATCCGAAGCACTTCTCTTTCTTCCGCTACTTCTGGGATTACGCCGGCGGGATGATGACGGACTGGGGCGTCCACCTGCTCGACATCGTCCAATGGGCTTTTGATGAAACCATGCCAAAGTCCATTACTGCTCTCGGCGGCAAGTTCTGGCTCACCGACAACCGGGACACGCCCGACACGCTCCAGGTGACTTACGAATATCCGGGCTTCCTTGCCACTTACGAAAACCGCACGGGCAACCGCCAGTCGATGTTCGGCCACAGCTACGGGATCCTGTTTCACGGCACCCGCGGCACGCTGTTCGTCGACCGGGGCGGCTATCACCTCATCCCGGAAGATAAGGAAGACAACGATCTGGCCGAGGTGGAGGTCAAGCGGTTCAACCAGTCCAACGCAGCCCACTGGCGGAATTTCCTGGAATGCATCCGGACGCGCCAGCGCCCGATCAGCGACATCGAGACGTGCCAGCGCACCACCACCAGTTGCCTGCTCGGTAACGTGGCGTTGCGCAGCAAGCTGCGGATTGACTGGGATGAGAAGAACTGGACCACGCTGCAGGCCGAAGCCCGCAAATTCCTCCGGCGCGAGGAGCGGGATCCGTGGAAGATCGTGGTCTGAGACGGCCCGGGGGACACGCGGCCGGAACCTAGACCTGCCGCGGCGTGCGGGTAAGTTTTCGCGCTGCGCTGAAGGCGGAAACAGTAACGCCCCGGCGGCGAGTTGCGAAAACCCGTGTGGCCCATCGCTGGAACCGGGGCACCCAGGAAGGCTCATCTTTTCCACAGTGTAACCAATTGATGTAACAGGGGTTAGGTGCGAATTGGCTTCGAATCGCAAATTTTTTTGGTACCGGGTCATCCCCCGCGCCCACCTGGGCCGTTCGGCGGCGGTGGAAGTATTACCTGCGATTGTCAAAGAGCGCGGCGACCGGCGAGAGAGTGGGCCGGGCCGGTCCCCTTTATATCACGGATGGCGGCCGGCCCGGGTGCGGGTAAGGGGACAACTGTTGTGTTTTCAGCAGGTTAGTGCTGCCGGGCGCATCGTGACCATGGGAGGGGGCGAGAGGGCTGGCATGGCGGGGTGAAATTTGACGGGTTTGTCCATCTGGGACCGGCCCAGGAGCTTGCCCAGCTCGAGAGCAATCCTGTGTTCGCCGCGCACCGGCCGCGCCGGCTGCGTGGCGTAGCCGCCCCCACCGGATGCGGCGGGCGGGGGCAGGCGATTGACCGGCCGGGGGGCTTCTTTGTAAGATGGAGTGGTGCAGGCAAGGCGCCCGCCGCGGTGCGCCGGGGCGGTCCGGCGTGCGGGATCGCAGCCGGAGACCGACTTGCTTGGTCCGGGGCGGGAGTAACTCAATGGTAGAGTCACAGCCTTCCAAGCTGTTGGTTGCGGGTTCGATTCCCGTCTCCCGCTCCAAGAACCGGTAGTTGCCGCACGGGATAGACTTTCCTGCTGGCGTAGCTCAGTTGGTAGAGCAACTGATT
>CAZXVW010000293.1:0-4242 GCA_964644025.1 uncultured Solibacteraceae bacterium | reverse complement strand
CGGAGGCGTCAGCCTGGCACACCACATCTCCAATTTTCTCAATCCGTTAGGGCATGCCATCGGCCTCGACGGCGTCATTTTGCTGGCCTACATCATTGCCATCCCCGCCAACGAAATTGTCGTTCCGACCATACTGATGATCTACATGGGAGGCGCGATGATGACTGAGGTGGCCTCCTTCGGCCAGCTTCGCTTCATCCTGGCGGACCAGCACGGCTGGACGCTGCTCACGGCAGTTTGCCTGATGCTGTTCGCCTTGCTGCACAATCCCTGCGCCACCACCATTCTGACCATCTGGAAAGAAACCGGGAGCCGGAAGTGGACGATGTTCGGCGCATTGATGCCGCTGGCTCTGGCTTTTCTGGTGACATTTCTTGTGGCGAGCACCGCCCGCTTGCTGGGATGAGCGAATCGCGACTGAGACATCCTGGCCCGCCACCGTGTCACAGTAACCCAGTTACGGAGTGGTGATCGGCCAGTTCCCGCATTGTTTTCAATCAGTTAGAATGGTAACAGGAGTGCTGGGACGAGTAGCGACGTGACCGTGATGCGTGTGCTGGCACTGATCATCGGCTTCCTGTGCGGCTTGCTGCCGCTGGACAGCGCCACGCTCCAGAGGCTCTCCATGGACCAGATGATCGACCAGTCCACGGCGATTGTCCGCGGCCGGGTAAGCAGTTCCCGCGCGGTCAGCCGCGGCCCGGTCATCTACACGTTCTCGAACGTCCAAGTTCTGGAATCCTGGAAGGGCCCTGAGCGCTCTTCTGTTGAGGTGGCGATGCCCGGCGGCACGGCCGGCAGTCTGCAGCAGAGTTTCGCGGGCGCGCCGAAGCTCGAGCCAGGTGCCGAGTACGTCTTGTTTCTCTGGACGGGCAAAAGCGGCGTGACTTACGTCATCGGTTTGTCGCAGGGGCTGTTCAACGTGCGCGTGGATGCCAGCGGGAACACGGTGGTGGAGCGTCCAGCCACGAGCGCGATCATGCTGGATGCGAAGACCGGACACCCGGTCAAGGACCAGGCGGTGCAGATGCCGTTGAGCAGCCTGAGGGAGCGGGTGCGCACCATGGTGGGAAAGGCGAGGCAATAGACGCCGATGCGGAAGCGATTCCAGCGAGCCGCGCTGCTGACAGCCATCGGGCTGATGGTGGCTTCGCTGGCCCCTGCCTATTATCACTTCATCCACTTCACGACCTTTACGTCTCCCTTTGTTCCGGCGCCCGAGAGGTTCGATCTCAATGCGCTGGTTGATAGCACCGTGCGCTATTACATCAGTTCCAGCGGTCCGGTGGCCCTGGCGCCGAACGACAGCATGGCTTCGCTGGTGAGCGAAATCCGGCTGGCCGCCAAGGCGTGGAACGATGTGCCCAGCTCGGCGCTGCGGGTGAAATTCGGCGGGCTGGTGGAGGCGGGCACTCCGCAGTCGACGCCGGCCATCGACATCATCTTTGACGAGGTCCCACCGGGACTGATTGCACTCGGGGGACCTACAGCGCGGTCGGAGATGGTGGTGAGCGAGGACGGAGCTTACGTGCCGATCACCCGGTCGGTAGTGATTCTGAACCAGGACCTGAGCAGCCAGCCGAGCTCCAGCGAAGGCTTTTTCCTGACCATGGTCCACGAATTAGGCCACGCGCTGGGCCTGCAGCACACATTCACCTCCTCGGTGATGTCCACCAGCATCAGCCGGGCGACCACCAAGGCGAAGCCGCTGGGAATCGATGATGTCGCTGGAATTTCCCTGCTCTACCCGGCGCCGGGCTTTGCCGCTTCCACCGGCGTCATCAGCGGCCGGGTGGTGCTGGACGACGCGGGAGTGAGCCTGGCCTCCGTGGTGGCGCTGTCGCCACAAGGGGCGGCGGTGAGTGCGCTGGCCAATCCCGACGGAACTTACCGCATTGAAGGTGTTCCACCTGGGCAGTATTACGTCTACGCCCATCCGGTCCCGCCGCCGGTATACGGCGAGGTGAGCCGCGGCAATCTGGTTCTGCCGCTCGATCCGGACGGCAACCCGATTCCTCTCGGTCCCTATTTCGAGACCGAGTTTTACCCCGGCGTGAAGACGATTGACGCGGCGCTGGCGGTGACGGTGAACGCCGGCGAAGGCGTCGACAACATCGATTTCTATGTCCGCCCCCGCGGCGTGCCGGATCTTTATGCAGTTACCACTTACAGTTTTCCGGGCAATGTCGCCGTCCGCTCGGCCCAGGTGAGCCTGGACAGCACGCGGCGGTTCCTGGTGGCTTACGGCTTCGGCCTGGCCGCCAACGGTGCGCCGGCTCCGGGGTTGCGGGCCTCGGTGGTAGGCGGCTCGGCGTACATCCCGGAACAGGGCGGCCTGGCGCCATACGCTCCCGATCCCCGGTTCGTGCAAATTAACCTCGAATTCAATCCATTCTCCGGCACCGGGCCGCGCCACCTGTTGTTCTCATTAAATAATGATATTTACGTGCTTCCGTCCGGCCTTCACCTCACGCAAAACGGCCCGCCCTCCATCGAAGCCGTGGCGCCGGCCGTCGACAGCAACGGCCGCCCGGCGGCAGCCATCTCCGGGATGAACCTGTCGATGGAATCCCGCTTCCTGTTCGACGGCGCGCAGGCGACGATCCTGGGAACCGACGCCGAGGGACGAATCCTGGTTAGGCCGCCGCCGGCGCAGGGACCGCATCGGGCGACCGTGGTCGCGCTGAACCCGGACGGGCAGAGCTCCTGGTTCCTGAATGGGTTCGATTCCCCAATTTATGATTACGAAGAAGTGGCTGAGCCGGCATCGCTTGCGCTGGAGCCTTCCGAACTCGCCCCCGGCTCGGAGGCGATGCTGGTGATCCGGGGAACCAACACGCATTTCGCCCCCGGCCAGACCAGCATCGGCTTCGGTTCCAGCGACGTCGTGGTCCGCGACTTCCTTGTCCTGGATCCGACGCTCATCCTGGCGAATGTGGCCGTGGCTCCGGCCGCCGGCGAGGTTTCGGTTTCCGCTACCGTGGCCAGCGGCCTGGAAATGGTCACGCAGCCGGCGGCGATCCGCGTGTTGCCGCCTGATCCGGGCCGCCTCTCAATGCACAGCCCGGCCCGGGACGTGGCGACCGGCAGGCCGGTTGCTTACGCCGGCAAAGCCGCGGTGATCCAGGTTTCCGGGCTTCCGGATCAGATCGCGCCGGAGACGGTTTCCCTGACCCTCAACGATGCGCCGGCGACGGTTGAATCCGTAGCCACTGACCAGGTTCAGTTTATGGTCCCGGCGGATGTCCGGCCCGGCCCGGTAGTGGCCCGTTTGAACGTGGCGGGGCAACAAGCAGCGCCCATCCTGGTGGAAGTCGCGTTGCCGCCGCCAGCGATGCTGGGTGTTTATACCGAGGCTGGCGCGCCGGCCGGCGCGGAAACGCCTCTTCATCCTGGCGAGATGGTCCAGCTTCGCGTGGCGGACCTCGGACCCGTCGGCGAAGCGATTGACCCGGATCGCGTTCAGGTGAGCGTGGGCGGCATCGAGCACGTGGTGCAGCAGATCATTCCCGCCGATGGCCAGCCGGAGATCCGCATTGTGCAGTTCTACCTCGGTCTCACTGTCGAGCCGGGCGACCAGGTACCCCTGAACCTCTCCCTTGACGGCCGGCCAGCCGAGACGGTCTTCGTTCCCGTGGCCGCCGGGCAGTAGCGCTCCGGCCAACCGCCGGCAGTGCCGATGGAAGCCTTGATCAACGGGAGGGGGGTTTGACCTCCAGCCGGGTCTTGATCAGATCCACGGAATTTCCGCCTGCCATGATCTCGAACTCTCCCGGCTCCACGACGCGCTTCATGTCGCGATTGGTGAAGGAAAGCTCATCCGGGCCGAGTTTGAACTCGACGGTTTGGCTCTGCCCGGGCGCCAGGTGAATCCGGCGGAAGCCCTTCAGTTCTTTGACCGGCCGCGTGACGGAACTGACCAGGTCGTGAACATAGAGTTGCACCACTTCATCACCGGCGTGGGCACCCGCATTCTTTACATCCACGGAGACGGTGGTGACGCCCTCGGGGCCAATGGTGGCGGGCACGGCCTTCAGGTTACTGTAGGCAAACCGCGTATAACTCAACCCGTAGCCGAATGGGAATAGCGGCTTGATAGTGGAGAACAGGTAGCCGCGCCGGGCCGAAGGCTTGTGATTGTAAAACACCGGTAATTGTCCTACCGAGCGCGGAATGGTTACCGGCAAGCGCCCGGCGGGGTTGTAATCGCCGAACAGGACGTCGGCCACGGCTGTGCCGCCC
>CAZXVW010000292.1:0-4280 GCA_964644025.1 uncultured Solibacteraceae bacterium | reverse complement strand
GCATCCTCTCTCCTCACTCTCTCACTGCCCATTCCCACCTTATACCCCTGTCCAGTTTTCGGGGTCCATTACAGGACGGTCTCCCGTCCGCTCGGACTCGAACGCTTACCAAGGGTTCGGGCGCGAGGAGGAAATCAGAAAAGTCGTTCGGGGGTACCCAGATCCTAAAACGGCGGACAAGACCATCAGGGCCGACTCCTTCGGTTGCCGTTGCTCTTCAAGTAGCGGACACGGTTCCAGATCAGCTGGAGTCGCCAGTCCGGATGCATCGAGACCTGCGGCGGGTGGTTCACCAAGCCGCCTCAGCAGAGCGGTGCCGATTGATGGATAATGGAAATCAAGAGAAGTTTCTTGGAATCAGTCAATTGAAAGTGACGGGCGGTTAGCTCAGTTGGTTAGAGCGCCTGCCTTACAAGCAGGAGGCCGCAGGTTCAAGTCCTGCACCGCCCACCAGCTAATTCCTTTGGTCCCAGCAACTGGCTCTCCGCCGCATGTGGGGGCGATCCAGAATTGCTGCGCTGATTGGGAACAGAGCAGCTTGACTCTCCTTCGGTAGCTTTCGAAGTTTCTGAAGCCGTACGGCTGCCTGCTGATGGTCTCGATTTTGTTGTGGAAGCCTTCGGTGACGGCGTGGTTACCGGTGAAGCGCCAGGCGGCGGTGATTCTTTCCGGCAAGGAATATAAGGTCTGAGCGAAGGGAACCAGTTGCGGGAGGCCGGCAATACAGCCACTTCCGCAACCGCTGGAAACGAGAGCAAGGAACTGACCCGCTTCCAATGCTCAGAGGTCTTCGGGGGCGAATCGCCAACTTTGGCTTAACCGGGCCGGTAGGTAGCGGCGGCGATGTCGGTTTCCCATATCCGCACTTGCTGGACGCGGACGCCGGCATGGCCGGCGGCGTCGAGCTTCTTCTGCATCTGTTCGCAAAACCAGCGGGCCATGTTCTCGGCGGTGGGGTTCAGCGTATCGAAAGGCGGGATGTCATTGAGGAAGCGGTGATCCCAGCGCTCGATGAGCTGGTTCATCAGGCGCTTGATTTCGACAAAGTCCACCAGCAGGCCGGCCGCGTCGAGTTGTTCGCCTTCGACGATGACGCGAACGCGGTAGTTGTGGCCATGCACGTTCTCGCACTTGCCACGGTAGCCGCGGAGGGAGTGGCCCGCGGCGAAGCTTTGCTCGACGGAAATCTCAAACATGGAAGAACCTCTCTACGTCAGCCAGCCGCGTGGTGAAACGGTAATCCGGGAGGCTGTTGAAGAAGACCTGGCCGTAACGCTGCCGGGTGATGCGGTTGTCGAGCAGGACCAGCACGCCGCGGTCCGTGCGGCTCCGGATCAGGCGGCCGAAGCCCTGCTTCAGGGCCAGAGCAGCCTGGGGGATCTGGTACTCGTAGAAGGGGTTGCCCCCTTGCTCGCGGATGGCGCGGATTCTGGCCTCGACCACCGGATCGCTGGGAACGGCGAACGGCAGCTTGTCGATGATCACGCAACTTAACTGCTCGCCCGGCACATCCACGCCCTGCCAGAACGAGGCGGTGGCGAACAGGACGCAGTGGGGCGTGGTGCGGAACTCCTCCAGCAGCGCGCTGCGCGGCCCGGTTCCCTGGAGCAGGACCGGGAAGTTGACCGCGAAGCTGACACGGTCGTAGACAGCCTGCATCTGCTGGTAGCTGGTGAAAAGGACGAATGCACGGCCGCGGCTCAGCTCGAGCAGCTTGACAATCTCGGCGGCGGCGGCGGGGACGAAAGCGCCGTTGCGCGGGTCGGGCAAATGGGGCGGCACGTAGAGCAGCACCTGCCGGGGGTAGTCGAACGAGCCGGGCACGATCAGCGTGCCGGCATGGCGAAGCCCGAGGCGGCGTTGAATGTAATCAAAACCGCCGGAAACGGCCAGCGTGGCCGAGGTCAGCACGGCGGTATCCACCCTCTCGAAGAGCTTGCTTTCCAGTATCTGATCTACTTCAATGGGCGTGGCCTGCAGGAAACAGCCGGCGCCCCGGCGCTCGAGCCAGTAGACGTAGGTCTTGTCGCGACCCTCCATCCAGAACCGGAGCTTGTCGCCAAGTTCGATGGCGCGGTGAAACAACGGGATCGCCTCGTCCGGGGCGCCCTTGATCAATTCCAACTGGGAAGCGATCAGTTCCAGGCCGCGCAGCAGGTCCTGGTATTCGCGATCGTGCTTTTCCAGGAAGGCGTCCTGGCGGTTGAAACCGGTGCGTCCCTCAGCTTCGCCGAAGAGCGCGAAAAAGCGATCAGAGACCTCTTCAACGCGTTCCAGGACGCGATCCAGCTCCTGGGAGCCGAATCCTTTCCGCCGGCCCAGGGCCAAGATATCGCGGCAGAGCTCACGGACCTGGTGATTGCTGATGGAGATGCCGAAAAACTGGCCGGCAATATCCTCGATCTCGTGGGCTTCGTCAAAAATGACGGCGGCGTAGTCCGGGATGATGCCGCCGAAATCTTCGTCCTTGACGGCGAGGTCGGCGAAGAACAGGTGATGGTTGACGATAATGAGGTCGCTTTCATGGGCGCGCTGCAACATGCGAGTGATGAAACAGCGCTCGAATTGCGGGCATTTTTGCCCGGGACACCGTTCCCGGCGGGCATCGATCTTGGCCCAGGCGGCCGATTTCTCCGGCAGGCTCTTGATCTCGGCCCGGTCGCCGGTTTCGGTGGTTTTTTCCCATTCCCGGATGACCTGGTAGTCGGCGACCTCTTCCAGGCCCGCCAGCACCGGCTCCTTCTCAGCGTCGTAGATCTTCTGGCGGCAGGCGTAATTGTTGCGGCCCTTCATATAGCAAACCCGGAGAGGGGTGGAGAAATGTTGCCGCAGAAACGGGACGTCCTTGAAGAAGAGCTGTTCCTGCAGGTTTTTCGTTCCGGTGGAAACGACCACGCGCTTGCCGGACAGGATGGCCGGCACCAGGTAGGCCAGCGTCTTGCCGGTGCCGGTGCCGGCTTCTACGATGAGGTGACGCTTCTCGGCGAGGGCCTGCTCGACGGCTTCGGCCATTTGAAGCTGGCCGGGGCGAAACTCGTAGTTCGGGTGCCAGGCCGAAAGCAGTCCGTGGCGGGTGAAAAACTTGCGGGTCGTCAGTGTGCGCGCCGAAGGCATCTACTGGTCAGTATATGAAGAGCAGCGGTCCGCCGGGCGGTGGGGAAACGGCGGGCGCCGGGGTCTCACAGCGCCGCGGCGAAGGCTTCGAAGATTCTACGGTCGCCGGGGTTGGTGCGGACGCTCTCCTCCGGGTGCCACTGGCAGCCGAGCACGAAGCGGCGATCCGGGCGTTCGATGGCTTCGATGACGCGGTCGGGCGCACGCGCCGAGACCTTCAGGTAGCGCCCGAGGTGGGCGATCCCCTGGTGGTGGCGCGAGTTTACCGGGTGCTCGTCGACGCCCAGGATTCGGGCCAGCAGCGTGCCCGGCTCGACACGGATGGTATGAACGGTTTCGTGACGGTGGCCCGGCGGCGGTTTGACGCGATGCAGTTTGTATTCGGGAATGTGCTGATCCAAGTCGCCGCCATGAGTGACGTTCAACATCTGCATGCCGCGGCAGATGCATAACAGGGGAAGGTCCGCTTCAATCGCCGCCTTGATGAGCTTGATTTCCATGATGTCGCGCTCCTCATCGGGCGGACCGTCGGTTTCCGGATGCGGCTTTTGCCCGTAGAGGGCGGGATTGACGTCGGCGCCGCCGCCGGTGACCAGCAGGCCGGCCAGGCCCTTCAGGGTTCGCGGCGCCTCCGGGGTCAGTTCGGCATACCGAATCCCGGTTTCCCGCAGCGCCCGGAAATACGGTTCGGCCTTTTCCGGTGACCGGAAGGTTACGCCGACGACGCCAGTGGTTGCGCTCATTGTCACCTCGCCGGGAAAAGCTTCCCTAATCCAATCAGGCTAACCCGAATCAACGTTCGACCGGGCGAATCAGCCTTCCTCGACCAGCTTGAACCCGAGCAGTTGGGCGGCGGTTTCCACCGGTACTTTCCAATCGCCGAAGAAAGTGACCCGGTGCCAACCATAGTTCCAGCCGGCCAGGAGCTTGCGTGCGTCCTTGACCCGGGCTGCCAGCTTGGTGCGGCAGGCGCGGTCTTCTTCAATATTGTCCACGGTCGTCGCCTGGTGCAGGACAATGACCTTCTGCGAAGGCACCAGCTTCATCGACGTCACTGTCTTGCCGAGCGGCATCAGCGAACGGATCGCGGCACCTTTGCGGTCCTCGGAGTGGCTGCGGATCTGGTAAGGGTTGCGCGGGCCGCCGGGACCGTACACACGGTTCGG
>CAZXVW010000291.1:0-4330 GCA_964644025.1 uncultured Solibacteraceae bacterium | reverse complement strand
CCGGCGGCGAGCTGGCCGACGGCGGAGAGACGCTCGGCCCTTTTCAATTGCTCGAAGCTTTCCTGAAGTTGCCTGTTTACTTTCCTCAACTGTTCCGCCGTCGCCTGCAGCTCGTACCGCCGCTTCCGTTCCCGATCCGCCAGGACACCGGTGACGATGCCGACCAGGAAGAAAACCACAATCTCGGCATACTGATTCGTCGAGTAGTTCGGGTTCCCTCGCCACGTCATCAGGATGTGGGGGATGTAGCACACCGTGGCGCCGGCAGCCGCCGCGAGCCCTCCGGACCACCCGAAGGAGATGGCGGCAAAGACGATCGGCAGGTAGTACAACCGCTGGAAGATGTTGTGCCAAAGGAACAACGAGGGCGGGGTCGTGTAATGGCCGGCCGAAACCAGCAAGATGGCGCCGGCAATCAGGGCAGTCCTTATCCGTGAATCGCCCGCTGCATTGCCGCGCACTGCCGGATTCTCCTCCCCTCAACGCGATCGTAACATCCGCGCCGCCGGTCTCGCCGCAGCGGAGCGCCTATCCGAACATGCATATAATCCAGATAGGACGGGCGAGGACAGCCATTTCACCTTTCGGCCCTTGACGTGCTTCTGCTCCCGGAGAAGAGACGAAATGCCGGAGCCAAGAATCCTGGTGGTCGATGACGACGAAAGCTTGCGGCGGGTGACCCAGGTGCAACTGGAGCAAGAGGGCTATACGGTCACCACCGCCGCCGACGGCGAGCAGGCTTTGGCCCTGCTGGAGAAATCGCCCCAGGACCTGGTCATTAGTGATCTGAAGATGCCCGGCATCTCCGGGATCGACTTGCTGCGCGAGATCCGCCAGCTCTATCCGGAAGTGGTCGTCATCCTGGTGACGGCTTTCGGCACTATCGAGAGCGCCGTCGAGGCGATGAAACTGGGCGCCTTCGACTACATCACCAAGCCCGTCAATCCAGACGCCCTGCGTCTCACCGTGCGCCGCACCCTGGAACACGTCCGCCTCCGCGAGGAAGTTCGCACGTTGCGCGGCAGCCTGGATGAGAAGTACGGCTTCGAAAACATCATCGGGCGCTCCGCCCCGTTGCTGTATGTCTTAGAGACGGCGGCGCGGGCGGCGCAGAGCGATGCGACGGTGTTGATCCGCGGGGAAACCGGCACCGGCAAGGAACTGCTGGCCAAGGGGATTCATTTCAACAGCAGCCGGAAGAACAAGCCGTTTCTCATCATCAACTGCGCCGCGATTCCCGGCGAGCTGCTCGAGTCGGAGCTGTTCGGCCACCTCAAGGGCTCCTTTACCGGCGCCCTGGCCCACAAGAAAGGCAAGGTCGAGATGGCCGACGGCGGGACGCTGTTCCTCGACGAGATCGGCGACGTTCCCCTCGCACTCCAGGTGAAGCTGCTGCGGCTGATCCAGGAGCGGGAAATCGAGAAGATCGGCGAGAGCCGGCCGGTGAAAATCGACGTCCGGATCATCGCGGCCACGCACCGGAACCTGCGGGCGATGGTCGAGGATGGGACGTTTCGGGAAGATCTTTACTACCGGCTGAACGTGATTCCGCTCGAAATGCCCCCGCTTCGGGAAAGGCAGGAAGACATCCCGGAATTAGTGAGTCATTTCTTCGCCCGGAGCCGGCAGAAGCACGGCCGGGAGGAACTGGTATTGCCGGACTCGCTCATGCCCTACTTCCGCGCCTACCGCTGGCCAGGGAACGTGCGGGAGCTGGAGAACGTGATGGAGAGGCTGGTGGTGCTGGCGCGGGGGCCGCAGGTCACGGTAGAGGACTTGCCCGAGGCGTTGCGGCGCGAGCGGCCGCAACTGGAACCGCTGGCGCTGGAGTTGCCGCCGGAGGGGATCAGCCTGGAGGCTCTGGAAAAGGAGCTGATCCGGAAGGCGCTGGAAAAGTTCGAGGGGAACCAGACGCGGGCGGCCCGCTACCTGGATTTGAGCCGCAAGACGCTGATCTACCGCATGGAGAAACACGGCCTGCACCGGGCTGGCGCCGGAAATGCCGGGAGCGCTGTGGAAGCTCGGGACGGCGGCGAAGCTTCGCGCGGCGACTGACGCGGCTGGTGGCGCCGGTCACCGGCCTCGCTTCTGCCCGAAACGCCGCAGACCCTCCTGGACGACCCGGGTCACGTCTCCCAGGCAGCATTTCCCCGAAGGGTTGGTGATCTCGCAGCGGCACCGGCCCGCCTTCACTTCCCTCTTGATCGAATCCAGAATCGTGGACTTCCCTGTCCGCTCGATCTCGGCCCAGGCCGAGGCCCGTGTATGATCGAAACAATAGCAGATCGGGACCGGGTCCTCGGTCTCTTTGATCCCGACTCGAACCTTCAGGTCCGCCTTGGTGAACACTCTTCCCGCCGAAGCCGGGAAGTACACCATGGTGCAGGCCGGCGTGGCGCAAAAATAGTAAGGTCCCTCGCCGATTTTGACCGTCAGCGGCTCCTGCAGCAAATGCACCAGGGTCTGACGCTCAACGCTCGTTCCCGTCTGTCCGCACTCCGGGCAGCGTGGTTTTTCCGGCGCGGGCGGTGCGCCCTCACAGTGGCTTGAACAGCAATTCGACACTCCGTCTCATCCTTCAGCAGTCCCTCGCATTGTTTGTTCGCCCTGCAGTTTCATCTCCTGCGCGGCCCGCGAGCTTTGATGGTATAGGAGAAGGCCACCTCGCCATTGTGGTGATCCGCCGTCTCGTCTTTCGCCAGATACGAACGAACGTAATCCACCTTTACATTGGCAGGCGACACCGTCACCCGAAGGTAGCCCGAATTGGGTAGAATGTCGCCCGAGCGGTACGCCTCCCGATTGAAGGCAGTGTAGGTGGGGTCGGCGGGATTGGGAGTCTCCTGGTAGATGACCCCATCCTTTTCCTGGCGGGCGAACAGGTGGTCGTGTCCCTGGAAGAAGATGGTGACGCCGTTTGCGGCCATCAGTTGATGGATAGGAGCCGCCCAGTTTGGACGCCGTTTATCAAATTCCCACTCGCCGTTCCTGTTCTTGCCGCCCCATTCGTAAAGATCCGCCAGTTCGACGCCGCCGCGGCCAGTGCCCAGAACATGGTGGGAGAAGACGAACTTGTAAGTGGCGTGGCTTTGTTCGAGAGTCTTCTTGAACCACTGATACTGGGCGTCTCCGATAGTGATGCCCCACCAATCCCGATTCTTCCTGCTACGCTGGCGCCCGCTCCGGCGTTGGCGATCGCTGCTGCGGCCACCTCCGCGGCGGCCCTTGCCGCGAGTGAGCCCCGAGTCGATCTGAACCGGGGAATGCCAGTAGGGATCGAGGGTCACGAACAGAGCGTCGCCCCAGGTGAAGGCGTAGTAGTCCCGGCGCAGGCCGACGAATTCCACCGGCTCGGCGTCTCCGGTGTAGAAGCCGTCCGGGGCGGGTAGCGGGAAGTACAGGTTGCGCGCTTTTCCCGACAGCACGGCGGGGTTGTTCGGCGTGCCGTCCAGCAAGCAAGCCTCGGCATGTTCGTGATTTCCGTTTACCAGGAACAACGGCGAGCAAGTTCCCACCAGGCCCAGGAAGCCGCGCTGGTTGATGTAAAGCCGCCCGACCGTTTCCGCGTTCAGGTTATTGCGGCTGTATAGTGGATCCACACTGAAGTCATCGCCGAGCAAGAAGTAGAAATCGGGCCGGCTCTTCCGAACGTTCTCCATCGTCCGCAGGTACAGGCCGGGGTCGTACATGCGGTTCAGGCGTTCCGGATGCGAATCGCCCTGGACCCCGAAAACAAAGGTGCTGCCGGGCGGCCGCTGCGTGTGAAAGCTGTACTCAGGACCCGCCCGGTAGCTGGCTTCACCCGGCTGGCGGAAGCGCATCCGGTAGTAGTAGCGCGTGTTCGGATTCAACCGGTCCAGCACCACCTCAAGCGGCTTGCCCGATGGCAATTTCGTGACACCGGTTTTCCTCGTATAGGCACCCGGCTTCACGCCGTACTGGAAGAAAACCTCCAACTCCTGAGGCGCCAGCACACTCACCGTGATGGAGCGGTCCGTGGGGCGGCCGAGGATCAGCGTCATGCCGGAATCAGCCTTGGCGGGGCGTTTGTCTGTTTGACTCCGCAGGCGCTGTGCCGTCAACGCGCCCGCCCCCAGGCACACGAAGATCAGTACCGCTATGTGTCGATTGGCACGTCTTGATTTCATGGTTCCCTCGTCGAATCTTCGGTGTTCTGGCGGCGGCCGCTTTCGCGCCCGCCGTTCACGACGGTCTCCACTATACTGTACTCGGACAGCAAACGCGACCCGGCTGCCCGGTTGGCCAGGCCCAGGACCGTAATCCGCCCGTAAGGAATTTCGGAGTGTATGGGAGGGAGCGGAATGGCGGG
>CAZXVW010000290.1:0-4429 GCA_964644025.1 uncultured Solibacteraceae bacterium | reverse complement strand
CTGTAGCCAGAAACGGGAAACTCCTTTCCGGCCTTTCACTCGTAGTGTCAATCAGATAGCACTTGGTCGGGGCTGGAACTTCGGGATAGAAGAGCTCACAAACGCCAGAGGAAGCATCCGGAAGCCGGATTTTCAGTTGAGACAGCCACAAAATCCGCTACAGTCGGCGGAGCCAGGAAGGTCCCGTAACCACTAAGTTGTTGAAAACATTGGTGAGCCGGCCGGGGCTCGAACCCGGGACCCTCTGCTTAAAAGGCAGATGCTCTACCGACTGAGCTACCGGCTCGGGGCTGGGATAGGCTCCTACGAGTCAGGATAGCATATCCGCCGCGGCGCTTCCGGCAACGGAATGCCCCATTTCTCCGGGGGGTTCCGGCGCTGCGGCGCACGTTGCTCCGGCAGGCCGACGGCCGGGACCGCCAGTGCGCCGCGCGTGCTAAAATCAGCATTGCCCCACTAGTTTCATGGACTTCCTGGAAGGTCTCAACCCGCAGCAGCGACGCGCCGTCTGTCACGGTGACGGACCGCTGCTCATTCTGGCCGGCGCGGGCAGCGGAAAGACCCGGGTGATCACCCACCGCATCAGCTACCTGATCCGCGAGCACCGGGTTCCCGGTCACGCCATCCTCGGCGTCACCTTCACCAACAAGGCCGCCGACGAGATGCGCGCCCGCGTGGCGCAACTGCTGGGCGAGCTGGGCGGCTACCGCGGCCCGCTGCTTTCCACGTTCCACTCCTTCTGCGTGAGATTGCTGAGGGCCGACGGCGCCTCGCTGGCCGACTTGCGGCCCGGGTTTACGCCACAGTTCGTCATCTACGACCAGGACGACCAACTGGCGGTGCTGAAGGCCGCTTGCCGGCGCCTCGGCCTGGATGAGAAGTTCATGCCCTACCGGCAGGCGCTGGCGCGTATCAGCCACGCCAAGAACCGTCATCAGACGCCCGAGGATTTTTACAAGTCCGTCAAGGACCCGAAGGCCGAGAGGCTCGCGGTCCTGTTCGAAGAGTACGAGAAGGGCCTGCGGCAGGCCAATGCGCTGGACTTCGATGACCTGCTGCTGGAGGCCGTCCGGCTGCTCCGCCACGACGACAAGGTCTGCGGGGCCTATAACCAGCGCCTCGAATACCTGTTGATCGATGAGTATCAGGACACCAACCGCAGTCAGTATGAGCTGATGCGTCTGCTGACGCGCGCGCACCAGAACGTCTGCGCGGTGGGCGACGAAGACCAGTCCATCTACGGGTGGCGGGGCGCCGACATCCGCAACATCCTGGATTTCGAGCGCGATTACCCGGGCGCGGTCACCATCCGCCTCGAACAGAACTACCGCTCGACGAAGAACATCCTCGAGGCCGCCAGCTCCCTGGTGGCCTGCAACACCATGCGCAAGGGCAAGTGGCTGTGGACCGAAGCCGGTCCGGGCGAACGGCTCGGCGTCTACGAGGCCACGGACGCCGAGAACGAGGCCCTGTTCATCGCCGACACGATTGAGCAGATCCTTTCGCGGAATCCGGGCGAGCGGGTGGCCGTGCTGTACCGGACCAACGCGCAATCGCGCCAGATCGAGGAAGCGCTGCGGCGGTACGGGAGGGAATACGTGGTGGTGGGCGGGCTGAGTTTCTATCACCGCGCCGAGATCAAGGATGTGCTGGCATACCTGAAGCTCCTGGTGAATCCGGATGACCCCGTGAGCCTGCTGCGCATCCTCAACAAGCCCGCCCGGGGCATCGGCCGCACCACTGCCGCGCGGATCGAGCAGCAGGCCAGAGAGCGCGGCCTCAGTCTCCGCGCCGCCATGGAATCGCTGCTGGAGGAGAAACTGCTGCCGGCGCGCGCCCACGCCGCGCTGAGCGGGTTCCGCCAGTTGATCCGCGGGCTGGAGGCGGCCGCCGCGCACGAGCCGCTGGACGCCTTGCTGGAGAAGGTTCTCGCCGACACCGGCTACCGCCAAATGCTGGCTGATGCCGGAACCCCGGAGGCGGAGTCGCGCCTGGAGAACCTGGACGAGCTGATCAATGCCGCCGCCGACGCCGCCGCCCGGGGCGAAGGGCCGGCCGAGTTCCTCGACCACGCGGCGCTGGTTTCCGAAAGCGACGAAGTGGACAGCCAGGCCCAGGTCTCGTTGCTGACGCTGCACAACGCGAAGGGCCTGGAGTGGCCCGTCGTCTTCATTTGCGGCCTCGAGGAGGGCCTGTTTCCCCACGCCCGCTCCCGGGAATCGGAAGCCCTGCTGGAGGAGGAACGCCGCCTCTGCTACGTCGGCATGACCCGGGCCCAGAAACGGCTCATCCTGACCTGGGCACGGTACCGGCGGCGGTTCGGCGGCGGCTCCGAGGAAGCGCAACGCGCCTCCCGGTTCTTGGACGAAGTGCCGGCGCGCTTCGTCGAGCCGCTCAACCGGCCTGAGACGGCGGCCGAGGCGGAGCTGTTCGTCGAGCGGCGCCAGGTGCGGGAAAGCGTCCGCCGCAACACTTACACCGGAAAGACTTATAATTCATTGGAGAACATCGCGCAGTTTTTTCGGGACAGGGGGCTGACCCCGCCCCCGGCGGCCGGACCGCCGCCGCCCGCCCGCGCCATACCAGCGGCGCAAAAGCCGGCGGCACGAAAACAGGCGGCGCGCCGGCCGAAAGAGAAATTCCGCCCCGGAGTCTACGTCGAGCACCCGCGTTACGGGCCCGGAATTGTGCTCCGGCGGGAGGGCAGCGGCGAGGAGGCCAAGCTGACGGTCAGCTTCCCCGGCTCCGGCTTGAAGAAACTCATCACGAAATACGCAGGATTGAAAATACTGGAATGAATACCAAGCACATCGCCGACAGGCTGGAACGGAAACGGATCAAGCGGGAGGCCCGCAAGAAAGCGCCGCCCAAGGCCAAGCGGCCCTCCGACGTGCCGCGCGGCTCGAACAAGAAGAAGATTCCGAAGATGGCCAAGGGGCAGCGGAAGCGCTAGCCAGCGGCCGGCGCCCCGCCCTTTCCCATGTCACAGTTCCTGCGGACCAAGAGCATCGACGCGCTGATTGCCAATTCCCAGCAGGAGGGCCGGCGCTTGAAGCGAACCCTGGGCCCGTGGAGCCTGACAGCGCTGGGACTGGGCGCGGTGATCGGCAGCGGCATTTTCATTCTCAGCGGAACCGCAGCCGCCGGAGAGACGCTGAGCTATCATTCGGTGCTGCACGCGCCGGTGCTGGACCTGATTCTCAACGGTCCGCATGCCATCTCCACCATCGGGCGGCCCGGCGCCGGTCCCGCCATCGCTCTCTCTTTTCTTCTGGTGGCCGTCGCCTGCGGCTTCGCCGCGCTTTGCTTCGCCGAGCTGGCGTCGATGATTCCCATCGCCGGCAGCACGTATACTTACGCCTACGCCACGCTGGGCGAAATCTTTGCCTGGATCATCGGCTGGGACCTGATCCTGGAATACGCCGTCTCGAACATGGCCGTTGCGGTTGGCTTTTCCGCTTACTTCAGCGATCTTCTGGAAAACCTATTCGGGTTTCACCTGCCGGCGCAGCTTGCCCGGCCGATGATCGCCGGAGGCGAGTTTTCCGGCGCCTGGTTCAACCTTCCGGCGGCGCTGATCCTGCTGATCCTCACCGTCATGCTGGTGCACGGGGTCCGCGAGAGCGCCGGAGCCAACAACGTGATGGTGCTCATCAAGCTGAGCGCCATCCTCCTGTTCGTGTTCGCTGCCTCCCGGGCGGTGGACCCGGACAACTGGCATCCGTTCATGCCGAACGGCATGCAGGGCGTGCTCACCGGCGGGGCCATCGTCTTTTTCACTTACATCGGTTTCGACTCGGTCTCCACCGCCGCCGAAGAATGCCGCCGCCCGCAGCGGGATTTGCCCATCGGCATCATCGCCACGCTGATCGTTTGCGCCTTGCTGTACACCTCGGTGGGGCTCGTGCTGACCGGCATCGCGAACTGGAAGACGCTCAACAACGCGGCCCCGGTGGCCAACGCGCTGAAGGCGATCGGCTACGACGAAGTGCGGCGCTGGGTAAGCGTGGGAGCGTTGATGGGCATGATCTCCTCGCTGCTGGTTTACCAGTACGGCCAGGCACGCATCTGGTTCGCCATGTCGCGCGACCGGCTCCTGCCGTCGGTTTTCTCGCGCGTTCACCCGGTCTACAAAACGCCGCATGTCAGCACCTGGGTAGCCGGGCTGGCGGTGGGCATTCCGGCGGGTATCTGGGATATCGGCACTTTCGCTGATCTGTCGAACATCGGCACGCTGTTCGCCTTCATCGTGGTCTCGGCCGGTGTGATCGTGCTCCGGCGGCGCCAGCCCGACCGGCCGCGCGGCTTCCGGGTGCCGCTGGTGCCGTGGCTGCCGCTGCTTTCAGTGGCCTTCTGTCTGGTTCTGATGTTAAGTCTTCCCCTGGAAACCTGGCTGCGGTTCGTGGTCTGGATGGGGATTGGCCTGGCG
>CAZXVW010000289.1:0-4452 GCA_964644025.1 uncultured Solibacteraceae bacterium | reverse complement strand
TCCCCTGTGTCCCGAAGCGCAGCGGAGTGGACACAGGCGGACTGTCCCTGTTCGAGTCAAACCACCCCCCGACCAGCAACCATCCGGTCTCTCAGCCCGCGCGGCCACCCCTGCTCCCGCCCATCCGGCGCCCGTGCCGGGAACCGGTGCGTAACCGGCCGGCCTACTCGCCGGAAACAGCCACGCGGAGGCGCTCGGCGAAATTGCCACCCGATTCCGACCAGAGTTGCCGCTTCTCGACGGCGAGCGTCGCGTCGAGATCCTCCACCAGGTGAAGAAGACCCCGGATGTTGTGCCGGATCGGAACCAGGCTGCCGGCCACCTCCGGCTGCGGAAGAAACTGCGTATCCGGGCCGAAGTCGAGGCGCAGTTGTTCGCCCAGTTCACTCGGAAACAGCGGCGCGTAGCAGGTCAGCAACACCGGGGCGGGGCGCAGCCTCCACTCCCCCTCGTACCGCCAGATGTCCCAGGCGGCTTCCAGCTCGTAGGCGCAGTCTTGATGATGGAATTCGCGGGCAGCGTCCAAAAGGGCGCCCAGGTGCTCCGGACCGGCGAACAGCCGTTCCAGCAGGGGAGGCTCGGAGATCTCCACGGCGTAGATCCGCAGCAGGATCCGGGGCCACAGGCGGGAAAAGGGGAACTTGCCGAGGAGGGCCTCGAAGTGGCGCAGCATGTTATGCTCGGTGAAACCGCGAAGCCAGTAAGAGAGATAAAGCCGGTCAGTCATGGTGAAAGAGCCGGGCCGACGGAGTTGCTCGCACCCCTGATTGTACTGCGGCCGGGCGCTGTCAGAGAAGCTTCTCGGTAATGGTCACCGGGGTGTTGACCCGGAAGGCGATGCGGGTTTCCGCGGGTAGTTCGGCCGGGGCGCCACGGGTGGCGAGCACCTCGCCGCTACCCGCCGCTCCCCCGATGGCCGCGCCGATCGCGGCCCCCTTTCCCCCGCCGGCGATGGCTCCGATCACGGCCCCAATCGACGCTGCCGCGCCCACTTTAACGGCGTCCTCGCGGCGGTTGTCGGCCGCCCGTTTCTCGAAGGTATCGGTGGTGATTGCCACCTGCTGGCCGTCGCTGGTGTGCAAGCGCGTTAACTGGAGAGCGAGAACGGCCTTCCCCTTGACCCGTCCGGAAGGCCGGGCTTCGACCACGCGGCCCTCGGCAAGGCTGCCGCGTTCCGCAATGACGAAACCATCCACCACCAGCGGCCCGTCCAGGGTGGCGGTGAATCTGTCGCCGGGGACATTCTTCCGGGTGGAAAGGTCCTCGGCCAGACGCACCGTGATCAGTGTTCCGGCGCCCAGCGTAACCCGGTTCGGCTCCGGCGGCGGAGGCGGTTCCTCAACAGATGCGAACACGGCCGGTATGGCGGCTGGCTCGGATGCGGGGCCGGACTCCACTGCGGGAGGAAAAGGCAGCGCCGTCGGCTGAGTGACGGAAGCAGCCGGAGCAGAGGGCCGGAACGGCCGCGGCTGAGGCCTCGGTGGCGCCGGAGACCCCGCCGGGGGAGCCAAACTCGCACCTGGTTCAGCTTCCCCTGAAAAAGGGACCGGGGCGGGGGGTAGCGTCGATTTTCGCACAGGGGGTTGCTGTTGTTGGGTGCATCCGGCAGGCTGCTCCGGTCTCATGATCACGAAGACCAGAGCTGCCGCCAGAACCGCCCCGGCCGCAAAACTGAGAGCCAGCTTCACCGGAACACCTTCTCTGTCTAGTAAACGCACCGGGCCGGGAAATGGTTTCCTCAACCGGACGGAAAGCGTTGGACCCGGCAGCTACCGCTAAAATGAGAGTGAGTATGCAGGCTTTTCCGCCCGGGTTTTTAATCCGTGACGTCCAGGTGAGTCCGGCGACGGTGCTGGCGCCAATGGCGGGAATCACTGACACCGTCTTCCGGCGGCTGATCCGCGAACAGGGAGGATGCGGCCTGCTGATGACCGAGTTCACCAGTTCTCACGGCGTCGTTTCCTCGGCCCGCGCACGAAAGCTGACCCGGACGTTCCGCTATCTCCTGTTCGAAACGGAGGAACATCCGATCGCGGCGCAACTTTTCGGCGCCGATCCCGGCGTGATGGCGGACGCGGCCAGGGTTTGCCAGGACCTTGGCTTCGACATCGTGGATATCAACCTGGGCTGCCCGGTAAAGAAAGTAGTCAGATCGAACGGCGGTTCCTCGCTGTTGCGCGACCTGCCCCTGGTGGAACGCTTGCTGAAGCGTGTCCGGGCGGCGATTTCGATTCCCCTGACGATTAAATGCCGGGCCGGCTGGAACGAGCGGGAGCTGGTGCACATCGAGCTGGCGAAACTGGCCGAGCAATGCGGCGTCGACGCGGTGGCCCTGCATCCCCGCACCCGCGAACAAGGCTACCGCGGCCGGGCCGACTGGAGCCGCATCGGCGAGGTGAAAGCGGCGGTCCGGATTCCCGTGATCGGCAACGGCGATATCACCACTCCGGAGGACGCCGTGCGGATGGCGGCCGAGACCGGCTGCGACGCGGTGATGGTGGGACGAGGCGCCGCCTCGAACCCCTGGATCTTCCGCCAAATCGCCGAGTACGTGGCCGCCGGCCGGTACTTTCAGCCGACCGAGCAGGACCGCTACCGCATGATGCGCTCCTACTACGCCGCCCTGGCCGAGCGGGACGAACCGAACGCCATCGGGAAGATGAAACAGTTCGCCACGTTGTTTACCCACGGGGTGCGAAACGGGGCGCGCTTGCGAAGCGCGATTCACCGCTCCCGGGAGATCCCCGAAATCCTGGACGTGCTGGAGCGATTTTTCCTCCGGTCGCCCGGGACGGTGCCGGTCTGAAGCGGAAAGGAGCCGCGCCGGAAACTGCGATGAAATCGGTGAAATTGATTACCGACGGCTCGTGCCTGGGAAACCCGGGGCCCGGCGGCTGGGCGTGTATTCTTCGCTACGGCGACCGGGCCAAGGAAATGTACGGCTCCGAACCGCACACCACCAATAACCGCATGGAACTTACCGCTGCAGTGAAGGGCCTGGAAGCGCTCAAGGAGCCGTGCCGGGTGACGATCACCACCGATTCGAACTACCTGAAAAACGGGATCACGAGCTGGATTCATCGCTGGAGACGGAACGGCTGGCGCACCACCACGAAGAAGCCCGTGGTGAACCAGGACCTCTGGCAGCGGCTGGACGAGCTCAGCAGCCGCCACCAAACCGAGTGGGAGTGGACCAGGGGGCACGCCGTGCACGCGGACAACAACCGGTGCGACGAGCTGGCCTTGCGGGCGGCCAGGAAGCAGATCTCCGGCCATCGATACGTCAGCCGGAGCCGCCGAAGGCCGCGCGGCGCGGCGCCGCCGTCATGAGGTCCTCCCGGCCGCCGGCAGAACTTCTGCGTTACAATTGCGCATTGTGACCCGGACCGGGCGTGGCGAGCCGGCCGGAGTTGCCCCGGCGGCATGTTGACCCGATGAGAAGATTATCGTTCCTGTTCCCGCTGCTCGTCTGCTCTGCCTTATACGGCGGCGACTGGTTCACCGTGGGTTTCCGCGCGGGCATCCCGCTCACCGATGCGTTCCAGTCCGCCAGATCGGGAAGCATCTCCTTGAAATCAACCACCAGGAACTTCACGATCGGTCCATCGGCGGAGCTGCTGCTGCCGTTCGGGCTCGGCATCGAAGTCGAGGCCCTGTACAAGCGAACCACTGTCGCGGTGCAGGATGCCGCCCAGCAAGGCGAAGGCGCCGGCGCCGGCACGACCGGCTCCTGGGAGTTTCCGCTGCTGGCCAAGCTCCGTCTGCCGGGCGCCGGTCTGCGGCCCTACGTCGCCGCGGGCGCGGCATTCCGAAGGTTCGGGGAGCTGGCTCAGTTCGCCACGGGTCCGGACCGCTCCACCAGCGGCTTCGTCATCGGAGGCGGACTGGAACTGAAGATCGGCAGATTGCGCGTCGCCCCCGAACTCCGTTACACCCGCTGGAAGCCAGCGGCAACCGGCGGCGCCGACCTGCTCCGCTATAGCCGCAACCAGGCGGACTTCCTGGTCGGCATCACTTTTTGAGGACGGGAGTGGGCAACAGGATCGCAATCTTCGGCGGAACCTTCGATCCGATCCACTGTGCGCACTTGACCGTAGCGCGGGAAGCCATCAACCGGTTCGGGCTGGACCAGGTACTGTTCGTGCCGGCGGCGCGCCCACCGCACAAGGCGGGCTCGACGGCGGCGAGCTACGAGCACCGCTACCGCATGGTGGAGCTGGCCTGCGCCGGAGAGGAAGGCTTCGTGCCGTCCCGCTTGGAGGAAGGCGAAGACCCCAGCTACTCGGTTCTCACCGTCGAGAAGTTGCGGAAGCAACTGGCGGCCGACGACAGAATCTACTTCCTGATCGGCGCCGACGCCTTCGCTGAAATCAAGACCTGGCACCGCTGGCGTGACCTGATCCGGGCGGTGGAATTCGTGGTGGTGACAAGACCGGGCCACCGTTACGAAGT
>CAZXVW010000288.1:0-4459 GCA_964644025.1 uncultured Solibacteraceae bacterium | reverse complement strand
ACCGCTGGGCGCCAGTCGGAGGAGCGTCTCCCCGGCGCCGGACTTGAGGCGGAGTTCGACCCCGGCCAGCCCGGGCGCCCCGCCAGGCAGGTAGATGACCTCACTCACGGTTCCGCTCACCGACTCGAACTGCGTGGCCGCAGCGGGCGTCCTCGGCGAGGTGCGGCCCCGTTGCCCGTCCCGGCAGTCACAGTTGCCATGATGGCAGTCACAGTTGGCGCAGTGATGGCATCCGTGGTCGTGGCTGGCACAATGATGCGCGAGCGCCGGGCTGAGGCTCCCCAAATAGAGAAGCGGAAGCAATGCTGCCGCAGCCGGTATTTTCATTGGTCAGGCTCCTTGTCGGATTCCCACGTGACCATTATACGCCCGGATGAGCGGGAACCGGCGCTTTTTTCCGGCGCCGGCCCGGAAGAGGCCACCGGGATCTTCCCAATCGCCTCGGGATAGAAGTCAGGGAAGCCGCAAGCCAGTGTCACCTGCCGGCGGCTTGTGTCAACATCTTCAGGAAGGCGCACCGACAACTGGTAGATGCCCACCATGCCCGGCGCCAGTCCGGCGAAAAAGATTTCCACCGGCTTTGTTTCGCCGTCACGGATTTCGCAGGTCAAAGGGCCGGCGACCCATGATAGCGGGATTAGCAGAGACGGCCTTCCGGTGGGCGCCGGCGGCTCCACCGGTCCGAGGCCGGCCGCGTAAACGTGTATGATCTCACCGGGCCATGCGGGGTTCTCCTTCGTGATGATCGCATCGAAGAAGGTATGAATGGCCAGGACAAGGGGAGAGTATCCACCGGCGGCCTGCGGGGCGGCGTAAAAGCGTGGAAACTCTTGTTGAATACGGAGGGTGTCCGGGCCGGTAAGGAACTCCGATGCGCCCTCGACGTCCAGTTCGAAGCGGTACTCGCCGGGTGGCAGTTCCCAGGGGAGCTGGAAACGAATGTCAGTGGGAGAGACATAGTAGACCGGCAGCCGCTGGCCGTCGAGTTTCACCTGTACGCCGCCGAGTTCGTCTGGCAGCGGGAAGCTCGCCACCGCGACCGGCGCGGCCAGGCCGGAACCGGCAACGCGCATCAGCGAACCGGGCGCGCCGCCCTTCGCCCAGCTTGCCGAGCCGTGATCGACCGATGTGACTATCGGCGTCCGGGCGATGAACTCGACAGCCGCACCAGAGTTCAGGTCGATCTTCAAGATGCGGCCGTCGCCGGTCACCGCCCACGCTACCAGTCCGTTACCCGCGATGACCGCTTCCGTAATTCCGGACGGCTCATCGGTTATCTGGACCGCTGGGGCGTCGCCGCGCACTAGAAACGCCTGCCGGACGCTGCCCGCCGGCGCCAGGTACAGCACGTCCACGGCATTGCCCGTGACGCTGAACTGCAGCGGACCGGGCGCCTCGGCCAGCACGCGCTCCTGCTGGTTCGCCAGCTCATAGCGGATCAGGCGGGCCGGTTGCTCGGAAGTTTCATAGACGATGCGTGCCGCGTCCATGCTGATCATTGCCGCGGCGGCGGAGCATGACGTGTGAAGCGGAATGACGCCATCCTTACTCCAAAGGCCAAGCCCGGTTTCGAACGGGTAAGTGCTCGAGGAAACCAGGACGCTCCCATCGTTGGCCACCCGGCGGCGCACGTACCTGTCCGGCAATGACCAGCGGCGGGTCGCCGCCGGCGGATACGGGTCGATGTCAATGGTGGTGTTCGTGGCAAAATCAACCCACCGGACGTGGTAGGGCGGAAGCATCGAGTTCGTCCAATACAGCACCCCGTAGCGCCCGTTCGGGCTGATGGTGATCGCGCCGAGGGCCCGGAAATCGGGCTGTTCCGGCAGGCCCAGCACCGTTGCCTGGTGGCGCTCGATCGGCAGGCAGCCGCTTCCTCCGCCGCAGTGACGCCAGCCGGTGAAGGCCAGGACAGAACCATCGGCGCTCACCTCCGGCGACTGCAACGCGTAAAAGTTGGTGACGGTCCACCCATAGACCTCACCCTGTTCGCGCTGCGCCACCAGCCGGACACCGCTGCCATCGACGGCGAACAACTTGTCCCAGGCGTACTGTTGGCTGCCTCGCTGGCGGGCGGCACTCGAAAAATAGAGAACAGAGCCATCCTCGGTGGTGGACAGACCGTGGAATTGAGCCGCGGCGCCAGCCGCCAGAAGCAGAGTCAGCAACAGCACACGTTTCATCACTTTCAGGCTAACACCTCACAGTGGTGGCCCCGGAACGTTCAGAACCCGCGCCGCCGTTTCAATATTCTCGCGCCGCTTCCGCCCCTTCCAGGACCCGCACGGCGCCCGCTGCCAGGGCTTCCATTTCAAATTCGCCAGGGTAGATCCGCAGCGGCGCCAGCAGTCCGACATACTGGCGGATCTCATGCACCAGCCGCGCCGAGTTCACCATCCCGCCCGAGAGGACAATGGCGTCCGGGGATCCCCCCAGCACTGCCGTCATCGCGCCGATCCACTTGGCCACCTGCAGTACCAGCGCGTCCAGGACCCGCCGGGCTTCCCCGTTACCTGCGTCGATCATTTCATACACCGCCGGCAGGTCCGTCTGGCCGAGGTAGCCCTTAAGCCCGCTCCCTTTGGCAAGCAGCTCGACAATCTCTTCGCGCGTTTTCCCGCTGTCGAGGCACAAGCGGATCATCGCCGCCAGCGGCAGCGTGCCGGCGCGCTCGGTCGAAAACGGTCCTTCGCCCAGCAAGGCGTCGGTGGAATCGGCGATCCGCCCGCCGCGTAAGGCGCACACCGAAATCCCCCCGCCCAGGTGCGCCACGACGAATTTCGTCTCCGCCAGCGGCTTGCCCAATTCCCAGGCGGCCCGCCGCCCCACGGCCTTGATGTTGAGTGCATGGCTCCGGCATTTACGCTCGAAACCCGGGACACCGGTAATGCGCGAGGCAGGCTCGAACTCGTCCGTCGTGACCGGGTCCACGATGAAAGCCGGCGCCCCGTAGCGCTCGGCAAATCGCCGGGCCAGCAGCGCCCCCAGGTTGCTGGCGTGCTCGCCGTAACGGGCCGCTTCCAGGTCCGCGCACATGGCATCGGAGACCCGGTACGTTCCCCCCGCAAGCGGCCGCAGCAGTCCGCCTCGGCCCACGACGGCGTCGGGCTTGCTGGCCTCACCGCTTCTGCCCGTCAGGGCCTCAGCGATAGCCGCTTCCCGCCAGTCAAGCTGCTCGATCACGCGCCGGAAGCGCACCAGAGTTTCCTGAGCATGCCGCACTGACTCGGTCCATTCCTTGGTTTCCCCCCGAAACAAGGCGACTTTGGTGGACGTGCTGCCCGGGTTGATCACCAGCACCATCCAATCCCGGGCGCGCGTTTCCGGGTGCTTCATAGCGCGGCTACGTCGGCGGCCGTCAGCACGCGGCGCCCCTTGCTTTTCAGCACTGCGGCCGCCCGCGGAAGCTCATCGACCCGCATCACCAGCAAGGCTTTGTCGTGGCGCATGACCACCATCGTGTATGCGTACTCGATATTGATGCGTTCGGCCGTCAGGTCTTCGGCCACTTCGGCCATTCCACCCGGCCGGTCGGGAACTTCCACGGCCAGAACGTCCACTTCGCTGAAGTGGTAGTCGCCTTCGCCGAGTACGTCGGCCACCGCGTCAGGATCGCCCACGATGATCCGCACCGTTCCAAAATCCCGGGATTCGGTCACCGACAGAGCGCGCAGGTCCACCCCGTGATCGGAAAGCCAGCGCAGGACCCCGGCCAGACTCCCGGGCCGGTTATCAAGAAATATCGACAGTTGCCGTACGATCAGTTCTCTTTCCATGCGTCACTCCCTTCGCGCTTTCTTTTTCTGGGAACAAACGAGCACCGCCAGGGCCAGCGAGTACAGCTTGGTCTTTGCGTGGGCGGTGCGCGACGGGATCAGCAACGGCGCCTTTGCGCCCATGGCCACGTGGGCCAGTTCCAGGCCTGCATAGTATTGCAGCCCTTTGCCGAAAATGTTACACGCTTCGAGGCTCGGCATGATGAGCACATCCGCCCGCCCGGCCACCGGCGATTCAATGCCCTTCGCCCGCGCCGAGACCGCATCGATCGCATTATCCAGTGCAAATGGACCATCCACCACGCAGTCGCCCGCCTCTCCCTGCTGGCACATCTTCACCAGCGCTACCGCGTCAATCGTGGACTGGAAATCGGGATGCACCCGTTCGGAACCGGAAAGCAAGGCCACCTTCGGACGCCGGATCCCCAGCCGCCGGATGCCCGCACGCTCCGCCGCGCCCAACTGCTCCAGGCTCGGACACGTCGTATATTTGGATCCGGCGCCGGCCAGCACCTCCTCGGCGGTCCGGGCCAGGAATCCGGTGGCCGCATATTGCTCACCCGCCCGCCGCCGCGTCAGCAGCACCGCATCAACAAGATCTTCCTGTACCGCCAGCGCGGCCAGCGCGGTGACCGTGCCCCCGTACTGGCCGGCCTTCCGCACGGCGGCATCCGCCGCCCGGG
>CAZXVW010000287.1:0-4498 GCA_964644025.1 uncultured Solibacteraceae bacterium | reverse complement strand
CTGCCCAGGCGGGAATCGAGCGGGACCCGACGGTGAAACCCTCGGTCGTACCGCTGCGGCGGAGAAAACGCATCCCCAGTCCGACTGTCCCCAACAGATACACCGCTACCACCACCAGATCCAATGTGCGAGGTTCACTCACCGTGCCGCGCGCTCCTTTCTCCTAGCAGCCTCTCGGAAGCCAAAACCACTATTATAAAGGTGAAACGACATTTCACAAGATTTGCCAACGCCTATGTCCATCCTACAGCTTCGCAATCACATCCCAATCAGCGCTCCGGCGCGCCGGGAACCGGCCGACGGAAGCGAATCCCCCATGCGGGTCTCGCTGGGCTTTGAGCCGGGGTGGTTCCACCGCCGCTGCGGCGCCGACTTTTCCGAACGCTGGCATCGTGACCCAGCGTACCGGCATGAGAGCCTCGCCCGGATGCAAGCCGAACTCTGCCGTGCCTTCCCGGAAGTCAGTTACTGGAAACCTGGCGAGCCGCGCGATCTAGCCACCTTGTCCGGAGTTTACGGAGTGTACGTGATTCCAATGGCCTTCGGGTTTTCTCTCCGCTATGCCCCGGACCGCTGGCCGGAACTCGAGCCCGGACAAAAGCTTTCTGTCCAGCAGGTGGAGCGGTTGGATGCCGATCGCGCGCTCACCGGGCCTTTCGTCGAGGAGTTGTTCGCCCAGATGGATATCATCGAGCGAAACTGGGGAACCATTTACGGCTACCCCAACTGGCAAGGCGTGCTGAACATCGCCTTTCACCTGCGGGGCCAGGACATTTTTCTCGACCTGGTCGACCGCCCGGAGCTGGCCGCGCATTTGTTCTCCGTCATCTGTGACGTCATGATCGGGCTGGCCCGGATGGTTCAGGAACGCCAGCGGCGCTCCGGCTTCTACGTTAACCACTTCTGTGTCAGCAACTGCACGGTCAACATGGTTTCTCCGGCAACCTATCGCCGCTTCTTGTTTCCCCACGACAAGAAAATCGCCGAGAGCTTTGAGCGCTTCGGCGTGCACACCTGCAACTGGAACGTCACCCCGTATCTCGGCGTGCTCAGCGAACTGCCCAAGCTCGGCTACCTGGATATGGGCATGGACTCGGATATGGCCCAG
Source organism: uncultured Solibacteraceae bacterium (assembly GCA_964644025.1). Classification (GTDB taxonomy): domain Bacteria; phylum Acidobacteriota; class Terriglobia; order Bryobacterales; family Bryobacteraceae; genus CAZXVW01. Next base: position 3,390 of record CAZXVW010000287.1, on the reverse strand, counting down.
GTACGGGAGCTGTTCCCCGAGACCCGGCGAGCAGTCATCTATTCCCCGGTCAAGCTGCAGGAAGCTTCCCTGGACCAGATCACCGCCGACATGGAAAGAGTTCACCGGGAACTGTCCCCCTGCGACGTCGTGATGGCCGACATTCAGTCAACGACTCCGGACGAGCGCGTCAAGGACCTGCTGCGCATCTGCAGCCGGTTGGAGACCCAAGACTAGCCAGCGGTCGAAAGCAGGTGGGTTCGGACTGCCGCGAAAGACGCGGTGTTCCATTTTGGGCAGTTTTGTTTCATAATGTCATAGGATGTGAACCAGGCACGCCGCCGACCTCAGCGGTGATATGCTGAGCTTGGTCAACAGCCGGGTGGGCAACTATTATGACTACCAAACATCACGCGGCGGAAGCCCCCTCTTCCCGCTCCCGCCGGAGGCAAGTCCAAGACCCGTACTTCTCAAAAGTGGTGGGTAAGGCGCTGGATATCCTGGAGGTCTTGAAAAGACACCCCAAGCCATTGAGTTTAAACGATGTAACCCAACTTGTCCACGGTGCCAAGACGTCCGTGTTCCGGATTCTGCGGACGCTGGAGATCGCCGGCTACATCGAACGGGACGCGGCCGGACGTTATCTGCTTTCCGCCGAAGTGCGAGCCCTGTTACCCGGCCCTTTCCTCAACCGGCTGATCCGCTTTACTCATCCGAAACTGAAGGAGTTGAACCGGGCGTTTCATGAGACGGTCAGCCTGGCCGTTCTGTTTGACAACCACATTGAGGTGGAAGACGTTGTCGAGAGTCCCCATGTGATGCGGATGAGCAACACGGTGGGGCGGATCCTGCCCCCTCATGCCAGCTCGCTTGGCAAGAGCATCCTCGCATTTCAGACCGAGGAGCGCCGGGACAAGCTGCTGCTCGCCTACGGCCTTCACCGTTTCACTCCTCACACCATCACCGACCAACGGGATCTGAGACGGGAATTTGAACAGATCGCCGAGCGCGGTTACGCCACCGATATGGAAGAGAGCACTCCGGACGGCTGCTGCATCGGCGCGCCGATTCTTGGGGAGGACGGCCATGCGATCGCCTCAATCAGCATCTCTTTCCCAAAGTCCCGCATGGGTGACGAGAAAAAGATCGCCCCGGCGCTCCAACGGACTTGCGCCGCATTGGCCCGGGAGCTGAAAGAGTAACCCGGCGGCGGGCGTAACCGCCCGTCACTGATATGGGCCGCTCAGATCGTAGGCGATCCGTTCCACCAGCGCTTCCGCCTTCCCGGTCCCCAGTCCCCACTCCAGGTAGGAGCCGCGGGCGGGTTGCCGCCAGTCGATGATCAGATCCGCCGCCTGGGCGCCGAGCAGTTTCCCGTCGCGGTAAATCTGCGCCGCGGTATCTTCTCGAACCGCCAGCCGGTAAGTGTGCGGCGCGCCCGCGTTGTCCAGCCCCTCGGCCACGGGCACGAACCGCCGGTCATACCAGTAGTAGACGCCGCTGGGGGTGATGGTGAGCAGGTAATGGTTCGCGGTCAGCGGGATCCCGGCCGCGTAAATCTCCAGATCGAAGCCGCGCCGCAAAGAGTTCGCGCCGCTCACCTGGACGCGGGCTTCAGCCGTGAACCCGCGCTCCAGTTGCAGGGAGTCGAATCCGTCCGTCCGTTCATTCGACCACCGGGGCAGAGTGCGACCGTCGCCGCCGATCCGCAACCGGCCGGATGAAATTCGGCCTGCCGCCGCCTCCCCGCCGGGACGGCTCGTCAGAAACAACCAGCGCGGGTTGGCCGCGCCGGGCAACTGGTTTGCCTCGTAAACCTGCGCCAGACGCTCCCGCTCCGGGAGCCGTCGCGGCGTCGGAGGTTCGGGCTTTTCCGGCTGCCCTTGCTCGAGCCAGGCCAGGTTGAAGGCGTAATGGTTGGTGCTGCTGATCAGGTGAATGATCCCGTCGCGCGCCTGGCATACCGACAGGTATCCCAACGGCTCGGAGGTAGTCGTGCTCATCCGCACCCGTCCGGAGTCGATCGTCGCCACTCCGTGATCCGGCTTTCCGTCGGTGATAATGCGGCGCACCGGCCACGTCTTGCCGTCGTCGAACGACACTGCACCAAACAGGCTGGCGATGTGCCGGGGCGGCCTCTGGCCCTCGGGGACCGGCTCGAAACGGCTGATATCGGCGGCGAAGGACGCCAGAAACAGCGGCCCTTCGCGAAGCCGGATCAGCGCCAGCCGCTGCCCGCCGGTGATGGGCGGCAATGGGCTGGCCACGGCGTGCCAGGTCTTGCCCATGTCGGAGGAGATGCTCATCGGCATCCAGCCATTGACGTTCTGGCCGCGCCCCAGCGCCATCAGGCGGCCGTCGTTGAGCTGGACGATGCCGGCGTGGATCCCGTTGATGTGGCCGCCGGGATTGGTCCAGCTCGCCCCGTTGTCCCGGCTCACCCAGATGTTGGAACCTTCGCTGGCATCGGCGCCGAAGACGATCGCCCCCTCCCGGGTGCGGAATACCGGCTCTCCCACCATGTTCCGGAAACCGAATTCCGGCACGATCAACCGGGCCTTTGACCACGTGGCTCCGCTGTCGGTGGAAGTCCGCATGATGATGGCCAGCGGCTCCCACTTGCCGGCGACGCCGAGGCCGTTGAAATGATAGAGGGTCTGTTTGCCGTCGAACCAGAGGGCCGGACAGTGGTCGTTGCGGTCCGGCGCGTCCCAGAACGGCGAGGCCGGCTCCCATTCCTCGGCCCCATAACGGAGGCGGCTGGCCGCCACGGCGAGTTCCCGGCCCCGTTCCTGCATGCAGGTGTACCAGATGGCCAGCAGATCGCCGTTGGGGCATTCGACAATCGCGGTGTCGTGGTTATGATGGGCATACAGAGGACCGTTGGAGCCGGGCGGAATCTTGACAAACCGCCGCGGCCCCTTGAAATAAGGCTTGCCAGGTTGGTAGCCGTCCCAGCGGTTTCGCGGCGGCTGCGCCTGCCGGACATTCCGCTGGTTGAGGGGCGGCGCGGGAACCGGCAACGGTTTCGTCTGCGGAAGCGGCGCCATCACCACCCGAAAACCGATCAGCCAGTTCCTTGCCTCCGGCGGCGCGCCCATGCGGTTCGCCGAGCGCAAATAGTAGGGCGGCGTGCCGTGGCTGCCTCCGCGCGTTACCTTGAAGTCGCCATCGGCGCGGCCCACCGGGTCGGTCTGTTCCCCGGGCTCGTAGGGACCGTACCAGTCCCGGCACCATTCCCAGACGTTGCCCAGCATGTCGTAAAGTCCCCAGGCGTTCGGCGGCGTCTGGCCCACCACCAGGGGAACGCGGTCCTGCGGCGCGGTGAAATCGGTGCTGCGGGCGTTTTTCAGAAACGCTCCGGGCAGGCGGTTGCCGGTAAAGAACAGCGTCGTGGTGCCGGCGCGCGCG
>CAZXVW010000286.1:0-4543 GCA_964644025.1 uncultured Solibacteraceae bacterium | reverse complement strand
CCAGCGCGATCTGCGTGAACTGGGCGGGTCGGCCCAGCATGAAGTCCGCCGCGGCGTCCCCGGTGAACCGGTTGCGAAACCGCACGTAGGGGTCACAGCGGAAGAATTCGCCCAGGTCTAAAATGGAACGCCGCACATCGCCGCCAAAGCGGATGAAGTGGCGGCCCCGGTTCCAGGAAACCTCGTCCCGGAACTGGAAGTTGTTGCGGAAGTGCTCGAGCGGGAACCGCGAGAACGCCCGGAAGTAGCCGTCAACTCGCGTGTCGTGGGCCGCCGGGTAATCCCCGTCCGCCGCCCGCGTGAAGCCCGCGCCGAAATCCATCCAGGTCTTGTTCTCCGGCACAATGGAGTTCTGGATGCGGTCGATATCCTCCACGGTAAAGACGAAGGAGTTCAGCAGCGTCGGACTGAAAACATGGGTGTGGTTGGCGACGAAATTCCACTGGGTGTACTCGATGCCGGCCAGGAAGCCCGGGATGTTGGCCACGGCCTGCTTCGTGTCGTTGTAAGTGTAAAGCAGCCGGCCGTAAACCCGGTCCGCCTCGCTGATGTTGTAATCGACTTTGGCCACCACCTGGTCGTCATCAATCGACTGCTGGCTGGCGAAGCTGTACAGGTTGCCGGAGCGGTTTGGAAGCGGGACAAAAGCGTCCAGGAACTTCAGCGAAGCCGGATCCAGCCGATTGGAAGGAATCACGTTGCCCGGGAAAGGATTACCCGTGCTCGGGTCCGTGATGGTCTTGCCGAGCTCGGAAAAGTCACCCTGCCGCATGGCGGAACTCAGCACAGTCGAGGTCACCGAGCCGGGCGCGCTTCTTTCTCGCGTCCCCTGGTAGGAGCCGAAGAAAAACAGCTTGTCCTTGAAAATCGGGCCGCCGAAGGTGCCGCCGTACTGGTTGCGCTTGAACGGGGGCACATCGTTGGCGAAGAAGTTGCGGGCGTTGAGCTTTTCATTGCGCAAGAACTCGAACGCCGTGCCGTGGAATTCGTTCGTGCCGGACTTGGTCACCGCGCTCATGATCACACCGGCGTTCCGGCCCATGTCCGCGGCGTAGGAGTTAGTCTGGATGCTGAACTCCTGAAGAGCGTCCGGGTTCGGAAACGCCGACGGACTGTTGAAATACGGGTCGTGATTGTCGCCCCCATCCAATGAATAATTATTGGCGTTCGTGCGCGACCCGTTCATTGACACCGAGGGATTCTGCTGTTGTCCGCGGCCGGTCCGCCTCCCAACCCCCGCGACGAGGTATTGCAGTTCGATCGGGTTCCGGCCGTTCAGCGGGAGCTCGACGATCCGGGCGGCATCGACCACCTGCTTGATCGCGCCTTCGCGGGTTTCCACCTGTGCGACGGCCGCCTTGACCGTGACACTCTCGGTCACCGCGCCCACTTCGAGCGAGAAATTCACGCGGCGGTTTTCGTCCACGTGAACCTGGATATCGTCCTGAATCGCCGTCTTGAAACCTTTCGCTTCGGCCGTGACCGAGTATGTCCCGACCGGCAACTGAGAGACGACATAGCCGCCGGTTTCGTTGGTGTTGGTCTTTTGTACCAGACCAGTGAGCATGTTAGTCACCGTGATCGATGCTCCGGGCACCACTGCACCGGTGGCGTCGGTGACCGTGCCGAAAATTGTTACCGACCCCTGAGCCAGAAGCGCCACGGGCAGAATCAAGGTGAGGATGCTGATAGTGAGCCAGTTTTGACAGCTTGCTCTTGCCATAACACCTCCTTTCTCATATTACCGCCGGACCGCCGGCGTCGTCTCCCTGTGCCGGCAGCGCCCGTTCAGTGGATCGTCTGGCCCCGAAGACCCGCCTGGTGGCCTTTACTTAGGTGGGGTGAATTGTTTCTTCTGCCAGGGAATATGACGGTCGGCCAGCGTGACGTACTCCGGGTAGCCGTTGCCGGGAACACACTCTCGTTTCCACTGCTCGTGGAACTCGTCGTAGTAGTCCCGCATGAGTCGCAGCGCCCGGCTGTACTCTGGCTTGCCGGCGGCATTGCTCATCTCGTACGGGTCTTCCCGCAGCGCGTAAAGTTCTTCGGCCGGAGGTGTGTCTTTGTCACCGTAGAACCAGTAAATGTACTTGTACTCTGTCGTTACCACCGCCCAGGCCTGGCATTTCACCGAGTACGGCCAGACGTTGATTAGCATCAGTGCGTCCCGCACCTTGCCCCCGGGACTGCCCAGCAGCGGCGCCAGGCTCTTCCCGTCCATGTTCTTCGGCTGCGGCAGGCCGGCGAAATCGAGTATCGTGGGGGCCATGTCGATGTTGCCGGTCAGCGCCCCGACCCTCTCGCCACGGCCCGCCGACCGATGCCGGGGGTCGTAAATGATTAACGGCACCCGCGATCCTTCCTCATAAGCAAGCAGCTTTCCCTGGAAACTGTGCGAGCCACAGAAATACCCGTTGTCGGAAGTGAAAATAATCACCGTGTTATCAGCCACGCCCTGGCGATCGAGTTCCTCACGGATCATGCCGATGGCGACGTCAACGCCGTAAATCTGCTGGTAGTACTTCCGCAGCCGCTCCTGGTAGACCTCCTCCGGGTACCACTCGGACCGCTGCTGGTACTGGCGGCCGGCCAGTGCCTGGGGCGGCAGGTGGGCGGCGCCCTCCGGGCCCCAGTTGGGCCACTTCGAGAACGTGACGCCGCGGTACATGTTCAGGTAGGCCGGGTCCGGCTGCGGCGGTTTGTGCGGCGCCTTGAAGCTGATGGACAGGCAAAACGGTTTTTCTCCGCCCGCCGATTCCCGAATGAATTCCTGGGCGGCGGCGCCGAGAGCACGTGACACATGCGGGTATTTGGCGGCGTACTTCACCATGTACTTGTTCCTGGCCGTATCGTAGGAGCCTTGACCCGTCCACCCGCGCCACCAGTCGAACTCGCTCACCGGCAGGCGGTCATAAGTGTTGTACCGCTCGTCGTCGCTCATCTCCGGCGTCACGGCGAAACCAAACTTGCCCGCAAAACCAGTCCGGTACCCGGCTTGGCGCAACAGCACCGGGTAGGAGAGGGCGAACTTCGCCGCCGCCAGCGAGCCGTGATTGAAGTTGCAACCGGTCTTGTACTCGTACATCCCGGTCATGATCGTGGCCCGGCTGGCCATGCAGATCGACGTGGTGGCGTAGTGGTTCTCGAAAACTACGCCGTCAGCGCCGAGCTTGTCCATGTTCGGCGTCTGAATCTCGCGGTTGCCCATGCAGCCCAGGGCGTTGAAGCGCTGGTCGTCGGTCAGCAGGAAGACGATGTTCGGCCGCTTCTGCTTGCCGGCGGCGCCGAGTCCCGCTCGCGAGAGCGCCGCGGCCAGCGGCCCGGCGGCCGCCGCCTGCAGAAACCGCCGACGGTTTGAAGTCCGGATCATAAATACCTCCTCAGACCTTTCAGGTTACAGTTTTTCGGCTGGGACATACCACCGCCTGTTTGCTTCCTATGGATGATCCGGTCCCGCGGCCACCGCCGCGGCGGCAGGCGGCGCGACGGGTGGCCTCAGATGCGGTTGAAGATCTCGATGGCTTTTTCCAGGGACTTCTCCCGCTTGATGAACGGCACCATCTTGCCTTCCCGCTCGTCGATTTCCTGAGCCACCTTGAGCACTTGCTCTGCCTTATCCTTGGGGACGACGACCACTCCGTCCTCACTAGCGACGATGATGTCGCCCGGATGCACCGTCACGCCGGCGCATTCAACGGGCACGTTTTTCGCCACGCTCTTGAAACGGCCGACGGCGTTGGCGGGCGAGGCGGCGCGGGCGAAAACAGGAAGCCCGATCCGCCGGACCTCTTCAATATCGCGAATGGCCCCGTCGAGCACCATGCCGGCCATCCCGCGCGCCTTGGCCGCGGTGGCCATCAAGCCGCCGATGGCGGCGATCTCCAATCCGTTCTGAAAAACGATGACGCCGACCTCGCCGGGCCTGGCCTGGTCGATCATTTCAACCGGGTGTTTGACGGCGGTGGCCGGAGTGGACTCTCCCGGCCTGGCAGGTTTCACCAGCGACGTCACTGCCCGCCCCCCGAAGCTCTTGCCGACCCACGGACGCATGTCGTGCGACATGTAACCGCGCTTCTTGCAGACCTGGTCCACGGCATCGCAGACCGAAGCCAGGGCTGTTTGCTGGAAGCCGGCGATCAGCGGGTCGGACGAAAGCGCCGGCTTGGCCGACGGGGCCGCGGTTTCCGGTTCCGGCGCCGGGGCCGGCGGCGTGGACGGTTGGCAGGCAACCAGGAGGAAAAACACGATGGTCCAACAAATCGCAAGCCAGTAAACTCTGTTTCTCATTCGCCAGGTTCTCCTCGACTCCCGGCAGGTATCCTATCACGAGCGCGGCCCTCCCGTGAAGATCACTTCCCACCTGGCCGGAGGAGTTGAACCGGTTCCAGCGCGCCGTGGTCGAGATTGAAACCTAAAGATGCCGGATCTGGACCGCATTGTCGGCGAATACAGGCCCGTGGACGAGACCCTCCTGTTCGGCTGGGCGGTCCTGGGTGAACCAGACCCCGAAAGTGCTCTCGAGCTGATTGTGATCAACTGCACG
>CAZXVW010000285.1:0-4544 GCA_964644025.1 uncultured Solibacteraceae bacterium | reverse complement strand
GCAAGCAGTTGATCCCGGTGGACGAAGCCGAGATCCGGGCCATTCAGGCCACCGTTCGTTCGGGTGCCGAGGTGGTTCCGTGGCCATACCTGCGCCTCGGCCAACGGGTGCGCATTGTCGGTGGCCCGTTGGGGGGCCTGACCGGACTGTTGCTGGATCTGCAAGACGGCCGCCGGCTGGTGCTTTCGGTGACGATGCTGCAACGGTCGGTGGCCGTGGAAATCAGCCGGGAAGAGATCGAACCTATCTTGTAGCTTCGGGACTCACCCCCTTTCCAAAGGCAGTATGATTTACCAAACCCGAATGGGAAAGATGATCAGCTTCCGGGTGCCGGAAGAGGACTACCAGAAGTTGTTGCGGCTGTGCGAGGAAACCAACGTGCGCAGCCTTTCCGAGCTTGGCCGCATCGCGATGCAGCACTGGCTGCGGCACGGTTCGGCCCGCTCGGCGGTGAACTTGCAGCGCAAGGTCGAAGAGCTGGAGCAGCGGGTCGCCGAGCTCAGCGCCCAACTGGAGGTCCTCTGCGATGCGGCCGGCCCGGTTCGCTGAGATCGAGCAAGCTATGAAGAAACAGATTTTGAGCGTGGGGATAGGTGTATTCGCCGCGGCGGCGTGCCTGGCCCAGACTGCTCCTCAGCCCATCGAGCCGGCCGTCCCCGCGGCTTCGGTCCAGCAAGCCGAGCAGGCCGAGCAGGCCACACCGGCCGTGGCCCCGGAGCGCTCGCTGGTGCCCCGCACCAACGAGCCTGCCGCTTACGCCCTGGGCCCGGGCGACAAGATTATCATCCGCGTCCCGGACGTGGACGAGTTTCCCCGGGATCCTGCCCCGCCCATTCCGATCGAGCGCGACGGCAGCATCAGCCTGCCGCTGATCGGGCGGATCCAGGCCGGCGGCCGCACCATGGAGCAGCTCGAAGCGGAAATCAAAGCCCGGCTGGGCAAGTACGTGCGCGAGCCGCAGGTCAGCGTCTCGATCGCGGAGTTCCAGAGCCGGCCGGTGTCGGTCTTCGGGGCGGTGGCGCAGCCGGGGGTGCACCAGCTCGAAGGCCCCAAGACGCTGTACGAAGTGATCTCGTTGGCCGGCGGCTTCACCAAGGAGGTCGGCGACACCATCCGCATCACCCGCCGGCTGGAGAACGGTGAACTGCCGCTACCCGGGGCCCAGGTGGACAAGAGCGGCCGCTACAGCATCGCCGAACTCAGCGTCCGGGACCTGCTGACGCTCCAGAACCCGGAGGACAACATCCTCATCATGCCGCACGACGTGATCTCGGTCTCCCGGGCCACCATCATTTACGTGGTCGGCGACGTGAACAAGGGCGGCGGCTTCATCACCGACAAGGGGACGCTCTCGGTACTGGAAGCCATCTCGCTGGCCGGCGGCTTCCAGCCACACGCCTCGGCCAAGGACGCGCGGATCCTGCGCGTCAAGCCCGGCACGGACCAGCGCATCCAGATCGCCGTGAATCTCAAGAAAGTGCTCAAAGGGGAGGCGGAGGACATCCTACTGCGCCCGGATGACATCTTGTTCGTTCCCCACAGCGGGTTCAAGGCGTTCACCTCGCGCACCCTGTCGGCCGCCGTGGCCGTGGCCACCGGCGTCACGATTTACCGCGTAGGGTGGAGCCGACGTCGCTAATGGAACCTCCATCGCAGAAACCCGATCCCGGCAACGGGCAGTTGATGCCCCGGCCGCCGGAGCCGCATCCGCCGGAGCGGCCGCCCGCGCCGGCCTACGGCTACGGTTACGGCTACGACTACGCCGAGGAGCCCGGCGGCGGCACACTGCTCGACTACTGGCACATTCTCCGCCGCCGCCAGGGCACCCTGCTGCTCATCACCTTCCTCGGGGCGCTGCTGGCGTTGCTCATCACCCTGCCGCAGACCAAGATCTACCAGGCCCGCACCACCATCGAGATCCAGAACCTGAACCCCGACTTCATGAACATGCGGCAGGTGACGCCGGTCGAGCAGGGTTCGGTGAACCCGAACCGGTCCGACATCGACACCCAGATCGAAATTCTCAAGAGCGAAACGCTCATCGGGCGGGCACTGGAAAAGCTCGGCTGGGACCGGGCCGCGAAGCTGACCGGGGCGACGGGCCGCGTGTCGGCCTGGCGCCGCGCGCTCCAGTTCGGCACGGGCAACAAGCGCGAACCGGAGACGCTGACGCCGGAGGAGGTGCACCACAACATCCTCAAGGCCGCCTCCGATCACCTGTCGGTCAAATCGCAGGGGCAGACGCGCATCGTCGAAATCCTGTTTGAGTCGCCCGACGCCGGCCTGGCCGCCGAGTTCGTCAACACCCTGACCAACGAGTTCATCGACATGAATCTGGAGGCCCGCTGGACCTCGACCAAGCGCACCGGCGAATGGCTGGGCCGGCAGCTCCAGGAGATGCGCATCAAGCTGGAGCACTCCGAGGACGCGCTGAACTCTTACGCCCGCCGCGTCGGACTCATCTACACCGGCGAGCAGCAGAGCGTGGCCGAGGAGAAGCTGCGCCAGATCCAGGAACAACTCTCCCAGGCCGAGGCGGACCGCATCGCCAAGCAGTCGCGCTACGAGATGGCGCGGAACAGTCCGCCGGAGGTGCTGCCCGACATCCTGAACGATCCGACGCTCCGGGCTTACCAGCAGCGGCTGACCGATCTGCGGCGGCAGGAGGCCGAGTATTCGACCACCTTCACCCCGGCCTACCCAAAGGTAAAGCGCATCCACGCCCAGATCCTGACGGTCGAGGCGGCCTTCAAACAGGCCCGCGACGCCATCCTCGGCCGCATCCAGAACGAATACGAGGAAGCGCAGCGGCGCGAGGAGCTGCTCCGCAAGGATTACGCCCGCCAGGCGCAACTGGTGAGCGAGCAGACCGAGAAGGCGATCCAGTACAACATCCTGAAGCGCGAGGTGGACTCGAACCGCCAGCTCTACGAAACCATGCTGCAGCGGGTCAAGGAGGCTTCTGTCGCCAGCGCGCTCGGCGCCTCGAACGTGCGCATCGTCGACGCCGCCCGGCCGCCGAAACTGCCCTACAAGCCGCGCGTGGCGCTCAATTCGCTGCTGGGGCTGCTGCTCGGCGGCTTCTTCGGCGTCGTCTTCGTCATCATGCGCGAGCGCGCCGACCGCAGCCTGCAGGAGCCCGGCGATGTCAGCTTCTATCTCGAAGTGCCCGAGCTGGGCGTCATCCCCGCCGCGGACACCAGGCGCCATCGCCTGCTGCCCTACTACCGCCGCCGGCGGCGCCAGAAGAAAGAGACCGGCGCCGAAGACAACGGGCAGGTCCCCGACTGCGTCGAGTTGGTGGCCTGGAAGCACAAGCCGAGCCTGGTGGCCGAGAGCTTCCGCACCACGCTGACCTCGATCCTGTTCGCCAACAAGAACGGCGACCGGCCGCACGTGCTGGTACTGACCAGCGCCCAGCCGATGGAAGGCAAGACTACGGTGGCCAGCAACCTGGCGATCGCCCTGGCCGAGCTGAGCCGGCGGGTGCTGCTGATCGACGGCGACCTGCGCAAGCCGCGGCTGCACGAGATCTTCGAGCTGACGCGCGAGGAGGGCCTGGCCGAGCTGCTGCTCAACGACGGGCCGCTCGAGGTGGCGCTCGAGGGCGCCGTCCGGGCGACTTCAATTGCCGGGCTGTACGTGCTGCCGGCCGGGGAAAACTCCGAGGGGCTGACCAGCCTGCTCTACTCGGACCGGATGGCGGACCTGCTGACGTACTTTGAAAAGAACTTCGACATGGTGCTGATCGACACCCCGCCGGTGCTCAACCTGCCCGACGCGCGCATCCTGGGCCGCATGGCTGACGGGGTGATCCTGGTGATCCGCGCCGGCTCCACGAGCCGGGACACGGCGCTGGCCGCCCGCGACCGGCTGAAGGAAGACGGCACCACGGTGCTCGGCTCGATCCTGAACTACTGGGACCCGAAGAAGTCGCGCGGCGGCCGCTACGGCTACGCGTATTACTATGACCGGTATCACTACTACTACCGGCCGGGTGAATGACTCGTCCTTGGTCATTGAAGCGCGACATCCCGTGCCCGCGTTGTCTCGCCTCCGGCGTTATACTGATACCAGCATGAAATATCCAGTCGCCCTCCGGAAGACCGCCGAAGGCTACAGTGTTTCCTGCCCCGGCCTGCCCGGCTGCTGGTCGCAGGGGGAGACTGAGCAGGAAGCTCTCGACAACATCCGCGACGCCATTCGCGAGTACCTTGCGGTCGCCACTGAACTTGCCGGCGGCGGCGAACTCCGGGAAGTCGAGGTGACCGTTTAGCCTTGCCGCCGATTCCGGGCGTCGCCCACGCCAGGGCCGTTCAGGCATTCAAGAAAGCTGGATTCCAGGTTGCCCGGAAGGGAAGAAAACACATCGTGATGACGGACGGCATCAGAATCATCACCATTCCCTGCCACAACCCGGTCAATGCCCACACCATGGGCGGTATTGTAAAGGACGCTGGCCTCACTCCCGATGCGTTCCGCGACGTCCGGGACTCCTCCCCTGTGTCCCGGAGCGCAGCGGAGTGGACACTGGCGGACTGTCC
>CAZXVW010000284.1:0-4551 GCA_964644025.1 uncultured Solibacteraceae bacterium | reverse complement strand
CATCCATGCGGAGATTGAGAGCAACCGCCCCGTTTCTCTCACTGCCCAGTACGAGAACTGGCGGACCGAAGACGTGGAGCTTCCCGACGAAGGAAAGGGCAGCCGGTTTGGGTGTTTCAGCTACGACGACTACCAGGGGAAGGTGTACCGGTACAAAGACACCGTGGAACGGGTGGATGACGCAATCGTTTTCTATCACCGCAATCGCGGTGATCGTCTCCTGTTCGATCTTCTGGTGAAGCAACAGCACCTGGAATCAGTTAAAGACAAGCTCTGGAACCCTCAGCGAAATCGCACCTTCGGCGGGATGATGGTTGGCGACGAGATGGTCGCCGATGGTGAGACAGAGGGCCGATACCTGCTCACCGGATACAAGGCCTGGAAGCTCAAGAGCAAGGCGCCGGCCCGGCAACACAACATCCGGATATACCTCCACACCGCCCAGACAGAGACGTTGCGGGAGTGGAAAGACGGGCTGCTTCGGTTCGCGGCGGCCAGGGAGCCGTCTCCGGCTCAGGCGCGGCAAGAGACGCTCCAGTGGTGGGACCGGTTTTGGTCGCGCAGTTATCTTTTCATCAACGCTGACCAGCCGGACCCGCACGACAAGGCCTGGCAGATGGGCCGCAACTATCAGCTATTCCGCTACATGCTCGGCTGCAACGCCTACGGACGGTTCCCGACAAAATTCAACGGCGGCCTGTTCACCTACGACCCGCATCTGGTCTCCGAGAATCGCCGCTTCCCTCCGGACTGGCGCGCTTGGGGCGGCGGCAGTTTCACAGCGCAGAACCAGCGCCTGGTTTACTGGCCGATGCTAAAGTCGGGCGACTTCGACATGATGATCCCGCAGTTCGATTTCTACCGCCGGGCGCTCGGCAACGCAACCGAACGCGTCAAGGTCTACTGGGGCCATGAGGGGGCTTGCTTTACCGAGCAGATGGAATACTTCGGACTGCCGATTGGCGCTGCCTGGGGCTGGCTGGACGGGAAGCGCCGCAGGCGGCCCGCCGAGCTGGAGATCGGCGTTCAGGTGAACCGTGCCGTCGGCTATCACTATGAGGCCCAACTCGAGTTTGCATTCATGATCCTGCAGTACTTCCGTTACTCGGGCGAGGATATCAGCGCCTATTTGCCATTTATCGAGTCCGCGGTCGTCTTTTTTGACCAGCACTACCAGTACCGTCACCAGCAGCGGACGGGCAGAAAGCTGGACGAAAACGGGCATCTCGTGATCTATCCCTCACGGGCGCTGGAAACTTATCGGGACGCAACGAACCCGGTCGACGTGGTAGCCGGGCTCCGGGCCGTCCTGTCGGCGATGCTGGCTTTGCCGGAACGGTATGCGCCGGCAGCGAAGAAGGAGCAGTGGCGGGCGATGCTCGAGCGGGTGCCCCCGCTGCCGGCTCGTGGCGTGAAGGGCCTGCGTGTGATGGAACCGGCAGAGTCTTACGAAGGGCCATTCAATGTGGAACTGCCTCAGTTTTACCCGCTGTTCCCGTTTGACCTGTTCCACCTCGGTGATCGGGCTATGCCGGTGTTCGTGAACACCTGGCGGACGGGCAAGTGGACGAAGGGTCAACTGCTCCACACGAGTTGGCACCAGAACGGAATCTTCATGGCTCGCATGGGTCTTGTGGATGAGGCGGTCCGCTACAACACTCTGAAAATGGAAGACTCCGGGCGCCGCTTCCCGGCATTCTGGGGGCCCGGGCACGACTGGGTCCCCGATCATAACTGGGGCGGTTCGGGAATGATCGGTTTGCAGGAGATGCTGATGCAGACTCATGACGGAAAGATTCGTCTGCTGCCGGCCTGGCCGAAGGAGTGGAATTGCGACTTCAAGCTGCACGCGCCGAACCGCACGGTAGTCGAAGGAAAAGTGCGGCGGGGAAAACTGGTCCATCTGGTGGTGACGCCTGCTTCCCGCCGGAAGGACGTGATCACGCCCGCGGCTGATTGATATCAGGTGTTCCCATGCGATTCGCAACTATTCTGCTGATCCTCACGGGGTTGTCTCTTCCAGGCCACCTGTGTCCAGCAGCCAGCAGTGAGTTGCTGGACAGTTACAACGTCGTCTGGATCAAACAAAGCCAAAACTCGTCGGAGTCCATGCCCGTCGGCGGTGGCGACGTCGGCCTTAACGTGTGGGTGGAAAACGGCGAACTGCTGTTCTACATCGGTAAGGACGCTGCCTTTGACGAGAACAACCAACTGCTGAAACTGGGCCGCGTTCGGGTGAGAATGGCGCCGAATCCGTTCGAGCCAAAGGCGTCGTTCCGGCAGGTGCTGAAGCTCCGGCAGGGCTATGTCGAGATTGTGGGCATAAATCCAAATGTGGTCACCGGCAGGTTGAAGCTTTGGGTCGAAGTGTTCCGGCCGGTGGTTCATCTGGAGATTGCGGCTGATCGTCCGGTTGCCATCGAGGCTTTCTATGAGAGCTGGCGGACGAAAGATCGACTGTTGCCAAACCAGCAGAAGCGAAGCCGGTTCGCCGCCTTCGGCACGGAAGGCTACCCCGGTGAAGTCTACACAAGAAAGGATACGATTGGATTTCGCGGTGACACGGTCGAGTGGTATCACCGCAACAGCAGTCCGACTCAGTTCGATATCGAAGTCGAACAACAGGGCCTCGCCAGGGCCAAGCACCGGATGTGGGACCCGTTGAAGAATCGCACATTTGGCGGCCGAATGGTGGGCCAGGACATGGTGGCGGCCGGGACGGTAACAGGCACCTACATCGAGATCCCCTATCGCGCCTGGAGATTACGCAGCCGGACACCGCAAACGGAGCAGCACCTGAAGGTGTTCCTCCACACGGAACAGGCGGAGACGCTGGAGCAATGGAAGGAGGGCCTGGACCGGCTGGCACGGGCCGAGGTCCCCGCTGACAACGTCGCCTGGCAGCGGAACCTGGACTGGTGGGATGCGTTCTGGCGGAAGAGTTACCTCATGATCAACGCGGACCGCCCGGACCCGGACGACAAGGGCTGGCAGGTAGCAAGGAACTATCAGCTATTCCGCTACATGCTCGGCTGCACGGCGTACGGGGAGTATCCGACCAAGTTCAATGGCAGTCTGTTCACGTTTGATCCTCAGTTCATCGACCTGGGCGGGCCTTCCTGGCACGTGACCAGCGACGAGACTCCCGACTATCGCATGTGGGGCGGTGGCAGCTACACCGCCCAGAATCAGCGGTTGGTCTACTACCCGATGCTGAAAACCGGCGATTTCGACCTGATGCTGCCGCAGTTCGAGTTTTACCGGCGGGCTTTGCCGAACGCCGAGCAGCGGGTCAAGATCTCCTGGGGACATGCCGGTTGCTCGTTCACCGAACAGATGAACCAGTACGGATTGCCCATCGGTTCGCACTACGGATGGATCGACGCGAAAGGCTACCGGCAACGGCCGGCGGACCTGGAACAGGGCGTCCAGGTGAACTCCGCCGTGGGCTATCTCTATGACTCGCAGCTCGAGTTCTCCTGGATGATTCTGCTCTATCATCGGTTCACCGGCAACGATATTTCCGCCTATGTGCCGTTCATGGAAAGCGCGGTCACGTTCTATGACAAGCATTACCAGATGCGCCACCGGCAACGCAGCGGTCACCCATTGGACAACAATGGCCATTTGGTAATCGAGCCGTCCAATGCCTGCGAGGGTTACAAGGGCAGCAAGAATCCCACGGCGGTAGTCACCGGGCTAAAGATGGTTCTCAGCGGATTGATCGAACTGCCCGATGAGTGGGTGGCGCCGGACAAGAAGCGCTATTTCCGTGAAGTCCTTAAGCGCGTACCGCCCATGCCGACGGCGGTAGTCAACGGACACCGCATCATCGAGCCGGCGACCGGCTGGAAACACCACCACGCCCACAGCACGGAAATGTATCCGCTGTATCCGTATCAGATCTTCGGCCTCGGCCTGCCGGATTTCGAGTTGATCCGCGGCACCTGGCTCTACGGGGTGCCGGAGGCGCACCGGTTTTCCTACCGAGCCTGGCCACAGGGGAACATCCACTACGCGAGGCTCGGCTTCACCAGGGAAGCGGCGGAACTGGCGATCAAGAAACTTGGGGACTCACCGGACTACCGCTTTCCCGCGTTCTGGCTCTCCGGCGACACGCCGCCGGACTTCAATCAGGGCGGATCCGGCATGATCGGCTTGCAAGAGATGCTGATGCAGACCCATGGCGGCAAGATCCGTCTGCTTCCGGCGTGGCCGACGGAATGGGACTGCGACTTCAGGCTTCATGCACCCGGGCGGACCGTCGTGGAAGGCCGTGTGCGAAGCGGCAAGCTTGAACAACTCGTCGTGACCCCGCCGTCTCGACGGGACGACGTCATCGTGATGGAGACCAAAGACGCCGGAGTAGACTAATGTCGGCAAGGAATCAGGTGATTCGGCGGCAGAAAGATGGGGGAGGGGACGTAAAGAGGCAGGCCCCTCTTGCTTTTGAAGCGTCAGGGATCAGATGCCGCATATGCGTTCTGCTGGCTACCGGTATTTTGCTGGCCGCGGCGCTGCCGGCGGCAAACAAGCCCAATGTTGTTTTCC
>CAZXVW010000283.1:0-4579 GCA_964644025.1 uncultured Solibacteraceae bacterium | reverse complement strand
CCGGCCTCGCCGAGCCCGTACCCCTTGATGGTCTTGGCCAGAATGACCACCGGCATTCCCTCGGTTTCCACCGCCCGCCGGTAAGCGTTATAGACCTTCTGGGGGTCGTGCCCGCCGCGGCGCAACCTGGCGAGCTGGTCATCGGAGAGATCCGCCACCAGCTCGAGCAGTTCCGGGTACTTGCCGAAAAATTCCCGGCGGACGTAGGCGCCTCCCCGGACCGCGAAGTTCTGGTACTCGCCGTCGACGCACTCCTCCATTCGCTGGACCAGGAGACCGCTCCGGTCGGCGGCCAGCAGCCGGTCCCAGTCATCGCCCCAGATCACCTTGATAACCCGCCACCCGGCTCCCAGAAATGCCGCCTCCAGCTCCTGGATGATCTTGCCGTTGCCGCGCACCGGCCCGTCCAGCCGCTGCAGGTTGCAATTGACCACCCAGATGAGATTATCCAGCTTCTCCCGCGAGGCGAGCGTCAAAGCTCCCAGCGACTCGGGCTCATCAGATTCCCCGTCGCCGACGAAAGCCCAGACTTTGCGCGGCGTCGGAGCGATGATGCCACGGTTTTCCAGGTAGCGGAGGAAACGCGCCTGGTAGATGGAGTTGATGGGGCCGATCCCCATGGAGACAGTGGGAAACTGCCAGAACTCCGGCATGAGCCAGGGGTGCGGGTAGGAGGATAGCCCGGGCCGGTCTCGCAGTTCGTGCCGGAAATTCTCGAGTTGTTTCTCGTTCAGCCTCCCTTCCAGGAAGGCGCGGGCGTAAATACCGGGAGCGGCGTGCCCTTGAAAATAGATCAGGTCACCCGGCTGGTCGTCGTAGGAGGCGTGGAAGAAATGGTTGAACCCTACCTCGAGCAGCGTAGCCAGGGAAGCGTAAGTAGAAATGTGCCCGCCGATACCGTCATCGAATTTGTTCGCCCGGCTGACCATGGCCATTGCGTTCCACCGGATGGCGCTCTTGATGCGCCGTTCAATCTCCCGGTCGCCCGGATATGGTTCTTCCTCCTCGGGGGAGATGGTATTGACGTACGGTGTGGTCCGCTCCGCGGGCGCCCGGATCCCCCGGTCGGCGGCGCGCCGGGCCAACCGCTCGAGCAGATAGGCGGCCCGGCCGGGCCCGGCCGAATCGGTCACCTGGTCCAGCGCTTCGATCCACTCCCGGGTTTCTTCCGGGTTCGGGTCTCCGACCCCGCTGATTCTTCTGTCAGCCCTCATCGTCACTACCCCATATGATGCCACTTGAGGCAAGGTGGACTCCCCAGAGGAGCAGGGCGCTCCTACCCTGTTCGCGCGAACGGCTCGGACCAGCAACCGTGATCTTCGGACACGAAGGGGGCTCGAAACCGTGACGCGGGCAACGTCGTGCACACCTGGCGTTCCCGGCGCCCTCTCCGGCAGGCTCTTCCGCCCACCTGTTGGAGAACGGTTTCCTGGTCCCGCAGGTCGAACTCGACAAACGGAAACCGGACATTTGGTTTCAGATCATATTCGGGACCAGGCCGCCGATTAGATTTGGAGGCGAACGCGGGACCCTCCGAGCAGATCAGACGGAAGAGTGAACTTCGAATTTGGACGGTCCAGAGAGTGGCGGAGAAGGCCGGTACGTGACTAGCCCGGCCGCCGGAAGGCGAGACACTCAGGCTGGTTGGCGTCCATCGCCAGGTGATGTCAAAATGATTACGCTTATGAGAATCGCCAGAGTCTTGCTGTTACTGGCGGCGTGCCTTGTCGCCGCCACGGCGCTGGCCCAGACCTATGACTTTCCGGCGCTGGCCAGCCTGCCCGACAACCGGTACCTGCCTGACCCGTTCAAGAAGCTGGACGGCACCCGGGTCACGAGCCGGAGCGCGTGGCCGGAGCACCGGGCCTACTTGCGCGCCATGCTGGAGCATTATCTCTACGGCCGTGTGCCGCCCCGCCCAAAGGGGGACGAACTTTCCTTCGTCCAGATCTCGGACGAAAGCTACACGCCGCCCGGGTCGAGCATCCAGGGCCGCAAACAGCGCTACCTGATCACCATCTCCAGGAACTCCCTGACCCAGTCGTTCCACTTTACGCTGTGGCGCCGGGCGGAGAAGAAACGTTACCCGACCCTAATCAACAACGCCCCGGAACACGGCCATCCCAATCCGACTTACAGTATGGCGGAAGGAGTGCGGCGAGGATACATGGTGGTCGAATACGAACGAACCGAAGTAGCGCCCGACGACCGGTCCAACGCCGACCGTCATGCCGGTATCTTCCGTCTGTATCCCGAATATGATTTCTACACCATCGCCGCCTGGGGGTGGGCGTATCAGCCGGTGATCGACGTACTGGATCAGCTTGGCGTCATCGATATGGGCAAGATCATCGTGACGGGGCACTCCCGCGGCGGTCAGGCGGCCATGGCCGGAGGGATCTTCGACGAACGAATCGCCATCGTTGCTCCTTCGACCGGAGGTCCGTTTTCGGTGGGCTCGACCCGCCAGCGTGATCCGGAAGGGTTTCGCGGCACGATGGACTACCCCGCGAACTTCGCCAGAAAGCAGCCGCACTGGTACCATCCCCGCTACTACCAGTTTGCCGGGCGGCAAAACAAGCTGCCCTGGGACGCGCCGACCCTGGTGGCGCTGATCGCGCCGCGGCCGCTGCTGAACTTGATTGCGGTGGACGACGGCATTAACAACGTCCTGGCGCACGAGGCCGGCATCCGCGCCGGCATCCTTATCTACCGGTGGATGAACGCGGAGAAATGGTGCCGCCTTCACTGCCGCGACGTGGGAAACAAGTACGGGCAAAAGGGGCACGACGAGGGCCCGGAAGAATTCAACGCCATATACGATTACGCGGACGAATACTTTTTTCACCAACCCCGGGGGCCAAGCGCCTACAACCAGTGGCGTTATGATCCGGCTCGTTACCCGCTGCTGAAGGACTGGGATGTTCCGTGAGCGTGCGCTGGCCACTGGGCGCTGGAGTGCCCAGGCAGGGTCCTGGCGACCGCGGGTCGTGGGATATTTCAAAAACTTAGATCGAGGACGCTCAGGTTGACGCCGAACGCATTGTGAGTTCCGAACAGCGTGCGGTGTCCGATCATCTGGGTGAAAAATGGTGAGAAGGTTACCTTGCCGGCGGGAATGTCAATCGAGATACTCACGTCGAAATTGCTGATCGTCGTGTTGTCGATCCACTGCCCGTTATTCAAGCCCAGCCCCAGGCTGCCGTTGAGCGCGACGCCCTTGCCAAGCGTCCAGGAACGCCGGCCGGAGAGGTAGAAATAATTGCCGTCGCCCTGATCGACGTCGCGATAGAAGGTGAAGGAGGGATTGAGGGGGGCGTCGAAGGCGACGCCGGCGTAGAATTCCTGGGAGCGGTTTCCCTGGGCCGAGGTAAGGTCCGGGAACCAGTACAGAATATAACCGGCTGAGAGGCCCAACTTTCCCACATGGTGCGCGTAGTCAACGCTCAGATCGTGCTCGGTCCAGTTCTGGCCATTAGGCCCGCGGTGGGCGAAGTTGCTCCAGGAGGTGATCGAGAGGCCCTTGTATCCGAAGCTGACGGCGGGCTGCAGGACGGGCGTATCGTTCAGAACGAATCCGCGCCAGAGGTACTGGCTGGCGAAGGTGGTGCTGAGCTCGAAATGCCAGTCGCCGCCGGAAGCGCGGGGCGGGGTGAATAGAGTTACCAGGGCTGCCAGGATCGGGATGGCTAAACTCAGGCGAATGCTCAGCATGGATCTTTCGTGCCGGGGAACGGCAGCGGGTCCCGCCCCCCAGCGGTTGAAGGGCCGGGGAAAGGGCCACCCACCGCGGTATCGGGATGCCTCGAGGGCGGCCGGGCCCCCTCGTCTCTTTACGAGTCTAGCTGGGTGGAGGCAGCATTGCCAGTCAAAGACCCGGGTCCGCCATGGAGAGGTGTTTCGTTTGCCGTGCTCTGCCCCGCGGCGGCAAGTCGTCCGGGGTTCAGCCCCGGGCGGCCTCCGCCATGGCGGCGATGGCCTTCTCGCAGCCGGAACGGTCCACGTCGAAATGAGTGACCATCCGCATCTCGGTGGGACTGATGCCGTTGGCGAGCACGCCGCGCGCCTTCAGGCGCCGGCTGATCTCCGAGGAAGTGAGACCGGTGCCGCCCACGTCGAAGATGACAATGTTGGTCTGGACGCGCGCGGGGTCGATCTCGATGCCCGGAATCTTCGCCAGGCCCTCGGCCAGCAGGCGCGCATTGGCATGATCCTCGGCCAGGCGCGCGGGCATCCGCTCCAGCGCGATCAAGCCCGGCGCGGCCAGCACCCCGGCCTGGCGCATGCCCCCTCCTAACCGTTTCCGGTAGAGCCGGCCGCGGGCGATATCGCCGGCGCTGCCCACCAGAACCGATCCCACCGGGGCGCCCAGTCCTTTCGAAAGGCAAAACATCACCGTGTCGACCTTTTCGCAGATCTCACTCGCCGGGATGCCGAGGTATTCGGCAGCATTGAAAACGCGGGCGCCGTCCAGGTGCACTTTCAGGCCGAGGGTGTGCGCCTCGTCGCAGATCTCGTCGATCACCTCCTTGGGCGTAACCGTGCCGCCGGCCATGTTGTGCGTGTTCTCCAGCTCGAT
>CAZXVW010000282.1:0-4581 GCA_964644025.1 uncultured Solibacteraceae bacterium | reverse complement strand
TAGGCGGATTGAGCAAGGCATCGACGAATGCCTCCCGATCGCGCCTTGTCAGCTCCAGCAGTTCATGCTCGCTCACGATCCGCTTCGCGATACCGGTCAGGTTGCTGACTACGAAAGACGTCAGGCTCACGCCGGATAGCTGCGCCGCCCGGACAAACAATTCCTTCTGCTCCCTGTTCACCCGAGCCTCAAGCCTTTCCATCCTCGCGACATTGGAAGCCGTGTCCGCCATACCAGCACTCTCGATATGCCGTTGTACGGCTAACTGCCGTATCCGTCAACTATCCCACGCCGCCTGGCCAAGACGGCCCCTGAGCCGGCGCTCCGGTCGCTTCCGAGCGTTGCCGTATCCTCCGCTCAGGCAACCATAATTCTAAACGCGGCCACTGGAGCCGGCAGCGAAATTACACTCAGGATTTGGCGCCGGCGGATCGCCGGGGGTTTCCTGCCGCGGATATAATGACGGCATGTTCTCTCGGAGGCACATCTGCACGGGCGCGGCGGGAGCGCTGCTGGCCGCCCTGCTGGCGGGAGCGCCAGCCGCCACCGCCGCTGATCGGTGGGAGAAGGCCATCGAAGCATTCGAGCGCGCAGACCAGGTCCAGCCGCCGCCCACGAACGGGATCCTGTTCATCGGTAGTTCGAGCATCGTCAAGTGGCCGCTGAGGGAGTGCTTTCCCAACCTGCCGGTCATCAACCGCGGTTTCGGCGGCTCGCAAATCGCTGATTCAGTTCATTACGCCGGCCGCATCCTGCTGCCCTACAAACCGCGCATCGTCGTCTTCTACGCCGGCGACAATGACATTGCCGCCGGGAAGACCCCGGAACAGGTATTGTCCGACTACCAGGCCTTCGTGGCCAAGGTTCACCAAGCCCTGCCGAGAACCCGCATCGTGTACATCGCCATCAAGCCGAGCATCCGGCGGTGGAAGCTCGCCGGTCAAATGCGGCGCGCCAACCGGCTGATTGAGGCGGTGACCGCACGCGACCCCCTGCTGGAGTTCGTCGATGTTTGGCCGGCGATGCTCGGCCCCGCCGGCGCCCCGCGCCGGGAACTGTTCGTCAAGGACGGCCTGCACCTGAACCGGAAGGGATACGAGCTGTGGACGTCGCTGGTGCTTCCCTACCTGAAAAAGTAACAGAGGCCACCGGCGGCCCTAATCGAAGATTACCGTCTTCTTGCTGTAGACCAAGATGCGATGCTCGACCCACCAGCGCACGGCCCGCGCCAGCACGGCCTTTTCCAGGTCCCGGCCCTTCTGAATCAGGTCTTCCACCTGGTCCCGGTGGGAGATGCGCGCCACGTCCTGGGCGATAATCGGTCCTTCGTCGAGCACTTCCGTGACGAAGTGGCTGGTAGCGCCGATGAGCTTGACGCCGCGTTCGTAAGCGCGGTGGTAGGGCCGGGCGCCGCTGAAGGCCGGCAGGAAGGAATGGTGCACGTTGATGATCCGCTCCGGATAACGGGCGACGAACTCCGGCGAGAGGATCTGCATGTAGCGCGCCAGCACCACCAGGTCCACGCCGTGCTGGGCGAGCAGCTCGAGTTGCTCGGCCTCGGCTTCCTTCTTTTTCTCCTTGGTGACCGGGATGTAGTAATACGGAACGCCGTGGAAGGCAGCCAGCGACCGGGCGTCCGGGTGGTTGCTGATGATCAGAGGAATATCGCAGGCCAGCTCACCGCTGCGCCTTCGGTAGAGCAAGTCTTCCAGGCAGTGGTCGTACTTGGAGACCATGATGGCCACCTTGGGCCGGACCGAGGAAAGCTCCAGCCGCCACCGCATCGAGAGCCGGGCGGCAATGGGGGCAAAGGTCTCCCGGAACCGGGACAGCGGCAGCGTGAAATCCGCCAGGTCCCATTCCACGCGCATGAAAAACAAACCGGCCTGGTTGTCCTGATGCTGGTCGGCGTGGAGGATATTGGCGTTGTGCTCGTACAGGAAATTGGCGATCGCGGCCACCAGGCCCTTCCGATCCGGACAGTCGATCAAAAGAATGGCGGTGTTAGGCACGGGCTTACCTGCGGTTACCAAGAAATGAATCCGGAGAAGACGGCCGTATCTGTCATTGTTTCATCAGGCCCCGGTTCGCACAACGGTTGGGCCCCGTCAAAGTACGCCTAAGTGGCCAGCGTGTTCAGCTTGATGGTCCGCCGCGCTTCGTAAGCCTTGATGGCCGCTTCCTGCTTGAGAATGTAGCCCAGCTCGTCGACGCCGTCGAGCAGGCAGCGGCGGGCGAACGGGTCCACGTCGAAGGGAACTCCCCGGCCGCCGGGCAGGATGAGCTTCTGGGCAGCCAGATCCACGGTGACGCGGTAGTCCGGATCCTTGTCGACGGCGGCGAACAGATCCGCGTGAACATCCGGCGGCACCTCGACCGGCAGCAAAGCGTTCTTGAGCGCGTTGGCCTTGAAAATGTCGGCGAACGAGGTGGAGATGACGGCCCGGAAGCCGAACTGGGTGAGCGCCCACGGGGCGTGCTCGCGCGAGGAGCCGCAGCCGAAGTTGTCGCCGGCCAGCAGGATCTCGGCGCCGCGGGCCTGCGGCTGGTTCAGGATGAAATCCGGCTTCGGATTGCCATCGGCGTCATAGCGCCAGTCGCAGAAGAGCTGATCGCCGAGCCCTTCCTTGCTGGTCGTCTTCAGAAAACGGGCGGGGATGATCTGGTCCGTATCAATGTTATCCACCGGCAGCGGAACCAGGCGGCTTTCAAAGCGCGTGAACTTCTTCATAGCAATGTCCTCACGTCGGTGACCCGGCCGGTGACCGCGGCCGCGGCGGCGGTCAGCGGGCTGGCCAGGAAGGTGCGCCCGCCGGCGCCCTGGCGGCCCTCGAAATTGCGGTTGGAAGTGGAGACGGAGTACTGGCCGGGTTCGAGCTGGTCGCCGTTCATGGCGATGCACATCGAGCAGCCGGCCTCGCGCCACTCGGCGCCGGCCTCCCGGAAGATTTTATCCAGGCCCTCGGCTTCGGCCTGGCGCTTGATGGGCTGGGAGCCGGGCACCACCAGCGCGCGGACGCCCGGCGCCACCTTACGGCCCTGAAAGACGCGGGCGGCAGCGCGAAGGTCGGTGAGGCGCGAGTTCGTGCAGCTTCCGATGAACACGACGTCGACCGGATGGCCGAGCAGCGGCTTGCCCGGCTCGAGATCCATGTAGCGCAGCGCCTTCGCCAGGGTTTCCCGCTCCGCTGGACCGGCGGCCGCGGGGTCCGGCACCGCGGCGGTGATTGGAATGCCCATCCCCGGGTTCGTGCCGAACGTGATCATCGGCTCCAGCGCGGAAGCGTCGAGGCTGGTTTCCTTGTCGTAGGTCGCGTCCCTATCGGTGGGAAGCTGCTTCCAGCGCTCGAGCGCCGCGTCCCAGTCCGCGCCTTTCGGGGCGAACGGCCGGCCCGCTAAATAGTCGAACGTGGTGTCGTCGGGGGCCACCAGGCCGGCGCGCGCCCCGCCCTCGATCGACATGTTGCAGACGGTCATGCGCTCTTCCATCGAGAGGGCGCGGATCGTGGAACCACAGTACTCGATGACGCAGCCGGTGCCGCCACCGGTGCCGATTTTCGCGATCAGGGCCAGGATGATGTCCTTGGCGGAAACACCGGGCCGAAGCATGCCGTTGACCTCCACCTTGAAGGTCTTCGAGGGCCGCTGCAGCAGGCATTGCGTCGCCAGCACGTGCTCCACCTGGCTGGTGCCGATGCCGAACGCCAGGGCGCCGAAGGCTCCGTGGGTGGCGGTGTGGCTGTCGCCGCAGACGACGGTCATGCCCGGCTGAGTGAGTCCGTTCTCCGGGCCGATGACGTGCACGATGCCCTGGCGGTCGCTGTGGAAGCCAAGACACGGGATTCCGAATTCGGCGCAATTGGCCTCCAGTTGCTCGACCTGCGCCCGGGCTACCGGGTCGGCGATGGGGAGCGAACGCGGCGTGGTCGGGACCGAGTGGTCAGTGACGGCGAAGGTGAGATCCGGCCGGCGAACCTTGAGACCGCGCTTGCGGAGGCCGGAGAAGGCCTGCGGCGAGGTCACCTCGTGCACCAGATGCAGGTCGATGTAGAGCAGGGCCGGGGCGCCGGGTTCCTCGGTGACAACGTGCGCGTCCCAGATCTTCTCGATGATGGTACGGGAACGATTCATGCTTCCTACTTTCTCCACAGCCGCGGCCGGGCACCCGAGGGCAACAGGTTCCGGCGCGCCGGCGCGGGCGCCTATGGAATTGCTTCGCAGACGGCCGCGCCCACTTCGGCGGTGGTGGCCGGCTCACCCTGCGGTTTCAAATCCGGGGTAACGGCACCGGATGCCAGCACCGCTTCGATTGCCCGGTTGATGGCGGCCGCTTCTTCTTTCAAGCCGAAGCTGTACTCCAGCATCGCCGCCACCGAGCCGATGGCCGCCAGCGGATTGGCCTTGCCCTGGCCCGCGATGTCCGGCGCGGAACCGTGAACCGGCTCGTAGAGGCCCACGTAGGCGCCGGAAGGGCGCCGGCCGCCGATCGAGGCCGAAGCGAGCATGCCGATCGAGCCGGCCAGCATGGCGCCTTCATCGCTCAGGATATCGCCGAACAGGTTCGGGGTGAGCAAGACGTCG
>CAZXVW010000281.1:0-4596 GCA_964644025.1 uncultured Solibacteraceae bacterium | reverse complement strand
TTGCCGGCCGGCGCCACACCTGGGAGCTGGAGCTCGGGCAGCAGGCCGAACTGGCGTGCGAGCAGGTAGGCGCCGGTGGCGAGTAGTCCGTACTTGATCAGGTCTTTCATCGCTTTTTCCTTGTGGCCTCCCATATGGCTGCGGCCAGGATCACCCATACCCACCAGGGCAGCTTCTTTGCCGCCTCGATGACTCGGCGCGGGAGCTCAGACAGCGGGGCGCCAGGTCCTGGTGTTCGTGTCTCGGTGAACTGGAACTCGGGACTCCCGATGAGTTGCCGGTAGGCTTGGGCGTCGAACTCGTCTTGAGGCTGAGTTTCTGTGGCCGGCTGCGCACTCCCCGCCGGGGTTGGCTCGTAGCCGGCCGGCTGAGTAGCGCCCTCATCGTAGCGGGGCTGGCCGGTAACTGCGGCTTCGGTGTCGATCGAGGGTTCGGCGGGGAGCTCGTACCATTGCTGCGGTTCACCGGTTTCTGCATCCGGCTGGTAGTAAGCGACGTCGTCCGGTTGCGGATCGTGCGTGGCCTGGTAAGCCTGTTCCTGGACCACTTCAACCGGGCTGCTGGCGCCGATCAGTTGCTGGCAGACCGGATCGAGCGCCGAACGCACGCCCGCATAGCCGGCCTGCGAGCACTCGAGCAGGGTCTGCCAGCCCGCCTGGCTCTGCGTGATCAGCCCGCACTGGATCTTCAGGCACAGCGTGGGATCGACGGCGCCGAGCGTCTGGATCACCTCTCACCTCCGATTGCGGCCCACACGACAGCCCCGGCGGCCAGATAGACCCACCAGGGCACCGTGGCGAGCTGCTTTCTCACGCGTTCCCATGACGGGCTGGGTGAGGAATCGCCGTGCGTGGCAGCTTCATTGCCCGCGTCCGGTCCTTCGGGGCTGCTGTGCCGGCCCGGCGCCGGCCCCTGGTCAGTTGCCGGCGCCGGCCGGGACTGTTCCTGCATGGAGTTGGAAACGGCAGCGCTAGACTTTGCCTGTTCGTCGCCAAGTGACACGAGACCCGCTTTGTCAGCCTCCACGGCTGGCAGGCTCTCGCCCCAGGATGCGTTCGGGATCAGGTAGCTCCCGCCAGCAGTTGGAGCGGCCACTTGTTTCTTGCCGGCGTAGATGGCGGCGCAGGCTGGCTTCGTCAGGAGGCGGATCGGAAACCGGGCATTGCAATCTACGACGTTCTCCGGATGCCCGGCGGCGATGTTCAGCGCGTTGTTGCGCTCGCACAGAGCCCGCCCGTAGGCGTTCCTGGCGTTCTCCATGGCCGCGGCGTTGTACTGCGCGATCTGGCCGGCACAGTCAATGCAGACTGGATCAAAACCACACTCCGGCGCCGGAATCACTGCCGGCCGGTAGTCCGCTGGATCCGGCATCGGGGGAACCGCAGTGGGGCTCGGCTGACGGCACTGAGTGTTGTAGTTCTCGGCCGCCTGCCGGCGTTCCTCGTCGGTGTGCTGGGCATAGTCGGCGCCGGCGGCGATCCGGCGCCACTGCTCGCACTCCTCGGCGGTGGCGCCCAGGCCACCCAGGCCCAGAGCGCGAATTCCCATTCGCCCCAGGACAATCCCGCCGGCAATGTTCAACATCGGCGCGATACTCATAGCGTGGCCCCCGCAACGATGAGCGCCAGCCCCAGCAGCGCAGCCGGCGAAAGTGATCCTGCGCCGCCGCCGGGCAGGATGTCGGCCAGCACCTGGTCCGGGGCGTCCGGCGGCGTTTGCTCGATCGGATCGCGGTACAACGCGAACCAGTCCCACTTGCCGCCCCGGACCCGGTCGGCAATACACCATTCCCCGGGCGGGCCCAGTTCCGGATTGCCGCAAGCCTGCGCGCTGGTGAGCCACTCCCAACCGGCGTCGAAGTTGGCCAGGGCTTGCTGTTGCGCCTCCGGCGTCCGCGGCCCAGCGAGGTACGCATCGCGGTTCTGGCGCAGCATGGGCTCCAGCTCGTCCACGATGTGCGTGGCGGCCACCTTCTGCTTCGGGCGCTTGCGGCCGAACAGGAAGCCCAGGCCGAGCGTTACCCCGGCGATGATCGGACCCACGATGGGTATCGCCGCGGTGGCCCAGGAGGCACCGGCGGCCGATGCCGCCGTCAGCGTTCCGGCGGCGATCTCGGGTGCGGACAGCACGATCTGCTGCCCTGTCCCGGACAAACTGCCGGGCCTCGTCTCCAGAACCAGGTTTGCGGCGCCGGTGGGCATTGCCTATCTGAGAATCAGCACGATACGCTGGCCGCGACGTTCCACCTTCGCGCGGCCGAGCGGGTTCTTGCGCCGGCGCACCGCGGCGCGGGCTTCCCGTTCCGTGATGCCGAGCGAGCGGGCGAGCTCCTTCGCGCCACTGGCGGTGAGCTGCAGGCGGAACGTCGGCGGTTTCTTCTGTTTGTTTTTCATTTGCGGGCCACCAGGATCATCAGAATTGCCGCGCCGGCGATCAGCGCCAGCGTGGTCAGGTTGCTCTGCGGCAGACCGAATCCGCCGCCAGGAAACGTGTACGGCGGCGCGTTCTGCGGCTGTCGGTAGTACACGCCTTCGGGACTTTGCTCGAAAGTGCCGGCCGGCGGGTGCGCGTAGCGGGCCTTTAGGATGTCGGTGGTGGCGGTCACGCCGTGTTGGAGCATGGCGCCCCAGTCAATGCTTCCGAGGGTTCCCATCGCGTCAGGTCTCCAGGTCTTGGATTTTCCGGCCGCCGGCACCTCCCAGCCGGGCCTCGGCCCGTGACTGGTGTCGAGCGGCAGTTCCCCCTCCGGCAGCAGTGCTACCACGTAGACATGGGAGTAAGTCTGCGGGTGGCCTGGCTCGGCGGCGACGGTCCGGAATGCCCAGGGGATGCCCAGTGCCCGGAGCATCGCTGCGGTGAGCATGGCGAAGTCGTCACAGTCACCCACGGGCGTCGGCATGGTGAGCAGATCCACCGGGCGAACGAGCACTTCGGCGCCATCCGGTTCGATCCCCTCTAAGCCGGTGGCCAGCTCGCGGTCCTCGATGAAGCGGACGCGGCGCCGGACCCAGTGCCAGACCCGTTCCGCTTCCTTGCGCTGATCCCTGGCCGGCAGTCCCGCGATGGCTTCCAGGGCCGCCCGGCGCACGATCGGTGAGCGGGCGTCCGCGATGGCATACGCTGCCATGAGCGTTACGGTTTGCCGGGTGCGGGTGTCGTCATCTTCAGACTGCCGGCGGAGCTCGGCGCGCACCGGGCGCCGGCCGAAGAAACGGTTGAGTATCCCATTCGGAGGAGGCTCGAAGGTAGGGCTTCGGCCGGCGCTCTGCTCGGTCTGTGTCATCCGGCCCCAGTGTAGGGCTATAAACGAATCGAATCAACTTGTTTTTTACCATAAACTACGTTAATCTGGTCCTTCGCTGCCATGCCCAGGACTAAGACCGCCGAAAAGGACCTGATCGCCAGAATTTGCACCTCCCACATGCCGTCCCAGGAGCTCTCAGCGGCCAGTTGGTGGCGGCTGATGCGCGAATATCCCCACCGTGAGGCGGCGATGGTGTACCTCTACCGGCTCCACCCCAAGATCGATCGGACCCAGGCCGGCCAGGAGCATGCCTACATCGCCCGCTGGGATCTGCTGAATGAGAACTCGGTGAGCGAACGCCGGCTGATGGATGAATTCGGCTCGGGCGTCTACCAGCTCCGCCTGATCGATAAGAACCGGCCCACCGCCCTGAACCAGGTGGCTACGGCCAAGGTCGAGATCGATCGCCCGGACCTGCCTCCGGTCGTGCCACCCGAGGAACTCTTGAACGTGCCCGAGAACGCCAGCTACATCCAGTTGTTGCGGTCGAAGGGCCAGCGGCTGCCGTGGGATGAGGACGAACCCGAGGAACAAGACATGGCGAACCCGGAAGCGATGGCGGTGCGAGAGATGGCGGCCCTGAATCGCCAGTTGTTGCAGGACCTGCGGGCCCGGCAAGCGGAGCCGGCCAAGTCTCCGTTTGAGCTGGCCGTGGAAGCGCAGAAGGCGTTCGGACCGCGTGCGGATCCGGCCGAGCTCGGCGTCAAGATCGCTCAGGTGATGATGCAGGCGCAGGGCGCCGCCAGCAAAGGCACTGAGCTGATGCTGTCAACCCTGACGAAGATGCTGGAGCTGGAGATGCAACGGGCGGCGGCCGCAAAGCCGAAGTCCGACATGGAGCAGGTGAAAGAGGTACTGGCGATCGCCAACGAGTTGCGGGGCGCCGGCGGCGGTGAGGGCTCAGGCTGGGGCGCTTTAGCTTCTTCCTTGCCTGGCATTCTGGACGGGCTGGCCGAGGTGGTTGCCCAGGTTGCTGCCTATAAGGCGGGCGCCTCGGGTGTTTCTGGCCCGCCGGCCGTGGCCCAGAAGCCGGCGCCGGACGCCACGGAGAATCAAGAACCGAAGATGGACATCAACAAGTTCATTGCAGTGGGCCAGCGGGCGGTGGACGCCTTCGAGCGGGGCCAGGCCGCGGCCGAATTCGCGCGTGTCGTCTACGGCTGGGATCCACCGCTGTATGAAACCCTGCGTTCGCTCGGGAAAGAGCAGATACTGGCCGCAGTCCGGTCCCAGCCGGCTGTGGCGGCGAAACTCGCGCCCCGGGCGGCAGAGATCGACAAGTGGGTGGACGA
>CAZXVW010000280.1:0-4642 GCA_964644025.1 uncultured Solibacteraceae bacterium | reverse complement strand
AGACGGCAGAATTCAGAATTTGACTTTGGTCAGCGGCCACCCGCTGCTGGTCCCCGCGGCCACCGCGGCCGTGAAGCAGTGGGTTTACAAGCCCACGTTGCTCAACGGGGAGCCGGTTGAGGTGGTGACCGTGATCGACGTGAATTTCACGTTGAGTGGTTGATGGACAATTAACGGTTTACGACTGTTACGTAATAAAGTAAATTCAACTCGCAGGAGAAAGACAGATGTTTCTACAATTGCAAGCTTGGGCCTTCATGCTTTTGGCGGGAGGGGCTGTCGGATTCGACATTCGCTCCATGTGGGCCCAGATGGGTATTCCGGCAAAGATCGTGGTGATCTTGCTGTTCCTGATGTCCGCCTATTCGATCGGTATTATGATCGATCGTTTCCTGGCTTACAGCGCCGCGCGTAAGCAGTCGCGCCAGTTCGCTCCGGCGGTGGCCGGCGCTCTCCGCGAAGGCAAGCTCGACGAGGCGATCAAGATTGCTGACCGGTACAAGAAGAGCCACCTGGCCAAGGTTGTGGTGGCTGGGTTACAGGAGTTTCGGGCGCACGAGGCGGGGGCCGATATTCCCGGCGAAGAGATCGAGGCCTCCCGGCGGGCCCTGGAGCGCGCTGAAGCCATTACGCACGCCGAGCTGAAACGCGGCGTCAGCGTGCTGGCGACCATCGCTGCCTCGGCTCCGTTCGTCGGGCTGTTCGGCACCGTGGTCGGCATCATTAACGCGTTCAAGGGCATTTCGACCGAGAAGTCCACCGGCCTTGGCGCGGTCGCCGGCGGCATTTCCGAGGCCCTGGTAGCCACGGCTATCGGTCTGTTCGTCGCGGTTCCGGCGGTGTGGGCTTACAACTACTTCACCACGAGGCTGGAAGGTTTCGACGTCGAGATGGGCAACTCCAGCTCGGAGCTGATCGATTACTTCTTGAAGCGTTCCCAGGGCGCTGGCGCGGCGGGCAAGTAGCCGCGGCTGGCCGCGGGGATAGCTTAGCCTGGCGAGTTGACGGTTTGACGGCCGGGGAGCAACCCCGGCCGCCCGCCGGAACTTAGCCGGGCGGAAAGAGGGACGAACTATGAGAAAACAAACGGCCCCGAAAATCGAGTCCGCGCCGAACGTGGTCCCACTTACCGACGTAATGTTGGTGCTGCTGATCATCTTTATGGTGGTCACACCCATGTTGTCCAAAGGCGTGAGTGTCGACCTGGTGATGACGAGAAACCCGATCGCCATGAACGAGGCCGACAAGGAGAACGCCGTGCTCATCGCGGTAACGCGCGATGGAAAGGTCTTCCTGGGAACCACCCGCATGGAACCGGAGGACTTGCCGCAGAAGGTGCAGGACATGCTGTCCACGCAACTGGACAAGACGGTGTATCTGAAAGCGGATGCGCGCGCTCGCTATGAGCGGGTCGTCGATGTTATCGACAACGTGCGGTCGGCGGGCGTGGATAACATTGGCCTGTTGACCGAAAAACTCAAACAGAGACGCGGCGTGGCGGCCCCATAGCGCGGCTGATCGCGGTTGGGAAAGGAGTCGCCCATGACCCGACGGGTCACAACGAGTGATGAAAATAGCCGCGGGCGGCTCCCGTAGTTTCAACGATCTACGGCTATTTTCGAAGGAGAAACAGATATGGGAATGCAAGTCGAGACCGGCGGCACCGAGCTCTCAGAGCCGAACGTCGTGCCTTTTATCGACGTGCTGCTGGTGCTCATCATCATTTTTATGGTGATTACGCCGCTGACGCCGAAGGGCCTGGAAGCGCTGATTCCTCAGCCGGCGCCACCGGATCAGCAGCCCTCGGCCGCCGACCAGCGCACCGTGGTGGTGAGTATCAACCAGGACGGCAGCATGCTGATCAACGCCGAGCCCACCGACATGACCCGGCTGGGTCCCCGTCTGGAAGAGATTTTCAAGACCCGGGCCGAGCGCGTGGTCTTTGTAAAGGGCGATCCGAATCTGGAGTTCCAGGCGGTGGCGAGGGTAATTGACATTGCCAAAGGCGCTGGAATTGATAAGGTCGGGCTGATGACGCAGAAAATGGAGGCGGGCCAATAGCGCGCCTCCAGCCGTATCCCGTGAACCAGTCCGGTGAGGAGTTCTAGATGAAGAGAACTATGTCAGTGTCTGTTGCGCTGCTCGCGGTGGCACTGCTGCTGGCGAGTACGACCGGGTGCACGAAGCTGAGGGCCCGGGATCAGTTGAACAAGGGAGTTCAAGCTTACAAGAACGCCCAGTACGCCGAGGCCGTGGAGTATTTTAAACGGTCCGTGGAGTTAGACCCGACGTTCACTACCGCACGGCTGTACCTGGCCACTGCTTACATGAGCCAGTACATCCCCGGGGCGGAGTCTCCCGAGAATGAGCAAATGGCCCAGGCCGCTCACGATGAATTCGCCAAGGTCCTGGAGACGGATCCCAACAATACGGTGGCGCTGGCTTCCATCGCCTCCTTGTACTTCCATCAAAAGGAATTTGAGAAAGCCGAGGAGTGGAACAAGAAACTCATCGCCGCCGACCCGAATTACAAGGAAGCCTATTACACGCTGGGAGTCATCGCCTGGACCCGCGCTTTCCAGGTCCGGATGGCGGCCAGGGCGAAACTGGGGATGAAACCCGAGGATCCCGGTCCGCTCAAAGACAAGAAAGTGCGGGAGGAGGTCCGGAAGCAGAATTGGGACATCATCAACGAGGGACTGATGTACCTCGAGAAGGCGATCGAGATCGATCCCGAGTATGACGATGCCATGGCCTATCTCAACCTGCTCCACCGCGAAAAGGCCGACTTGATGGACACCAGGGAAGAGTACGAGAAGGAGACCGAGATCGCGGACAACTGGGTCGATAAAACCCTGGAAGTCAAGAAAATCAAGGCTGCCCGCACCCAGTCGGTAACCAACATCGGCATTACCGAATAACAGGCGGGCGGGCGGTTTTTGCTCGTCTATCGGCCGCCGGATCCTCCGGGGAAGGAGCTGTCGTACGGTGCCAGCATCCTCCTGGCTGGAGGCCGGCGGTCACTGTTTTTCGGCGCGCACGGTAGCTTCGCCCGCAAGATCGGTTTACTCTGGTTAATAGGATGGCCTCGGAACCGGCGGTACGGCGGGGGGATTCTCCCGGGGTGGAGACGGAACCCGCCTCGGTCGTCGCATTGTACCGCGAGCTCGAAGACAAGATCCGCCGGATGCGCCCGAAGGACAGTCTGGCGCCCCTCCGCCGCGCCTACGCCTTCGCTGCCCGCGTCCACCACGGGCAGGCGAGGGCTTCCGGCGAACCCTACATGATCCATCCTCTCTCGGTGGCCCACCTTCTGGCCGATCGCCAGATGGATCTGGTGTGCTTGCAGACGGCCCTCCTGCATGATGTGGTCGAAGACACCGGCGTCACCGTCGAGGAGGTGCGCAAGGAATTTGGCGACGATGTGGCGCGCTGCGTGGACGGGGTCACCAAGCTGACCAAGCTCCAGTTCTATTCCCGGGAACAGCGGCAGGCCGAGAGCGTGCGGAAGATGCTGCTGGCGATGGTCAGCGACATCCGCGTCGTGCTGGTCAAACTCGCCGACCGGCTGCACAACATGCGCACCCTCGCCTCGCTGTCCAGGGAGCGGCAGGAGCGCATCGCTCATGAAACGCTGGAAATCTACGCTCCCATCGCCAACCGGCTCGGCATGGGCAGAATCCGGGGCGAACTGGAAGATCTCGCTTTCAGTTACCTGGATCCGGAGGCTTACGCCGATATCACCCGCCAGATTGAATCCCTGCGCCCGGCCAACGAGAAGTTCCTGGGCCAGATCCAGGCGGCGGTGGAAGCCAACCTATCCCGCGAGGGAATCCCGGCCCGCCTGGAAGGGCGCGTCAAGCGGGCCTATTCAGTGTACTTGAAGCTCAAGCGCCAGAAGATCACGCTCGATCAGGTCTATGACCTGCTGGCCTTGCGAATCATTACGGATTCGGTCAAGAATTGCTACGCGGCTCTCGGGGTGATTCACAACGAATGGCATCCCATTCCGGGCCGGATCAAGGACTTCATCGCCATCCCGCGGCCGAACCTGTACCAGTCCCTCCACACCTCGGTCATCGGACCGGGTGGTGTCCCCTTCGAGGTGCAGATCCGCACCGAGGAAATGCATCGCATCGCCGAGGAGGGCATCGCCGCGCACTGGAAGTACAAGGAAGGCCGGCGGGGCGCGGCCCCGGACGAGCAGCAAATCGCCTGGCTGCGCCAGCTCGTCGAGTGGCAGCGCGAAATGGGTGACCCCGGCGAATTTCTCTCCACCTTGAAGGTGGACTTGTACCCGGAGGAGGTTTACACATTTACTCCTCGCGGCAAGGTCATCGCTCTGCCCCGGGGAGCAACACCCATCGATTTTGCTTACGCGATTCACAGCGAGGTTGGTCACACCTGCGTCGGCGCGAAAGTCAATGGCCGTATTGTCCCCCTGCGGTATAACCTCAGGAACGGCGACGTGGTGGAAATCCTCACCCAGGCGGGCCACATGCCGAGTAAGGACTGGCTCTCGCTGGTAAAGACTTCGCGGGCCCGGAACAAGATCAAGCACGTCATCAACGTTAGCGAACGGGCCAAAGCGGTCGAAATCGGCCAGAAATACCTGGAGAAGGAGGCACGGCGGCTCGGTATC
>CAZXVW010000279.1:0-4665 GCA_964644025.1 uncultured Solibacteraceae bacterium | reverse complement strand
CGAATGGTTTTCATTCCAGCCCATGGTTGAAAATCGGCACTTCTGCCACGGGCTGTTAGCGTTGTCGCGTCGGGAACGGTTACAAAGAACATTCCGCCGGGAGACAGGACACGGTGCACTTCCCGCACCGCGGCCGCCGGACGCTGGAAATGTTCGAGAGCGTGGTTGCAAACCACGGCCTGGAATGCCGCGTCACGGAACGGGAGCCGGGCTGCATCACCCTGAACGCAACTTGCGCCGGCGGCCGCGGCGGGCGGCTGGATGTCCAGCCGGAACGTGTTCCCCGCGCAGCGGCCTGGCTCGAAACTCCCATTTCGCGATCCCAGATCCAGCACGCGTTCGCCCGGCTGGAGCCGCCGCAGAATAGTGTCCACCGCACGTTCCCTTCTAGCGCGCCGCGCTGACCGCCGGCCGTTTCCCGCTTTGAATTGACAGCAGAGCGCCCAGGTACATGACGCCGCCGATGAGCAGCGTTTCCCGCAAGCCAAGGTGGATGGCCAGAAAGATGGCGCAGGAGGAGCCGGTCACACTGGCGGCCGTGTTCAAAGCCCAGGCCCACCGCACCGAGGAATGATCCCGGGTCTCCAGCCGGGCCAGGCCCGTCGGGAACGCCATGCCCATGACAAAACCGGCCGGCGCGATCAGCAGCACCGTGGCCGGGATCTTCGTCCACATCGGCCAGCCGGCTCTGGTGGCTGCCAGCGGCGGGACGAGCACCGCCAGCAAGGCGATCAGCAGCGCCGTCGCGGCCAGCGCTCCGGTCAGACTTCGCTCCGAGGTGCCGAGGATGCGTGGACTGAAATAGCCCCCGAGGCTGCTGGAGATCAGCATCGAAAAAACGATCACCGTGAGCGCGGAAGTGGGACGCCCCAGAAAAAGAACGAATTTTTGGATCAGCGCCACCTCGATCAGCATGTAACCGGCTCCAATAAAGGCGAAATACCACAGGAGGCGCAGGGTGCCTTTTTGACGCAGGTGGTTCTTGTCCAGAAACAGCCAGGGCAGAGCAAGAATGATGGCAGTGCCCAGCAGGCTGATACCCACCAGGCGGAGCAGCAACCCAGCCGTACCGCCAGAGGCTGAATTCCCGTCGCCGGCCGGATGCCGCAACAGCTTCCAGAGTTCGGCCGCCGGCGCCGTGTGGAAGAAGAACGGGCGATTGTCGCTCACCGGGCTTACGTCGTACGGGTAGTCTTGCAAGAACTTTTCCGGCGCCCGGCTCCGCAAGAAGGTGGCGAAGGGACTGCCGGAGGAATCGCCCGGCAGGTACACCGGTCTCATGTTGCACGCGCGGATCCCTCGCCGCAGTTCCGAAACACCGGCAACGCTCAGCGCATTCCGGAAGACCAGAACGGTGTCGCGGTCATGCCCGCCGGTCCTTTCCCGGGCAACGGCAATGTGTCGCCAGGCTTCGAACTCTCCCCGGCTTCGCAGGGCCTCCCGGGCCAGCACCACCAGGCGCAGGCACTCCCGCGGCGGATCGAATGCCCAGACCGTGAAAGCCAGCAGCCCGTCGGCGGTGAGGCAGTTCAAGTAATCGCCAAACGCCTCCGTGGTGAACAGGTTGCTCTCGGACAGGGCGCGCGCGCCGGCGGCGGCCGAGTCCCAGGTGTCCGGCAGCGAGATTTGAATCACCTGGTACTGCTCCTGGCTGCTCCGGATGAAGTTCCGTGCGTCTCCGACCTGGATCCGTACCCCCGGCTGGAAATACAAATCCTGGCTGGCCTGCCGGTACCGGTCCCGCATGATCGTATTGGCGATGATGGGATTCAGTTCGACACCGGTCACATCTTTGCTTCCGGAGAGCAACGCCCCGGCCACCCCGGAACCACCGCCCGGACTGATCACCAGCGTCTTGGCGCCGGGCCGCAAGATATAAGGGAGACCTCCGCCGTGGCGGAGCAGATTGCGCCGCTGTTCGCCGGACAGTGCGGCTGGATTCAGGCTGACAATAGGCGATGAGGCGCCCCCGTCGATTCGGATCGTCATCTGGCCCGTCTCTTTTTCTGTGGCCAGCGCGATCCGGGAATAGCTGTTCCACTTCACAAAGAGCTCTTCCAGTAACCGTTCGCCCTTGGCGTAGCTCACGTCGAGAAGGGATTCTCTTACATTGAACACGACGAGCGCGGCCAGCAATAACGCCGCCACAACTCCCAGGACACGGCCCCGCAACGAGCCGGCCTGCGTAAACCAGATGGCCGCGGCGGCTGCGTACAGGATGGCCGCGGCAATCACCGTGTTTGGTCCGCCCACGAAGTCAAGCAACGGCACCAGAAGAAGGCACCCAAGAGCCGCGCCAAGCAGGTCGAAGAAGTAGATACGGTGGACCCGCTCGACGGTCTCCGCGAAGACCGTGGACACCACCGCGCCGGCAAAGAAGAACGGCAAGGCCGTGGTCAGGTACACCAGCGCCAGGGTGCCGCCTTCCAGCCGGCTTTGCCGGGAGAGCAAGAACACCAGCGCCGCCACCACCGAAAGGCCGTCGAGCACTGCCAGAATGCCCAGCGTCCGGAACAGGCGCCGCGAACGGCCGCGGAAGGCGTAGGAAAACAGCCCGCCCGCGCCGAGCCCGAATAGCGCGATCGAGATGGCCAGGAACGCGAAGTGGTAGTAAAAAACGACCGAGAAAATGCGCGTGAGCGAAAGCTCCAGCACGATCGTCGCCAGCGTCGTCAACGCCACCCCCAGGTACACGAGGGGCCAATTCCACAGGGGACCTGATCCGGGCGACGAAAGGCGAGACAACATAACTATGTTATGCCAGCCGGGAGGCTGTTGTCCGCCCGTTCCCGGACCACCCGCTCTTCCCGTAACTGGCGCCGGGCGCTCACATCGGTCCGCGCCGCGGGTGTCGAGGCCAGCCCCCGGCTGCGCTAGAATACATAGAAGTACTGACCTTATTTTGGGAGATCTGGATTTTGGATCAAGACAAGCTCTACCAGGCGGAATATCAAGGCAGCGGAACCTTCATCATCCACAAACCGAAGCGCAAGAAACGCAAGCGGCGGCAACTGAAGCTGAAAAGCCCTCGGGCGCGAATGCGGAAATAGTCCAGGTGAAAGCAACCGGCTGGCCAAACCGGCGGATTTCTAGCCGGGCGCGCCGGCGCGGCCGTCAGCATGTTCGCCATGAGCGTACGTTGACGGCAACCAGCCGTTGCCGGATCACCCCGGCGGATGCCGGGCTGTCAGGGAAGTCCAGGAAAGGAGCGTGAACGTGGTGCCATCCAGGATTGGATTCATCGGATTGGGGATTATGGGCAAGCCCATGGCCAGGAACCTGCTCAAGGCCGGCCATGAACTTGTCGTCTACGACATCGTGGCGGAGAAGGTTGACGAAGTAGTCGCGGCCGGCGCGGCCGGGGCCGGCTCATCGAAGGATGTGGCGGCGCGTTCGGAGGTGATCATTACGATGCTCCCCGATGGGCCGGACGTCGAGCGCGCGGTGCTGGGTGAGGACGGTGTGCTGGAGGGCGCGGCCGCCGGCTCCGTGCTGATCGACATGAGCTCGATCAACCCGTTGGTCTCGCAAAAAATCGGCCGGGCCTGCGAAGCCAAGGGAATAGACTTCCTCGATGCCCCGGTGAGCGGCGGCGAGCCAAAGGCCATCGACGGGACGCTGGCGATTATGGTGGGCGGCCGGCCGGAGGTTTTCGACCGGATGAAGCCGATCCTGGAATGCATGGGCGCCTCGGTGACCCGCACCGGAGAAGTGGGCGCCGGCAACGTCACCAAGCTCGCCAACCAGATCATCGTGGCCTGTAACATTGCCGCGATGGGCGAGGCGCTGGTGCTGGCTACCCGGGCCGGACTGGACCCGGAGGATGTCTTCAACGCCATTAAGGGCGGGCTGGCCGGCAGCACGGTGCTGAACGCCAAGGCGCCGATGGTGATCGCACGGAACTTTCAACCGGGTTTCCGGATCAAGCTGCACCAGAAAGATCTGCGCAATACGCTGCAGGCGGCCGAGTCCCTCCAGGTTCCCCTGCCCCTCACCAGCCTGGTGCAGCAGATGCTGGTGGCGCTGATCAACGACGGTAAAGGGGACCTGGATCATTCCGGAATCGTGCAATACACCGAGCAGGGAGCGAAGGTAGAAGTCAAGAAGAAGGGCTGAGCAGCCGGCGCCACGGCTGCCGGAGTTGGATCTCCGGACCGGTGGGCATGAGGCTCAGGCGCTGAAAACGGTGTCGGCCCAGCCAGCCGAGTCGAGATAGCGTTCGGAAACATCCGCCAGAGTGATCCCGGCCGCTGCGGCCCCCTGCTCTACCGCAGCCCAGTCAGCCGTTTCCACGGCCCGGGCCAGCGCCAGGGCGCTGCACAGCGCCGGCGGGGCGCCGGGCTTTCCCAGCAGAGCATCGCGGAGATCCGGCGCCAGAGGCACCTCCGCCAGGACTTCTTCCATCGGCTTGTCGAGCACCGCATCGAGCAGCGAGAACATCCCCATCAGGAACATCTCCGGCTGGCGCCGCCCGAGGCCGATCTGGGGAGCGATGAGTTCACAGAACCGGCCCCGGATCACGGCGCTGACGATCAGTTCCTGCGGCTTGTCCCCCGCCAGCCCGGCAAGGGCGACCAGGCTGACCCATTTTCGAATTTCCGTCTCTCCTAGCAACGCCAGCGCGTGCCGGATGGACTCAATTTCCTGCCGCCGGCCGAAATGCGC
>CAZXVW010000278.1:0-4686 GCA_964644025.1 uncultured Solibacteraceae bacterium | reverse complement strand
GATCTCGAAACGGTCTACTCGCTGCTCGCCTACCAGGCCAGCCAGCCGTTCCGACGCAAAGCCAGGGCCGATTTCACCTACGACCCAATGAATCCTGCCAGCCTGCACTCGGCGCTGCGCAGCGCCGCTCCCGGGCTCCGGGACTTGCTCCGCGCCACCCGGCGGGTCCTGGTGGAAGCCGGCCGCGAGAGACAGGCGGAGGCCTTCGCCGCCAAGCGCGAGCCCGCGATCTTCCGGTCCGTGCGGCGCGCCCCGCAGCACTTCCGGCGCCTGTTGGCCGCCGATGCCGCTTGCATGCGCCAGTTCTCCAAGTTGGCCAACCGCGGCCGCCAGATCCGCCAGCAGCAGGAAACGTCGCCGGAAGAGGCCGCCCGCCACTTGCTGCGGTTTTCCGGGGAAATCGCCAAGAACTTCCGCCTGGGGCTGAGACGCGTATGCGGCGGGGAAAGCTTCCCGGCGCTCGGGTCGCTGCTGCTGCTGGAAGCTACCAGCACCATCAGCGGGGCCTGGGATCAGCAAGTCCCGGTAGAAGCGGTGCTCCGGCTCTCCGACGCTTCCGGCGCAGCCAGCGGTGAAGTGGTGGTGGTGAACCGCGCCCGCCGCTCGGCGGCCTCCTGCCTTGTATAATCACAGCTTGGATACGGTCGCGCGCCCCGGAAACCGCGGCGCACCGTTGCCAGGCGAGCATGAGCGTTCAACAGCAACCAACCGCTTCCCCCGGCCCGGCGCCGGCCCGGGTCCAGGAAACCCGTCTTCGTGTTCGCTACGCCGAAACGGACCAGATGGGCGTGGTCTACTACGCGAACTACCTGGTCTACATGGAGGTCGGCCGCGTCGAGTATTGCCGGGCCGCTGGTCTCCGCTATAGCGACCTGGAACGGGACGAGGGCATCTTGTTGACGGTGGCCGAAGCGAGTTGCCGCTACCTGTACCCGGCCCGTTACGACGAGGAAATCGTCGTCCGCACCTGGGTCAATAAGGCCGGCCCTCGCATGCTCGAATTCGCCTATGAGATCCGCAGCGCGGAGTCCGGACAGCGCCTGGCCCGCGGCCGGACCAAGCACATCTTCTGCGGGACCGACATGAAGCCGCGCAAGTTGCCCGCCCGCTACTGGCCGCTGTTCGACATCCGCGGCTGAGAAACGGAGCGCCGAGCGCGCCCGGCGGCGTCGGGCTCGCCTGAGAGCGACAAGAACCCCTTCCGGCCCGGCGCCGGCAGCCTCGCGCTGCTCCGGCTAAACTAGTAACTTATGGCTAGCAATCGAATTCCGATCATGGCGGGCAACTGGAAGATGTTCAAGACTCCCGGTGAGACGTCCGCGTTTTTTCAAGAATTCCAACCCCTGGTGGCCGGTGCCACGCATTGCGAGATCGTGATCGCACCGCCCTTCATTGATATTCCGGCCGCCGTCGAGGCCGTCAAGGGCACCCGGATCGAAATCGGCGGCCAGAACCTGTTCTGGGAAAAAGAAGGCGCCTATACGGGGGAAACCTCTGCCGGCATGCTCGTCGCCGCCGGCTGCCGGTGGGTGATCATCGGCCACAGCGAACGCAGGCAGTACTTCGGCGAGACCGACGAGACGGTGTTGAAACGCATTCGGGCCGCGCTGGAGGCCGGGCTCAAGCCGATCGTTTGCGTCGGCGAGAAGATCGAGCAGCGGGAGGCCGGTCAGACCGAGGAAGTTCTGGTAAACCAGTTCCGCAAGGGTATCGCCGGCCTGACCCCGGAGCAGTTCTCCCGAATCGTCATCGCCTACGAGCCGGTTTGGGCCATCGGCACCGGCAGGACGGCCACGCCGGAAATCGCCGCCGACG
Source organism: uncultured Solibacteraceae bacterium (assembly GCA_964644025.1). Classification (GTDB taxonomy): domain Bacteria; phylum Acidobacteriota; class Terriglobia; order Bryobacterales; family Bryobacteraceae; genus CAZXVW01. The sequence continues at coordinate 2,871 of CAZXVW010000278.1, read as the reverse complement.
CTCACCGCACCCTTCGCCGGCAGGTGGCCGGTGCATTCGGCCCGGAGGCGGCCGCCGCCGTGCGCATCCTTTACGGCGGCAGCGTGAAGCCGGCTAACGTCAAGCAACTGATGGCGCAGCAGGAAATCGACGGCACGCTGGTGGGAGGCGCCAGTCTGAAGCCCGATTCCTTCGCGGCAATCGTCAACTTCAACGCCTGAAACCGCGCCGCGCCAGCGAGGCAGCCGGTGAGGCGGCGGTCAGGCACACGGCTACCGTATCCTGGCATCCTCTCCGCAGGAATGCCCCGCGGTCAGTAAGTAACCCAGATGGGGCTGCTCCAGGCCAGGGAGCCATCCGACTGCTCGACTCGCACGTAGTAGTAGCTCTCGCCGCCGCCCTTCCTGGCTTCCGCGTCGCGGTATTCGAAGGCGACCTCCTTGGCGTTCGGCGCCACCATGTGGACAAACTTGTTGTTCTTGATCACTTCCACGCGCCGCAGCGGCCGGGTGCCGATAGCCCGCACTTTCAGCACCGGTTGCTCGGTGGCCGAAAAGATGTCGCCCATGATGTGATCGCCGATTCGGAAATCGACGATGATGTTGTCGGTGGCGGCATAGCTGTGCCGCGCCTTCATCGCATTCACCAGGTCCTGGCGATTGCCGAAGCTGTCGGCGTCCACCAGGATGCAGGCGTAGGAATCATGCGTCGCGATATGGTCGGAGCTGGCCTGGACCCCGAGCTTCAAGCCCTTGGCCAGCGCATTCCAATAGAAGCCCGCCGGACGCCACGGCTCGCCATGGTGGTAGTAACGCTTGTCCGGGGTCTCGGCGCGCGGCGCTCCGATGTACTCGTAGGAAGCGTGCAAACCCTGGTAGAGTTCGACGAACGGCTCCAGCTCGGGGTCGTTGTCCCGCCAGTCGGTACCCTGGTCGGTGCCGATGCTGTGCGCCGTAGCGATACCCCCGTTTTTTCGTAAGTACGGGTAGAGCAGCGGTCCGGTGTCCACTTTCCTGGTCCGCTCGCCGCGGGTAATCGGCAGCTCGCGAACGCCGCGGTGCGGAAAGATCGTGTTCCGGTGGCCGTTCGGGTAAGGAACGCTCCGCTCGGTGCCGAACAGCGGCCAGAAGCGTCCGGCCACCAGGTAAATGTCCTCGGATTTCTCGGTGCGCCACCAGTTGTACTCCAGCCCCTGCGGGTTTCCGCCCCCGTACTGGTGATCGGTGACCTCCATGAAATCGTACTGGCCAGCAGTGAGCGCGTAGCGGTAGAAATCGATGAGCGCGCCGTCGCCGATACCGTCACCGGAGATATCGGTGTGGCGGTGCAGATCGCCGCGCACGATCCGGTAGCGCTTGCCGCCCGCCTCGATGCGGTATTCGCGGATCGCCTTCACATCGGCTGGTTCGTGGGGGTGAACCGGCTGAACGGAAACCGGCGGCTCAGTGAACGGAATGAGCTGTGCGCCGCCCTCGGCGCGAACCGCCGCGGGATCGACCACGGTATAACTCACGTGCGTCACCCGCGGCCCGGACGGCAAGCGCTCGATGGCTCTCTTCTCGGACCCGAACGTGCGGCCGTCGCCCGCCCAGGCAAACCACAGCTTACCCGCGCGGTCTCTCACGCTACTGGCCCAGACGTCGTTGCGCCCGCTGGAGCGGTTCAACGTCACCGCGGGCATCCAGCCGCCCCGGTCCAGCCGGGTCAGAACCACCTCCCAGATACCGCCCGCCCCCCAGTTGTTGTTCACCCGGGTGGTGAAGCTGGTCAGCGAGCGGCCCACCACCCAGATGCGGCCCTGGCCGTCCGGCTGCAGGCGCGCCTGCTGGAAGTAGTCCTTGTATTCGGGAGGGATTGCGTCCATGATCGGCACGGCTGGTTGCCGGAGCTGGCCGCCTTCCAGCACCGCGACGCGAACCGCCCGCCAGCGGTACAGCCCCGCGCCGCCACCCGGCTTGAACCGCTGGCTGGTCCAGTCTTTTCCCCAGTTCGCCTCGCCGTGGTCCCAGGCCATCCACAACCGGTCCCGGCCGTCGCAGGCCAGGGAAACATTGGCATCAAAGCCCAGAGATTTGGTGATCTGGCGGCGCTCGCCCCATTGCCCGGTGGCCGACAGCCGCCGCACGTAGACGTTGAAGTCGCCCGCCTCGTAACCGTCCCAGCCGAACCACACGTTGCCTTTCGAGTCCGCCGCCGCGGCCGGCGCCCACTTGTCGCCTCTGCCCGAACTGACCTTGATCTCCGGAGTCCAGGCCTGCCCGTCCCAGCTCCGGTGCAGAATCTCCGAGACGCGGTTCCGGAACCCCTGCCACACCACGTGAAGGCGGCCCCGGGCATCGGCCACCATGTCAAGGTAGAGGTTCGGCCCGGCTTCGCCATTGGCCAGGGTGGTGACATCGGACCAGCTCTGGCCCTGGAGCGAGCGGGCATACAGGCCCCAACGCCCGTCCTTCTTGCCGGTCCAGACCACCCACAGGCGCCCGGCCGCGTCGGCTGCGATCCGGACGCGGAAATTGTCCTCGTAGCCGGCGGGCGAAGCCTGGATGGGCGCCTCCCATCCGTTCGCGCCGCGGCGCGCCACCCAAACGCTGTCCTTGCGATCGGCGTAGGAAATCCACGAGATCCAGATCCGCCCTGCGCGATCCCTCGCCAATGACGGGTAATCATTGAAACCTTCCCGACCCGTCAAGTCGAGCGTCGCCGGCAGGAGCTCCGCGCTGGCTTCCCCGTCCAGGAACTTCAACGGCCGGCCGAGAGCCAGTTCGCTCAGCTTGAACGAGAAATCGCCGGCCTTGGTCTTCACCGCGACCGTGGCCCCGGCCGGTGCGTCGAGCGTCGCGACCACGCCGTTGGGCACCATGGCGTAAGGACGCGTGTGCACCGGGTCATAGC
>CAZXVW010000277.1:0-4698 GCA_964644025.1 uncultured Solibacteraceae bacterium | reverse complement strand
GTTCCCGGTGCAGTTGCCTCAGCGCCAGCTGGGCACCAATACGGGTATGGTTTCTTCATAGCGACTCTCCTTTTTCTCCGTTAAAGAAAATGCGCTTTCAGCCTGTCAAGGCCGCGGGCAGAGAGTCGCTACTTTTACGAGCTATCGGGCATCCCCGAGAAAAAGAGCCGCTTCGCAAGCTTGCCACTTGTGTCTCGGGTATCGCCTTCGTGATGGACTGGAATTGTGGGAAGCAGGAGGCTCCATATCGCCGCCTACGATATCGCGGATCCGCAGCGGCTCCGCGAGGCCCTCAAGGTGGCCAAGAACTACGCCTCCGGCGGCCAGCGATCCGTCTTCGAATGCTTCCTCACCGAGCTCGAGGCCGAACGGCTCATCGCCGAAATGCGTCAGGTGACCGACCGCCACGAGGACCGCTTCCTGCTGCTCCGCCTCGATCCGCGTCTGGAGGTCACCGTGCTCGGCATCGCCGTTGCGCCCCGGGAACCGGAACTTTATTACGAAGGATGAGCGACGATGGCGACACTTGTAATCGACGGCCGCGGCAAGCGTCTGCAGCTCGAACAGCGCACGGTGCAGGTCAGCTCCGCTGAGGGCGGCTCCCGCCGCATCCCGATCGCCCTGCTCGACCGCGTCGTCATCCACGGCGCAGCCATGGTGTCGACGTCGCTGCTGGCCGCGCTTGCCCGCGCCGGCGTCCCGGTCGTCATCGTGCCCGGCGGCCGCGCCGACAGAGCCTCGGCTTCCATCGGGATTCATGGTAAGGATGCGGCCCGCCGCCTCATCCAGTACGAAAAGGCGGCCGACCGCCAGTGGTGTGCGCGCTGGTCGCGCCGCCTGCTCCGGGCGAAGCTTCGCTCCGAGGAGTGGCTGCTGCGCCGGGGCGCTTCCTCGCGAGCCACGTTGCGCGGGCCCTTGCTGCGCGCGGCCCAACAGCTCCGCCAGCTGCGCCGCCGCCTGGAGGAGAGCAACGAGGGACCCGCGCAACTCCTCGGCTACGAAGGCACCGCGGCCCGCGTCTACTTTGCGGCCTTCGCCACGCTGTTTCCGCCGTCGCTGGGCTTCCACGAGCGCAACCGCCGCCCGCCGCGCGACGCGGTCAATGCCTGCCTGTCGCTGGGTTACACGCTGGTTCATTACCAGATGGTCGCCACCACGGCGGCCGCCGGGCTCGATCCCTACGTCGGCTTCTATCACCGCCCGGAGCACGGCCGGGAGTCGCTCGCCGCCGACCTGATCGAAACCGAGCGCACGCGCATCGACGCCCTCGTCCAGCGGCTGTTCGGAGAGCGCCGCCTGCGCAAGGAGCACTTTTCCCATCGCGACGGTGCCTGCCTGCTGGGCAGAGCCGGTCGCAAGACCTTCTACGAGGCTTACGAAGCGATTACGCCCTCGCTGATGCGGCACCAGCGCCGCCTCTGCCGCCTGGTCGTGCGGGCTCTTACCGGAGAGGACGATGGAACCTGGATTACCACCGAGGAAGCCGCTTTACATTAACGGTGATTGCACGACCGGCGTTCACCTCGACGGCCCCTCGCTCGTGGTGCAGCGCGCGGGCGAAGCGGCCCGCCGCTTCCCACTGGGCCGAATCAACCGGGTCGTGGCCACCGGCGATGTCCGCTGGGAGCACCAGGTGCTGGTGGCCTGTCTCGATCACGGTATCAGCATTACGCTGCTTTCGCCCGACGGCGCCGCCCGCGGCTTCGGCTTGCCTGCCTGCGATCCCGCGACGCGTGACAGCCAGCGCATCGAGGAGTTCCTTTCCCGCAACGACTGGGCGAGCCTCTACGCCGACTGGGTGCGCGCCTACGAGCGCCGCGAGATCCTCCACGTGCTCAAGCTGCTCGGCATTCGAACCATCGATTTGCGACCCCCTGCCGTCGCCGGCACGATCGAAAACCGGCTTGCTGCGCGCGCCCCGCTGGGCTTCTGCCGGCGCGTCAAGACCATGTTCGACGGCCTCCTGGCCTCCCGGATCGCCTCTTACGTGGCCCAGGCCGGTGTCGCTCCTGGGGTGCTCGTTGACCGCCGCCCCGGCTTCCACTTTCTCCGCGATTGGAACCGGGTGCTCGGCTGGCGCCTCTGGGCCGACGCCGACCGTTTCATTTCGCGCTTCCTTTCGGCACGCAAGAAGGATCCCGCACGGCCCCTGCGCGAGGAGGTCCGCCGCAGTTACGAGCGCCTCGGCGACCGTGAGCGCCGCCGGGTGGCTCGTTACTGGGACAGTTTCCGCTTCTGGCTGGGCGGGATGGAGCGACGTTGAATCGCGGCCGTCACCAACGCGTGCCGCCGCCGGCTGACCATGAGTGAGAGACGCGCTTATCTGATCTGTTACGACATCGCCGGCCCGAAGCGCCTGGCGAAGGTGCACCGCTTTCTGCGCGAGCGCGCGCTGGCCGTTCAGTACTCGGTCTTCGCCGGGGTGTTCACGCCGGTGGGCATCGACAGGGTCGTTCGCGGCCTCCGCGCCTTGATCGACGAGCGCTACGACGACGTACGCGTCTACCCGGTGCCCCACCGCACCCGCGTCTTCCTGGCCGGTGGGGAGCAACTCCGCGGGGTCCTGCTGCTGGCGGGCGAACAACTGGCACCGTTCCTGCGCGAGCAGCTCGGTCCGCGGCACAGCGAGGAGCCCGATAATGAAGGCTTGTAGCATCGGCGTGCGATCTGATATAGGTGAAGAGCGATTCGTGGGTGAGAGCGAACCACCAGCGGCCGGCGGCGCGGCGGCAGCGGATGGTGTTCCCCGGCTGCCCCTGGCACGCTACCGCCTCCTGTTCGAGCTGGAAAGCCCGGAGCTTTTCCGCGGCTTCGCCGGCTCGGCGTGGCGCGGCGTCCTCGGACACGCACTGAAGCGGCTGGTCTGCGTGACCCGCGAGCGGAAATGCTCCGAGTGCCTTTTGTACCGGTCCTGCGTCTATACCTATATCTTTGAAACGCCGCCGGACGTCCATCCCGGTAAGCTCACCCGCTACCCGGCCGTCCCTCACCCCTTCGTGCTTTCTGTGCCGTGGAAGATGCCGGCGGGCACGACGCGCTACACGCTTGGGCTGACGCTGTTCGGACGGGCGGCGCGCTACCTCGCGTACATGATTCACGCGCTCCGCAGCGCGGCCGCCGGTTCCCTGCGCGGGCAGCCGGCGATGGAACTCACCGGGGTGGAGCAGGAAACCGCCCCTGGAAGCGGTGAGTGGAAGACCATCCTCGAGCGTGGCTCGAGGCGGCTCCTGGCCCTGCCGGCTGTTGTGCCCGCGGTTCCGCCGGCGCCGCGCACCTTCGAAATCGAGTTTCTGACGCCGCTTCGCTTGCGGCACCGGGAAAGCTACGTCGCGCCCGAGCGGTTCACGTTCGGCGACTTGTTCGCCAATCTCCTGCGCCGGATCTCACTGCTGAGCTGGTTCCACACCGACATCCCGCTGGAGACCGATTTCCGCGGCCTTGTGGAAGCGGCGCGCCAAGTCCGGTTGGCCCATTCCGAGCTGAGTTGGCAGGACTGGACCCGCTACTCCTCACGCCAGCGCACGAAAATGCTGATGGGGGGACTCATGGGCCGCTTGCGCCTCGAGGGCGACCTCGAGCCCTTCTGGCCGTATCTCTGGCTCGGCCAGTGGACCCATGCGGGCAAGGCCACGGGAATGGGACTCGGCCTGTACCGGATTCAGGCCGCCCCAGCCGGCCGGGCCGCCACCGAGCAGCGGCCGTGAGACCTGGCGCACCGGCTCTCACAAGCTTGTCAGAAATCCGCACCGCGCTCGAAAATCTTTCTCCCGCAGCGGTTGTGACCTGCCCTCATTTTTTTACCAGCAATAAGTAGAGAAACTCGCATCAAGACTATCACTTCTCATCTGAGGCTTCACCGCCTTCTCAGAATCTCCCCGCCGGCGCGGAGGCCAGTCCGGGCCGAGCGAACCGAGTTCATCTGGAGCCTGGGCGGGTCCAGCACCGGCGGTAGAAACCATCAAGGCGGCGAAGGGGGTTGCCCGCGGCCAAACTCCGCCGGCCTCAGACACCCCAAACTCCCGTGGGGCCTCTCCTGGCTGTACTCCTCCCGCCAGCCCTCGATCTTCCGTTGGGCAGCGGCAAGCGTCTGAAGCCAGTTCGCGTTCCAACACTCGTCCGGAAGCCGTCCGTTGAAACTCTCCACCAACCCATTCTGCATCGGCCGCTCCTCGCGCCACGCCAGAAAATGCCGGCTCGTAAACTCCGGCCCGTTCTCACAGGGCAGCGCCTCCGCCCGGCCCCGCTGGGTGATGATCCACCCCGGCACCCGTTTCACCCGGCGGCTGGACAAGCAACTCTCCGGCTCCAGCGCCAGACATTCCCGCCTGTCCTCGTCGGCCACGGTCAGAACCCTCACCGCCGGGCCCGCCGCCAAGCCGTTCATCGATGTTGACCTTGACCTCTCACCCCCGGCCGCCGTCTCAATCCCTTCTTCTTCAGGTCTCCGTTCCAACAAGCTGCGGAAACAACTTGATCTGCTGTATGGCGTCTCAATCCCTTCTTCTTCAGGTCTCCGTTCCAACTCTGCCAGAAAGGAGACAATTCATGACGAGACTGTCTCAATCCCTTCTTCTTCAGGTCTCCGTTCCAACTCAGATCAGAAAGGAGACGATATGATGAACCTCGTCTCAATCCCTTCTTCTTCAGGTCTCCGTTCCAACACCTTGGGAAATCGAGGAATACCTGACAGATCTGTCT
>CAZXVW010000276.1:0-4700 GCA_964644025.1 uncultured Solibacteraceae bacterium | reverse complement strand
GGACCTGGCGCTGGACACATTTCCCTACCACGGCACCACGACCACCTGCGAGGCACTGTGGATGGGGGTTCCCGTGGTGACGCTGGCCGGTGCCACCCACGCCTCCCGAACCGGGGTGAGTCTGCTGGGCCGGTTGGGCCTGGAAGAATTCATCGCCGCCTCTCCCACCGAGTATGTGGATCTGGCGGTGGCCCGTGCCCGGGACCTGGAGAGCTTGTCCCGCCTGCGAGCGGGGCTTCGGGAAAGGATGGCCGGTTCCCCGCTGCTGGACTGGCCAGGGTTCACACAAGAACTGGAAGCCGCCTATCGCCGGATGTGGCGGCGGTGGTGCGAGGCGCGTCGGCGCCGGCACGAGAGTAAGGAGACAGTATCGTTCATGCAAGAAGAAAACAGCGCGGCAACCGCGCCGCCCCCAGCCCGGACGAACGCCTCATCACCTCAGGCGGAAGCGCTTCGGCGCCGGGTGGAGAGTTTTCCCTACTGGTATCACCGCATCGAGTTGCCCGGCGGGGTGGTCACGCCCGGTTGGGCGCCGCTTTCCGCCAAGGCCTACCGGATCCCGGAGGACTTGCACGGTAAACGGGTGCTCGATGTCGGGGCCTGGGACGGGTACTGGAGCTTTGAAGCCCTGAAGCGCGGCGCCCGCGAAGTGGTGGCTATCGACGATTTCTCCGACTACCTCGGAGAACTCAAAGACGGAGACCGGCGCGGCTGGGAGACCTTCGACTTGTGCCGGGAAGCGCTGGGCTACCCTCCCGAGCGCTGCCAGCGGCACCAGATGTCGATCTACGAAGTCACCCGGGAGCGGTTGGGGCGCTTCGACGTGGTGTTTTGTTTCGGACTGTTGTATCATCTGCGCTACCCGCTGCTGGCGCTGGACGGGCTGGCCTCGGTATGCGATGAGGAGATCTTCGTCGAATCAGCCATTCTCGATGACTACAGCGCTTACCGCGGCGGTCTGGGAAAGGGTTACGGCGGTGGCCATGTGGTGGCCGAGTTCTATCCCGGCGCCGAGTACGGCAACAATCCAACCAACTGGTGGGTGCCCACCTTGCACTGCCTGGGCGCGCTGGTACAGGCGGCGGGCTTTCCGGAAGTCGAGGCGTGGAAGCTGACTGACCAGCCACAGCACGTTTCCCATTGCCGCGGCTTCGCCCACGGAAAACGCACCGCCCGGCGCTGAGGCCCGGACCAGGACCGGTTGGCGCCGGATCACTCGATGCCGAGCGTCGTGAGGATCTCCGGCTGTTCCTCTTCCATGGCGAGCAGTTGATGGCAGGTGTCGCAATCCTGCGGGATCGTTTTGCCGTCGGCGCTGCTGTGCATATCGTCATGGCACCGGAAACAGCCGGGGAAATCCGTGTGCCCGATGTTGTTCGGGTATGTCCCCCAGGTGACTTTCATCTCCGGGAAGACGTTTCGTTCGTAAACCGCCACCAGGCCCCGGCTGGCGCGGGCAATCTGTTCGCCCCGCTCCCGGTGAATCTCCGGATGCGATTCGGCGTAGTAGGCTTCCAGCGCCGCCGGGATTTGCCGGCGCGCCTCCTCGCGCGAGGGGTATTCTTTCTGGAGTAATTCCAGGCCGATCTGTTTCACCCAGGGCAACTCGGGCGGAACAGCGCCTGAGGCCAGCGCCCGGTCCAGCGCGCGCTCAGGCAATTCGAAGGCGTGCGTCGGCCGGTTATGGCAATCCATACAGTCCATCTCGCGGACCGGCATTTTCTGAATCTCCTCCGGTTTGGCTTCCGGGTCGGCGTAAATCGTCGGAGGTCCGCCGTTGTGGGTAATCTCCACCCAGGGAATCTGCTGCCGCTGACGGTCGGCGTGGGCATAACGAATCCGGATACCGGAGCCGACGTGGGCCCCGTGAATTCCCGGTTCCCCGCCGCCTCCGATCCGCATGAGAAGCACCGTCGTGGATTCCGAGTTGTTTTCATCGGCGGCGAACTTGCGGATGATCCGCAGGCGGTCCGCTCCGAATTTCTGGGGCCAGTGACACTGTTCGCAGGTTTCGCGGGCGGGCCGGAGGTTCTCCACCGGCGCCGGAATGGGCCGCGGGTAGGTGTCGAGTATCGTCGCCACCACCTGCCCGGCGCCGGACAGCTTGCTCTTCACGAACCAGGAAGCGCCGGGGCCGATGTGGCAGCTCACGCATTCCACCCGCGAGTGAGGAGAATTCTGATAGGCGGTGTACTCCGGCTCCATCAACCCGTGGCAGGTTCGCCCGCAAAACGTCACGCTGTCCATGTACAGGACCGCCTTGTAAGTGAGTTGGCCGCCCAAGAGCACGTTGACGAAGGTCGTGACGCCGATGAAGATGAGCAACCGGCGCAGTTTCGGGTTGTGAAGATCAAGCGGTGGCAATTCACTCGGGAGCTCGCCCCCGCGCCGCATGCGGCGAACGCGCAACAGAATCCCCGCCGGTATCAGCGCCAGGCCCCCGAAGAAAGCCCCTGGTAGCCCCATGAACAACAGGATGCCCAGGTAGGGGTTGTCCACGGTCCCCCGCATCGTTGCCGGCAACAGAAACAGCCACAACACCGTCGCCGTGGTCACCAGAACCACGCCCGCCAGGCTCAGCCAGTTGCTAGAGAAAAAAACGATTGGGGACAGCCATCCCTGGTCGCGGAGCGGCAACAGGGGATGTTTCATCATGCGCGTTACCCAATTCTCAGTTGCTTATTGGAGCCGTCATCCCCATCTCCCGGCCACCGCCTGGCCAGTAGCTGGCCGGTTCAGTGGATGAAGACCGTCCGGCCAGGGGGGGATTCCTGGGTCACCAGGAAGAAGGTCCTCGCGAGGGCTCACTCGCGAACGGTCGACCCCGCCAGCAGCCCCAGCCCGGATCACTTCTTTTTCCTCACGTGGCACTTCTTGCAATTGCCCTTCGTCTGAAAGGACGTCCCCCCAGCGTGGTGACAGGCAGCGCACGATGTCTTCTTGGCCTCCGCAGGCTTGTGCATGCCCGCCTTGAAGTTCAAGGGCGCCTTTGCCGATTGGGGGAACAGTTTTGGATGGCAGACCGCGCACTTGCCGTCGGCGCGCTTGATGTGTTCGGCGTGAGCAAACGTCACGTTGCCCACCTTTGCTGGAAAGATGAGTTTGTCGGGTGCTTTCTTGGTGGCTTGAACGCCGGCGGCCGCCAGCAGTCCGCAAGTCAAAGCCACCAGGGATAAACAGATAACGACAAAACGAAACCGCTTCATTCTTAATCTCTCTCCATTCAGTTCACTGAATTGTTACCACCCAAGAATGCGAGGTATTGTGACCCGCCGCCGGTTCTTCAGCCACCCCCCCGGAACCGAGCTCGGGCGGCCGGGATGAGGCTCCAGCATGAGTAAGCCCAGGAACGAGTCTCTTCAATCATAGCTATTGCGTCCGGTCTTTCGCACGTTCTCTGCTTCCGGAACGAGAGGCCGGCGGGCAAGATGAGGCGAACCGGCCGGAAGCCCCGCCCGCTCACCCCAGCGCCGCAATCAGCGGCGCGATCACCAGCGAGACGATGGACATCAACTTGATGAGGATGTTCATCGACGGACCGGAGGTATCCTTGAAGGGATCGCCTACCGTGTCGCCCACCACGGCCGCCTTGTGCGCGTCGGAACCCTTCTGCTCGCCCGGAATCTCGCCTTTTTCAATCGCCTTCTTCGCATTGTCCCAGGCGGCGCCGGCGTTGGCCATGAACAGCGCCAGTAACACACCGGTCACCGTTGCGCCAGCCAGTAATCCGCCCAGCGCTCGCGGGCCCAGCACGAATCCCACGACCACCGGGGCGGCTACCGCGGTCAGCCCGGGCAAAATCATCTCCTTGAGCGCTGACCGGGTTACGATGTCCACGCAGCGGGCGGCGTCGGGCTTCACTCCCGGTTCTCCGGCCAGCAAGCCCTTGATCTCCCGGAACTGGCGGCGGATCTCCTCGACCATCCGCCCGGCGGCCCGGCCGACCGCAGTCATCGTGAAGGCGGCCAGCAGGAACGGCAGGATGCCCCCGAGCAGCAGGCCGACGACAACGTCGGCATCATTTACCCGGATCACAATCGATTCCAGCCCGGCACGGATGCGGGCGGCGTCCACGGCCTGCGTGTAAGCAGAGAACAAGGCCAAGGCGGTCAGCGCGGCCGACCCGATGGCAAAGCCTTTCCCGATGGCGGCGGTCGTGTTTCCCAGTGCGTCCAGCGTGTCGGTGATCGAGCGGACCTCAGGGCCGAGTCCGGCCATCTCCGAGATCCCGCCCGCGTTGTCGGCGATGGGCCCGTAAGCGTCGACGCTCATCGTGATGCCGACGGTGGCGAGCATGCCCACGGCTGCCACGCCGATGCCGTACAAGCCGGCTACCTGATAGGAGACGTAAATCGCCAGGCAGATCATCAGAACCGGGAATGCGGTACTGTGGAATCCCACCGCCAGCCCCTGGATGATGTTCGTGGCAGTACCGGTCTTCGACGCCTCGGCGATCCGGTAGATGGGTCTCATCGACGTGTAGTATTCGGTCAGGTAACCGATAGCTACGCCGCCGATGTTGCCGGCCAGCACCGCCCAGAAAATGTGGTTGCTCATCGCCGCACGGTTGATCACCACGTAAGCGCCCGCCAGAAACAGCAAGGCCGCGAACCAGGACGAGTAACGCAGTGCCCGCTGAGGCCCGAAACTCTTTGATACCTGCACGGAGACGTTGCCGAGCAGCGAGGCCACCAGGCCCA
>CAZXVW010000275.1:0-4732 GCA_964644025.1 uncultured Solibacteraceae bacterium | reverse complement strand
GGCGGCGGCGAACGGTTCCAGGTGGAAGAACATCATCTCCCGCATCATTTGCTTGAAATAAGCGCCCGGCAGCGTGTTGTAACTGACGTAGGCCACGCCGTTGGCGGCCAGGTGCGTTTCGATGAGGGTAAGAACCCGGTCCCGCACCTCGGACGGGACCCACGAATAGACGCCGTGGGCGATGATGTAGTCAAATTCGCCCAGCTCCGGCCCGAGTTCCATCAGGTTCTGGCAGGCGAGTGTGATATTGCCGAGGCCGAGCGCTTCGACGATGCGGCGCCCCTTTGCAATGGCGCCGGGGGAAAGATCAATGCCGGTGAATATGCTCCTTGGAAGCCCGAAGGCCATCGGAATCAGGTTGCTGGCGTCGCCGCAGCCCAGCTCGAGCACGCGGCAGTGTTCCGGGGGCGCCGGCCTCATGCCGAACAGCGTGGCCAGGGTGGCCAGCCGGTCGGGATGAGTTTGCGCACGGGCGGCGCCGGGGTAGGGAACTTCCTCGTAGCTGTCGTTCACGCGTTCACTATACAACTGATGCCGGCCAGGCGGTTCGCCGGTGTAGTCAGGTTATACTTTCGGGTATCGTGTCCTACGTCGAACCGGTGCTCTCTTTCGTAATCCTGCTGCTGGTGCTCGGCGTGGTCTGCCCGCGCCGGTGGGAGCGGCTGAGGAACCGTCTGGTGGCATTCGCCGCCCTGGTGTTGTTTCTCTGGTCCTGGCCGGTGACGGTGAAGCTGACCTCAGCCACGCTGGAGTGTTGGTACCGCCCGCGTGCGCTGCCCGCGGGAGACGCCGAGGCCATCGTCGTGCTCTCGGCGGGCGCCTTTGTGCCCGAACCCGACGTGGCCGGGCCGGTGGCCGGCGAGCACACCTGCCTCCGCACGCGCCACGCTGCCTGGCTCTACCAGCGGTGGAAGCAGGTGCCCATCGTGGTGAGCGGCGGCAAAATCGCCGGCCCAAGGGCCGGAACAGCCACCCTGGCGGAGGTGATGAAGCGAATCCTGGTCAGTGAGGGCGTGCCGCCGGAGATGGTCTGGATGGAGACCAGTTCGTCTTCCACTTACACCAATGCTTTGTATTCGGCGCGGCTGCTGCGGCAGCGCGGTATCCGGCGGATTGCGCTGGTGACCGAGGCGTACCACATGGCGCGCGCCGAGAGGGCCTTCCGGAAGCAGGAGCTCGAAGTGGTGCCGGCCCCGTGCGGATTTCGCAGCACGGACTGGCGGCTGCGAGCCCCGGATTTCTTTCCCGACTCGAAAGCGATCGATGAAAACGCGGACTGCTTGCATGAATGGGCCGGTCTGGTCTGGTACGGGCTGAGCGGGAAGATGTGAGCGTGCGAGCCGCGCGCGGTTCCAGCTCTTCGCGCCAGCGAAATGGCCTTGGGTGGAAGCGGCGGCTGATTACGTCCGTTCCGAGCAAGGGGGCGCGTCGCAGCGTGTCGCGCGCCCGCAGCAGGTCGTGCCGGACGTCTCCAGCGAACAGGACCGGCGCGCCGCCCGGCCGTAATTTGTCCGCGAACCAGCCGCGCCTTTAATCAGAAAGCCCGCACCGGCTCCGACCAGCCGCTCCAGGCGCCCTCCACATTCCGGACAGACGCGAAGCGGGGGATCCGACATCTTCTGGCGTTGCTCGAGGCGGTGGCCGCAAACGTGGCACTTGTATTCGTACGTCGGCATTTCAAACGCCTGCCATATAGGTAGCCGGCCGGCTCCCGCAGGATGGGCCTCCGGCAGCCGGCCGGCAGGACGAATTACCCTTCCGAGGTCTTTTCGGTGGAAAGTTCGTCGAGGCGCTTGTTGATGGCGTCAAGCTGGCGCCGCAACGCTTCGGCCTCTTGCTTGAGGAACTGACTTTCGGTCGCGGTGGATGGGGCTGACGGAACGCCCGGGCCCCAAGCGTAGGGCGCCCAACCGGGCCAGCCCGCGCCGTAGAACCACCGGCCCCAGCCGCGTCCGCGGCCGAACCAGCCGCGTCCCCGACCGAATCCGAATCCGAAGCCACGCCCGGGGACGGGGTTCAGGTATCCGGGTACACCGTAGCCGGCGCAGTAGCCGGCGCCTCTCCCAGTCATTGGCCCCAGTCCCGCGGGACCGGTTCGATCACCCAGTGGCATGGTTTTTGCCCTCCTTTCTATGAAATGATTCCTTTACCGGCCTCTTCCAAAGCCTCCTCCACGGCCCCGGCCAAGACCACGTCCCTGACCGGCGCCCCGGCCCGGACCTTGCCCGGCACCCGCGCCCGGACCGGCCGGGTACGCACGGCCGCCGCCGGCCTGGGGTGCACCCTGGCCTCGGCAGCCCCCCATACCTCGTCCTGTCCGGGGGCCTTGCCCGGAAGGACCTGTTCCATCACCTCTTGGCATTGCGGTATGTTCTCCTTTCCAAGGGAGCCGGCTGTTAGTGGCCTCTCCCTTAGGTGTAACCTACATCTATAGTACAATTACTCTGCCCAATTGTCAATCCCGTTTTTTCCCGGAATTCTGGAATGCTAACTTTGCGGAGTCTGCCGTTCAGCCCTGGGCGGTCAGTTCCCGCAGCACCCAGGCCTTGGCAAGCTTCCAGTCGCGCATGACGCTTTGCGCGGAGATCTTCAATACCTCGGCAGTCTGCTTCACGCTCAGCCCGCCGAAGAAGCGCAGCTCAATCACCCGAACCTTGCGGGGGTCCACCCGCTCCAGGGTGTCGCGCGCCTCATCGAGCGCCATCAGTTCGCTGGTCCGGTTGGAGGAGGCATTGGCGATCCCGGCCAGGCTGAGGCGCGTCACGGCGAAGAAGTGGGCCCGGTCCTGCCAGTTCACGCTGGTCACATCCACCAGACGCAGGTAAGCTTCGTTCACCAGCGCCGTCGTCTGCAGCGTATGGCCGGGAGGCTCCCGCCGCATGTAGTGCCGGGTTATGCGGTGCAGTTCTTCGGAGACCGCGCTGAAGAGCTGGTCGTATGCCGCTCTGTCGCCAGCGGACCAAGCCTTCAGTAGAGCCGTGACCTGCCCGGGAGGGGGGAAGCTACGGTCGCTGCTCGAACAGGTTGGCGTTGCCGTGGATGTTCCGCTGCCTCTCACGGCCGGCTTGTCGGAGTTCGAAACGCGCTGGCTCGACGGGTTGGGGCGCGTCTGGCCGTTCCCGTCACTGGCGGGGATGATCGGCTCGTCGGGGTGCTGATGCTGGGCGAGAAGAAATCCGAGGAACCGTACAGCGCCAGTGACCGGCGGCTGCTGGAGCCATCGGGCCACGTGCCGCCTCCAAACCGGTTCTGCTGCTCTGCCCACACCCTCCGATTCAACCAGTTGCCCCGAGAATGGGGTGGGCAGGGCGTCTTATAGCGAGGGCCTGCCCCATCCGGGGAAAACCCCAGGGCAGGGAGCCCTCGATTGCCTTCACCCTGTTAAGCGAAAACGAGCAGCGAAAACTACAACAATTGCGGGGACAGGCTGCGCAATCACCGAATTCGTCGCCCGCCGACGGCCCTCCTCACCATTTCGGGGGCCGAAGCCGACCACCAGGCGCAGCCGGCTCGGCGGAGCGCACAGAACAGCCTTTGAAACCGGTGATTACGTAGCCTGTCGCTGGGACTTAGCGGGCGGAGCGGGCGAGCGCGGTCTCGACAATCTCCATCACCTGGCGTTTGTAGCTGCGGGCGCTGGCCGGGTCATGATTGCGGCCGGCGCGGATCACGATGTACTTTTGGAGCTCGTAAAGGAAGTAGAAAACATTGCGCACGCGCGCCTCGGCGGACCAGTCACGCCTCTGCCCGTAGCCCTCCCAGAACGCCGGCTGGGAGATTCCGCAGTAGTCCAGCACCGCGAACTCGATCTCCGGGTCGCCCCACAGCGCCCGGTCCCAGTCCACGATGCCACTCAGGCGTCCGGCCTCGTCCACCAGCAGGTTCTGGTGCCAGATGTCCATGTGCAGGAGGCTGGCCGGCACGGGGCGGTCAAACAACTTGATGCGGTCATCCAGCAGGCGCCGCATCCTCGCGCTCTCCTGCTCGTCGTAATAGCCGACGCCCACGATATCGTCGATCAGCTTGTTCCACATGATGAGGAACGCATCCACCCACCGGCGCTGCGGCTCCATCGGGTGGTGCGCGCCGAGATAACCGTAACGATCTTCGTGCAAGCCATGCACCTCGGCCAGGCAGCGTCCCACCTGGCGCAGCACATGGTTTGTGTTTATCCGGCCCACCTCGGTCAGCGGCTGACCGGCGAGGCGCTCCATGAGGAGATAGTGGCGGTCGATGAGGGACCGCGAGTCATCAAAAGCCAGGATGCGGGCCACCGGGACGCTGGTGCGGGCGCGAACCAGCGCGTGGATGGCGGGTTCCTGGCGCATCATCTCGCGCTCATAGAACAAGAACACCGCGTCGCGGGGCGGGGCAATGCGCAGGACGTATTCCGCTCCACCAGCCCGCACCCAGAAGGAGGTGTTGAACTTGCCGGTGCGAATCGGCGCGAATGACGGCGGGGCGGGGAGCTCGGGCAGGTGCCGGCGAACCAGTTCGGTCAGGGTTTCTGGTGAGAATGACATGGAAAATCGGGCAAGCAAGTACGCATTCAACTGCCGCGGGCGATGTCAGCTCCCCGGCAAACCGAGCAGGGGAGGTTTGCCGGCACATGCCGCGCTCATTCCAGGATAGTGGAACGCGGCGCCGAGAGCACAACGCGGGCAGGAACGTCGCGAACCGCGACGGCGCCGGCAGGCAGAGGTTCAATTCGTTCCCTGATTTGAAAGCTGTC
>CAZXVW010000274.1:0-4732 GCA_964644025.1 uncultured Solibacteraceae bacterium | reverse complement strand
GGTGAACTGGTCCAGGTTCGGGGTCTTGCCTCCGCCAACGGCCGGCCGGCCGGGGCCTGCCGCCGGCGCCGCCGCCGTCATGGCCTCCTCCCGCGAGGAAGCCACAATCGCGGGCAATTCCTTTCGCAGGGCCTGGGCGTCAATCTTCTGAAACTCGTGGCTGATCTCCTGCATCAGCCGCGCCAGTTCGTCATCGGTGGCCAGCGCCACGACGGTGAAGCCGCTGCGGATCTGCCCGGCGCCGTAGTCAATCGAGCCAAGCGTCCAGGCTTCGGTGAGCATCTTGACCAGGGTGGGACTGAACGACGGGTTTCGGGCGTTGCCGGTTTTCAGGCGATCGAGGCTGCGGTCGAGTTCCTTGGCGAGCCGGGAGCCATCGATACCGAAATGGCGGAGGATCAAGGCAAAGTCATTATCGGTGGCGTCCAGCAGCTTCGACAGGTAGTGCTCGATCTCGATGTTATAGTGAGTGCGCGAGACGCACAGGCCGGCGGCAGCCTCCAGGGCATTGCGCGTCTCGTGGTTCAATTTTCCAATGAGCGACTTCAGGTTAATACTCATGGCTTCCTTCCGAACGATTACAGCCGCAGGATCGTGTCGTTCGGGTCACGCTTCATGCCGGACGAGTTCGCCCACGTGACCCAGCCCAACCGCGCGGCTTCGTCTCCTTCCCGGCCCAGTACGCAGGCCGGCGTGTCTTCTCGTTTTAGAATCAATTGCGCTTCGAAGTCGAGTTGTTGCGCGGCGAAAAGCCGCGTGAAGGCGCGGAGCGGCTCGTGGGCCGCTCCGCCGGGCAAGAACTCCAGGTACTGCTTGAGGGTGAGCGGTCCCAGCACCACGCGCACCCGGGACTGCTGGTACCAGACCTCATCGCCCACCACCGCCCCGTAGCCAAGCTGCTCGGAGACCCCGCCGGGCTCCTCCAGCCAGCACTGATCAGGGGTGTCCAGCGGATACCAGGAGCCGATAAACTGTTCGATGCGGACCGGCACCTCGAAATAGTCCGCGAGAATCTGGCGGAGGGCGGCGGCCGAGCGCGGCTTTTGCGCCACCAGCCCGGAATAGAAGATCAGGGACTCGTCGGCGACGGCCTGCCGCTGCTGCAGAGCGGGCGTGCCGAGGCCCAGCAGGTCCAGCAGGTACTGCGAAAGGTTGCTCTTTTCCCGCCGCTCGTAAGAAACCGTAAAGCGGTACTTCTCCCACGCACGGTAGAACAGGGAAATGATGCGGTGATTGAAGATGTCGAAGAAATCCCGCATCGCGCTGTCGCGGTGGCGCAGCCGGTCCATGATCAGCGCCGTGTAGGCCAGCGGCAGGGCGCCTTGAGGCCCGGTTAACCCCATGAAATTCACGGTCATCAACGGGGGACCGGCGTCGCGGTCCTGGAAAAATTGGATCTCGCTGGCCGGAAAATCCATCGACTGGTGGGCGGCAAAGCGGACGACCTCCGTCGACGGCGGATTGAACCCACCCGGCGCGGCCCGCTCGCCTCCCGCGCGGGCCAGCAGACGCACCGCCTGGAAGAACTCGTAGCTGTACGGGCTGCGAACCAGCTCCGCCGGCGCGCCCGCCTCGGCTAGATCAAGATCTCGTCGCCGGCTCTGGGTGGCCACTCTCTTAACACTTCCTTTCTTTGCCGGGTACGGGCAACGAGCTGGCTGAAGCTGTTCAACGAGGCATACAGGCCCAGGAACCGCTCCAGGACGCTGGCGAACAAGTATACGCCGCCGCCCACGAACTGTTCCTCGTCCAGTTCCACCTCCACCCGTTTGCCACGGGCGAAGACGATGCCGTTTTCCGATCGCACCGGGGCGAAGTGGGGGCGGCTCATCACCGAGGTGATTCCCTGGATCTGCTTGTCCAGGAACGAGGAACCGGTGAATTCGTACAGCTTCAGAATTTCCCGCAACGCTTCGCTGCCCTCGTCCACCAGCGAGAGGTAGTTCAGCGATAGATGCGAGATGAGCCTCCAAAAGGCGCTCTTGCCGAGCGGTGGACGAATCGTGGGAGTCGGTTTCTTCAGCGCCACAATGCGGGTAATCGCCGGCATCCCTTCCAGCTCGAAGTCGCCACTCTCCTGTCCGAACGGCAGCCGGGAGGGCAGATCGCGGTTCGTGCAGGTGCACCGCACCGTCACCGTCTCGGCCTCCACGGTGGCCGGCCGGCCGTCGGCATCCACCAGCGTCAGGTAGATCTCGGTGCCTTCATCGTTCACCTTCCCCGACGGCCGGCGCGCGGCGTGCCAAAAAGCGCGCGCGCCGTTGTTCCGGGAAACGTGACGGTAGGAGTAAAAAGGATCGTAATAGGTTACTTCTTGCGAGTCCGGGTGGGTGCTCAGCACCTCATCGACCGAATAAACCTCCAGCAGCCGCTGGCGCCGCACGTCGGGAATCACGGGGTACTCGTACTTCCTCCCGTCCATCCGGATTGGCTCGGCGGTCTGGGGAAAAAGGTTGACCACCGGCGAGCAGTTCAGCCTGGCCGTCGCGGCGGAAACGCCCACTTCCAGCATCTGTTGCCGGTCAGCACGCTCGAACGGTGAAATCAGGAACAGGATCTCGGCCTTTTCCTGGAACCCGGCCAGTGCCAGCCGGCCCAGCCCGGTCAACTCGAGGAAAAAGAATTTCTCCGGGAAGGTGAAGTACTCCTGGAGAATGCGGTAACCGACGAAGGAGCGGCGGGGGTAAGGCAGCACCGACTCGTCTTCGCCGAAACCGACCGGCCGGATCGCGGCCGCCTCCAACGTCACCGGTGTCACCCGGGAGTTCGGATCGGGATCCCGGATCAGGATTCGCGTGCAATTGTTGAGCAGCAGTTCATAAAGCGAGTGGACCAGGTTGCTTTCCCCGTCGAGATAGAAGCGCAGGCGGCTCAACTCGAGCTGCTCGAAACTGACATCCGGCAGGCACTGGAGCTCGATCCGGAACACCGCAGCCGCATCCGGCGCTTTGAGCGGAGGATCGAGGCGCTCGGGGGTCTTCCACTGCGCCGCAGCTACGCTGACCGGCCAGATGGTCGTCTCATAGGCAGTCCGGAACTTGCAGGGCGCGCCCTGAAACGGGCGGGAGTAAAGTAAGGCATGCCGGGGGATCTTCAAGCCGCTGGTCAGCTTGCCCTGTTCCGGGTCCAGGTGGAATTCCACCACGGACATCGAGGGAATGGGGCGGAGGTAATGCGGGTAAACGATATTCAGCAGCGCGTCCGTGATTTCCGGGAATTCGTCGTCGATCTTCAGGTGCACCCGGGCGGCGAGAAAGGCGAAGGCCTCGACAATCCGCTCGACGTGAGGATCTTCCACCCGGTCGGGCTCCAGCAGGAGGCGGGCCGCGATCTTCGGGTACTTGCGCGCGAACTCCGCGCCCATCTGGCGCAGGAAAGTGAGTTCCCGCTCGTAGTAGACCAGCAAGTCCTCGCGCATCCTCACTCTCCCTTCACTGCGTACTGGCCGCTGGGAAGCTCCAGCACCGTATCAAAGGCTACCGGCTCCGGGCGGGGCGCCACCCGGAGCATGCCTTGGATATGAAACCGGATTCCGTGGCCCGTCGTCGGAAGCACCTCCATGACCACCCGGGTCGCCGTCATCCGCGGCTCGAACAAGGAAATCGTTTTCTCCAAGGCCCGTTTCAGCCGGGCCTGGTCCCGGGTCGAGTGCACGCCCAGGGAGGTGATGTCGGGGAGGCCGTAGGTGTAAACGGAGCGCTCGACCTCCCGGTAGACGCCGCTGACTTCCTCCGGGGTTTGCCGCGTATTGAGCAGCCACTCCAGGTCGCGCCGGAGCGAGGCCTTCAACTGGCGGAGAGATTGGGAACGGGTCAGCGGCGGCTCGACAGTCTTCTTTGGTTCCGTGTCGATCAAACGGTCAATCACGGACAAGGTGACCGGAGCGTCGAGATCGTGTCGCGCCATGAATTATCCACCAGGAACCGGCGTCGCACTCACTGCGGCCCACAAGAATAACCCCCCGCCTCTGAAACGGCGGTCCCGGGAGGATTTCCGAAACACGTACGAGATCCGCACCGCGCTCACGGAGCCGGTGATCCCGCCCTGATTTCGAGCTTTCGAACCTCCAGGTAGGGAACCTCTTCCCCATCCACCAGAAGCATCTTCTGACCGACTGGGATTTGGTTTCCCTCCTCGTCTTCTTCCCAGACCGTGGCCCGTCCCAGGCGGACAGCGTCGTCGGCGTGTTGCCAGGACAGGGGAGCGAGCGCGGGCGTGAGCACTTCCCCCAGTTCCATCCCTTTGAAGCCAGGGCCGGGGCGCACCCGGGCCGGAGCCCACAACAGGTCGCGGAGCCGCCGGGGTTCGGGGATCTCGACACCGGCGATGTGTTCCAGCGGGATCCACAGGTAATTCCCGGCGGCGAAGACCTCCAGCCGGGCGCCGACCCGGGGATCAGCATCCGAAATCCATTCAAACGGGTTGCCGTTCAGCGTTCCGGAAACCGGCGTCTCCTGAGTGGCTTCTCCGGCTGGTTTCGGGTACTCCCTTTTCCGGAACAGTTCCTGACGCTGGCGTTCGGCGTGCAATGCTGCATGGTAAAGCAAGGCGCCGGTCGCTGCGTCAGGCCCCCCTGTGGCAAGCACCTCGAGGTGCTTCTGTGCCCGGTCGTACTCGCCGGCGAAGCAGAGCAATTCGAAAAGAAACGTACGCCGCTTGGTGTCCGTGGGATGAGCACGGAGTTCGGCGCCCAGCGCCTGGATATCCTGGTGGGCACCCAGATGATCACCAA
>CAZXVW010000273.1:0-4734 GCA_964644025.1 uncultured Solibacteraceae bacterium | reverse complement strand
CGCAGGGCGAAATTCTCAAACGTGACAGTAAACCCGTCGCCTTGCGGCGCCGCCGCCATCAAGCCAACCTGCAAGGAAGCGGCGCTGGTCAGGTACGCGGTGCGGATCATGGTATAAGCGGCGCCGTCCAAAGAATAGAAGACCTCCATCGTGCCTCCTTCCCGTTTGAGGCGCAGGAAAATGGAATCCGGATTCTGCGGCAGCGGCACCACCGACCAGTCCGAGTAGTCCCGCGTCACCACCACGCTGGCGTGTTGCACGCCATCCACGAACTCGATGCCGCATTTCAGCCAGGTGATCTCATCCAGCCGCGCCATGAGGCCGGCCTGATCATACAGGGCCTGGTAACGGCCGGAGACCTTTACCTCGGCGACAAAATCCCCGTTCACCCGCTGGTAATAGAAATGGCCGTTGTCGCGGATGCCATCGTCCTGGGTCTTGCGCCAGAAGTCCGTTCGCGGCTCGACGGTGAGAGTGAGGCGGTTTCCCTGTTGCTCGAAGGCGGCCGGTTGTCTCATCCATTGCATTTGCATTCCTCGATTCTTTCTTCTGACAGCAGCGTGCGCCGGGTGCTGGTGCGGTGCTGCCGATGCTGTTGGCGGAGGTGGGAGAGCCGGGGCCACCGGCTCCGCCCTTACTTTTTCATGTACTTGGGGTTGTACTTGCCCTGCTCGGCGAAGCCGCCGAGTTGCGGGCGCATCCGGTTGAAGCGCGGATAGCTTTCCCAGATGTCGCCGTTGCCGGTCATCCGCGGGTCACCCTGTGCGGTGAGCGTGTCTTCAAGCTGCTTTTTCAGCTTCGCCTTAATCGCGGCATGATCCGGCGAGTCGGCCAGGTTCGTCAGGCACGCCGCATCCCGGCGGATGTCGTACAACTGCTCGGCCGGGTTCTTGCCGCAAGTCAGCTCAAACAACCTCTTGACTCCCTTCTCGTCGCGATGCTTCAGGAGGTAGTCCTTCGAAGGGCTGCCATCGATATCGTAGTAGCCCGGCGGGTCACCGGCTGGGTAACGGTCCGGGGCGAAGTTCCGGATGTAGAGATAATCCGGCGTGCGGAGGGCCCGGCTAGGGTAGCCGAGGTTGTCGTAGCGCGCGTGCGAGTGCCGCTCGCGTCCGGAATAGGCGGCGGTGCGGCCGGGATCCACGGTCCCGGATTTGTTCGACCGGAGCACGTCGAGGAAGCTTTTCCCGGTCATTACTTGCGGAACGGGTACGCCGGCCGCCTCCAGAAACGTAGGGGCGAAGTCGGTGAAGCTGATCAGATCGTCCACGGTGCGGCCCCCTTGCATCCCGGCCGGCCAGCTTACGGCCAGCGGCATATGGATGCCGTACTCGTACATGGTGGCCTTGGCGCGCGGAAACGGCATACCGTTGTCGGAAGTGACCACGACGATGGTGTTGTCGAACTCGCCTGCCTTCTCCAGCATATCCAGCATCTTGCCGAGCTGGGTGTCGAAGTACTGGACTTCGATGTAGTAGTCAAGGATGTCGCGGCGGACGACATCGCAATCGGGCAAAAACGCGGGCACGATCACGTCTTCCGGCTTCAGGCCTGCGGCCACGCCGGCGTCGAGCTTGTAACGGCGGTGCGGCTCATGTCCTCCGTACCAGAAGCAGAACGGCTGATCGGGCTCCTTGTCGGCGAGGAAGTCGGCGAAGTTGGCGGCGTAGTCGTTTTTACTGATGCCCTCCGGAACCTTGTCGAAAACACGCTTCTCGTAAGGGACCCCGGCGGGGTTATGGGGCCAGCCCTTGAAGTTGGCCGGTCCGGCGCCCTTTCCGGTGTAGCCGACGTGGTAGCCGGCGGCGGCGAGCATGTCGGGATAGACCTTGAACTTGGTCGGGAAGTAGCTGGCGTGCGTGCCGGCCTCTTCGAGCTGCCAGTGGGACCTGCCGGTAAGGGTGGCGGCCCGCGAGGGCGCGCATCCCGGTGAACCGCTGATGGCGTTGGTGAACAGCACGCCCCGCTCGGCCACCCGGTCAAACGCCGGCGTTTTCACCACCGGATCCCCGGCAGCGCTGACGTGCGGGAAGGACTGGTCGTCGGAAATAGCGAATAATATGTTCGGGCGGCGGCGCCGGGCTCCACAGCCCAGATGCGTCAAGACGGCGGGCGCACCGGCCAGCGCCAGGCCGCCCCTGGCAAGAGCGCCGAGAAAATCCCGCCGGCTTCCCCGGGCCGGGGTCGGTTCCTTTACTTGCGTGGACATAACTTTCTCACGTTATCCCTTTGGCGAAGAACATTCAAGGGCCTTGCCGCGCGCCGTCCGGCTCTCACTTCCACTCCAGCGCCCACTCGCGGGCGCCGATGCGGAGCCGCCGGCCGTTGAGCGCCACCTCCGCTTCCCGGTCGCCGAAGTTCTCCACCACCCAGCTTCCATCCTTGAACAGGTACAGGGCGACTTCCGCTGGAGCATGGAATTCGGTATGGAGCGGCTTGAGCAGCGGCTCGCGCAGCCGGTCCAGTTCCGTTTGGCTGAGCCCGAGAAGTGAAACCGGCTGGCCGCCGACGTGAAGGATCTGTACGTTTTCCTTATCCAGCCGGACCTTGCCAGTCAGCCGCCGGGCGAGTCCGCCGGTGAGCAGCACGGGCTTACCGCTGGCGATAAAAGGCTCGAGCCGGGCGGCGAAGTCCGGATCTTTCAGTGAATGGATGGAGAAGAATGCCGCCGGGGCATCGGCCGGAAACGTGTGGCAGGGCGCCAGCGGGAGGCCCAGCATCCCGATGTAATCGTAAATGTAAGCTTCGTCTTCCGGATGGGAGTTCGGGGGCTTGTAGGCCGCGATTCCGATCGCCGTTCGTTTCCTCACCTCACCGGCCACCCGCAACAGCTCCGGAATATATGGGCGCAGGGCGGCGACGTCGGCCGGGCCGAAGTTCTGGTGGAGCGCGCCGTAGCAAAACAGCATGGACTCGCTCGCCCCGCCCAGCACGGTCTGGCGCGCCTGCTCGAGGTAGGTCTTCTCGGTGGTGCGGAGCGGGTCGTACCAGCCGCCGCCGGTTTTGGCGCCGCCGATGCCGCCGAGCCAGCGCAGGAGAAAATAAGCCCTGTATTGCGGGCATCCCCTGGGCCTGTCGCGCGTTTCGGTCCCGACCCAGATCCGGTCGAAGTCGCGCGTCTCGCGCACCACGTCGTAGCCGCGTTCCTGGAACCGGTCGTACCATTGCGGGTACTTGACAATCAGGCGCGCCCTCGGATTAACGCTTTTGGCCGCCCCGAGAACGTGGGAACGGGAAAGCCGCGTCATCAGCTCGCCGCGGTAGTCTTCCCAGGTGTCACTTTGGACCGGATAAACGCGACCGTCGATGGTCACTTTCCTGGCCCGGCGCGCTGTGTCGCATTCCGCGCAGGTGCAATCGGTGAACCAGAAATCGTCGATCATGATTTCGTTGAAGATACCGGCCGCGTACCGGAAAATCGAGCGCAACTGCTCCTGGGTCCGCCGGTTTGTGTAACAGGAGATCAGGTTCCAGCCGTTGGAGATCTTGCCGATCTTCGTGGTGGTCACACAGCCGGAGACCTGGAAGCCGGCCTTCCGGAACCGCTCCCTGGCCCTGATTAGCACCGGCCGTTCGGCCCGGTACTTTGAGCGGTACGCCTCCAGGTAGACCTTGGTGATCCCGGTCTTCTTGCACCACTCGATCGCCTCGGCCAGGCCTTCTTCGGTGGAAAGGTAATCGCGGACATTCTGCGCGGTGAACAGCGTCGAAAACCGGTGGACAAAGCGGTTGTTCCGGGCAATGCGCCACAAATCCTGCCCGGCCGCGGGCCAGGTACCCAGCGCCGCCAGCAGGAGCAAATGGGCCAGAATTTTCATCCTTACCTACTGAGCGTATCGCATCCACGGTTCCAGGGCGTCTCCCTGCGCGGTGCAATCTGTGAATGCAGGAGCCGAAAGGCGGGATCGCCACTATCGGGGGCTGGAGCTGCTGCCGGCCGGGACGCCCGGCGGATAGGGTGATTGCGTAGCGTGGTTCAATACAGAAGCAAGGAAGGTCTTCCTGGTGGTGAACAATAGGAAGAACAGCCAGGTGGAAGCCGGCTGGAACGCCAACCAGGGGGAGCCGACGAGGGTTGACGTTGACTATACCGGATCTCACCCGCACAAGAACAGGGTCGTCCACTGCGCGAAGGCGATGGACGGTGCGGGAAGAGGACAGCATCGGGGCCGAGCGCAGTGTGCGGCGGTGGCGGGCGGCCGGGCGGGCGCGGCCGCGGGCGGGGCGATGGAGGCGGCGCTGCTGACGGGTTGGGTTTACGACACGTTGAGTGTTTCTCCGGTTGACAACTACCGATCATGGATGTTCCCGGGACTGACGGATCTTGTCGAGCAATGCCGTCAGCTCCTTGACCTTGTCCGGGCGTTCGGCGGCCAGGTTCTTCGTTTCTCCCGGGTCGTCGGCGAGGTTGTAAAGCTGCGGCTGCGGATCAGTGCCCATCTCGATGTTGGTGTTCTTGTTGAGCTTCGGCCGGTTGCTCGGCTCGATCAATTTCCAGGGGCCCTGGCGGAGCGACAAGGAGGCGGCGTGCTCGACGAGATGGTCGCGGCCGGTTTGTGATTCCCCCAGCAGCGCCGGCAGAATGTTCACGCTGTCGCGGACGGTGCCGGCCGGCAGCTTCCACCCGGTGAGAGCGGCGAACGAGGCCAGCAGGTCAACCTGGCCGACCAGCGCGGCGGAGACGCCGGGTTTGACGCGGCCCGGCCAGCGCACGATCAGCGGCACGCGGGTCCC
>CAZXVW010000272.1:0-4781 GCA_964644025.1 uncultured Solibacteraceae bacterium | reverse complement strand
TCAGTCCAACGGCGAGATGGCCTGGTCCTCCCCGATTTGGGTGGAGAAGGCCTGAGCCGTCTTCCGGGGTTAGTGAGGATAGTCGGCGCCGGCGTTGCTGCGCTGGCAGGAGCGGCGCCAGCTCTCCAGCGTCGCTTTCATCTTCTTGACGAGCTCCGGGTGCTCGGCGGCGATGTTGTGTGCCTCTGCCGGGTCGGCGATCAAATCATAGAGTTCGAACGGTGCATCCTTGGCGGGCCGGATCAGTTTGTAACGGTTGTCGTTCAGTGAGATCTGGCCCTTGGATTCGAACCCGATCGGCTTCGGGCGCTCACGCATGTTGCCTTCGAGCAGCGGTAACAGCGAAATGCCGTCGATGGGCCGGGCGTCCGGCATCTTCATGCCCAGCACGTCGATGATCGTCGGCAGGTAATCGCTGGTGACGGCAGGGAAATCCGTCGTGCCGCCAGCGGGCACTTTTTCCGGCCACACGACCACGCCGGGCACCCGGACGCCTCCCTCGTAAAGAGAGCGCTTGCGCCCCCGGAACGGGCCGGCCGATCCGGGCGCCTGGCCCTTCTTGCCTTCCGGTCCGTTGTCGGAGCAAAACCACAGCATGGTGTTGCGGCTGACGCCGAGTTTTTCCAGCGTGGCGCGCAGCCGGCCTACCTGGTCGTCGAGTGCCGTGATGGCGCCATAGTAGTTCTTGGTGTAAGTGGGGTATCGGGAGTACATTTGGGCGTATTTCGGACCGGCAACGACGGGCAGGTGCGGAGCGTGGAACCAGATGATGGCGAAGAACGGCTTGCCGTTATTGACGGCCCGCTCGATGAACGGCACGGCCCGGTCCATGATCACCCGGGAATCATCGCCGCGCAGGTTCCGGGTGACCATCTGCCCTGGGCCGGTCCAGTAATGGGTCCCGTAAGGGACGGCGTGGGCCAGATCCTGAATGTAATCCCATCCGGTGTGGGGCGCTTTGGGAGCGGGTTTCCACATCGGATCCCAGGTGGGGACCTTGGCCTCGGTCGAAAAGCAGACGTCGAAGCCGTTGTCCCAGGGCGGGGAATAATCGGCCACGCCGCGCGGGCCGCCCCGGTTGGACTCGGTGACCGTCTTGGTGAGCGTGCCGAGATGCCACTTGCCGAAATGCCCGGTCGTGTAGCCGAGCCTGCCGAGCAACTCCGCCAGGGTGATCTCTTCCGGCTTCATGTGTCCGACGTTGGCGAAGTAGATGCCGTAACGGAACGGGTGCCGCCCGGTGACCACGGAACCCCGCGTCGGACTGCACACGGGCGCCCCCGAGTAGAAACGGGTGAACCGCAGCCCCGCCTTTGCCAGCTCATCCAGGTGCGGCGTGCGGATTACGGTGTTGCCGTTGAACCCCACGTCGCCCCATCCCATGTCGTCGGCCATCACCAGCACGATATTCGGCTTGGCTCCGGCCGCGGCCGCCGGCCACGCCAGCAATCCAGCCACGCACAGGCGCCAGAACAACGGATGCTTCAATTTCGTTCCTCCCTTCCGGTTCAGATTCCTGATTCTATTCTATGCGCGCCACGGAATGCGGATCGGCCTCCGGCGTCGCGGGGCGCCGCTCCAGCGCAGGCACGAACAAGATGAGACCAAGGGGACATTTCTAACGAGGGTTGACAATCGGGCCGGAAAGGTACTTGACTCCAGCACCGTTTTCCGGTAACCTGTGGAGCGTCACCGACAGGGGGTAAGTTTGGTGGCACACTTCGTTCACTGTTTCCGCCGATCTGCCGGACGCCGGGGTCGTTTTTCCTGGCAGACAGGGGTCAGGGACAACACGAAGCGAAACAGTTTCCGCTGTGTGAGCAGCGGTGGGTGGACGTTCGGAGATTGTACTTGATCTCCCCAGACAACAGAGAGGTACAAGAAAACATTTCAATGACTAAAGCAACGCGTTTCATTGTGCTAGTGTTGCTGACGGCCGCTATTTCGTTTACCCAAACCGCGGGTACGATCCAGGGGGTAGTGTCAGACACAACCGGCGCGGTCATTCCCGGCGCCCAGGTGAAAGCCGTCAACCAGGCTACCGGCGTTGAATATCAGGCGACGTCAAACGCCGTTGGCTTCTACAGCATCCAGGGACTGCCGCCCGGCAATTACAAGGTCACCGCAACCGCCGAAGGGATGGCTCCGTCCGAGCGCCCGAACATTCGTTTGGAGGTCGCGCAGACGATGCGCATGGACTTCGAAATGAATGTGGGCGCCGTGGCCGAGGTCATCGAGGTCTCGGCGGCGGCCCAGCTTCTCCAATCCGAGAAGACCGAGGTGGGTCAGGTCATCGATTCCAAGCGCATTCTCGAAATGCCGCTGAATGGCCGCAATTACCTGGAGCTGGCCAAGTTCTCGGTCGGCGTGTTGCCTTCGCGGCAGTTGGGCAAGGGCACCCGTCAAGACGGCGAGTCCGGCGGTGAGGGCGCCGTGCTGGCCATGGGCATGCACGCCGCCCAGACAAACGTGCTGGTGGATGGCGCCGACAACTCGTCGCGCAACTCCGGCGGCGCGCTGGGCTTCCAGGCGCAGGCCACCAAGCCCTCGGTGGACGCGGTGGGCGAGTTCAAGGTGGTTACCAACAACATGTCGGCCGAGTACGGCTATCGCATGGGCGCCAAGATTCTCGTCAGCACCAAGTCCGGTACGAACCAGTTGCACGGTTCCGTGTATGAGTTCGTGCGCAACGACAAGTTTGACGGGACGAATTTCTTCGCGAACCGCTCCGGGGCCAAGAAGCCGACGCTGCGCCGGAACCAGTTCGGCGCCACTATCGGCGGCCCCTTCGTGAAGAACAAGTTGTTCGGTTTCTTCAGTTGGCAGAGCACGCTGGACCGGACGGGCAAGAGCTGGACTTCCTCGGTTCCGAGCGTGGCGGCGCGCAACGGCGACTTCTCCAATGAGCCGGAGCCGGACCATAAGATCTTCGATCCGTTGACACTCAACAACGGTGTTCGGGCACCGTTTCCGGGGTTCGTGATTCCCGCGAATCGGTTCGATCCGGTCTCTCAGACGATTGTCAATCTGTATCCGGAGCCGAACATCCCGGGCCGCGAGAATCTGAAGAACAACTACTTCTTCTCGCCGAGCAAGAAGATCGACTCTCATCAGTACGACATGCGGGTGGACTGGAATGTCAGCAACGCGACCCGCTTCTTCGGGCGTTACTCGATCCGGGACGAATTCGTGGACGACCCAGGCCCATTACCGCTGCCGGCGGTTGGCGGCACGGGCCAGACGATCGATCTTCCGGGTCACAACTGGGCGGGCGGCCTGACCTCCACGCTTGGGCCGACGATGTTCAACGAAGTGCGGTTCGGCTACACCCACTTCCCGACGCGGTTCGACATACCGATTACGGAGCCGATGAATGAGAAGTTCGGAATCAAGGGCGCGCCGGGCGATATGTTGGACGACGGCTTGAACCACGGCTACGCCTTGTTCATTCCCAGCGGCTTCCGGCAGGTGGGTCCGCGGGGGTTCTGGCCGAACGTCAACCACCTGGACAACCTGCAGCTTTCCGACAGTTTCTCGGTGATCAAGAACAGGCACACGCTCAAGTTGGGCGTCGAGTTCCGGCGGACGGATCTTCCCCGGTCTCCCTCCCGGCACCGCCGCGGCCGGTTCAATTTCAGCGGGGTCTACACGGCCGAGAAGCCGAACGATGCCAAGAGCCGTGGCTCCACCGGAGCCGGTCTGGCCGATATGCTGCTGGGCTGGGCGAACAACGGCCGCTGGGGCTGGCCGAACGGCGAGGAGTATATCAACCACTACTGGGGCTTCTTCTTCCAGGATGACTGGAAGATCACGCCGCGGCTCACTGTGAACCTGGGCGTGCGGTATGAGCTGTTTATGCCGCC
Source organism: uncultured Solibacteraceae bacterium (assembly GCA_964644025.1). Classification (GTDB taxonomy): domain Bacteria; phylum Acidobacteriota; class Terriglobia; order Bryobacterales; family Bryobacteraceae; genus CAZXVW01. The sequence goes on along the minus strand of CAZXVW010000272.1, from coordinate 918 downwards.
GACGTTCCCGGACCCCGACACGCACGAGCTCAACAAGACGGTGGGCCGCTTTCTGGCGGAGGTCAATGGCCGTCCCTTCGGCGACGGCGAAGGCCTGAAGCCGGGGACCCCGGGCGCCTGGGGGGAGGCAGAGTTCCTCCAGTACTTCGTCAGGCCCAAGGACAGTTCCGACTGTGGCGGCTGCGGAGTGGACAAGAACAATTTCGCCCCACGGATCGGCATCGCTTACCGATTGAACGACAAGACCGTGATCCGCGCCGGGGCCGGTCTGTTTTACGGCGAAAGCGACAATGTGCAGAACGAGGTCGCGCGCTTTAGGACTGGCCCGCCGTTTTCCAACGAATTCGACAATTCGCAACCGCGCGATTTCACGAGTTTCTTCGTCCAGGAAGGTTTTCCGCCCTCGACCCGGACGGGCCTGCCCCGCGCCGGCCTGAACGCCAATATTACCCAGGACGGCGCCTGGCCACAGTACTACGCCGGCCAGTGGTTCTTTGACATCCAGAGGGAGCTGGGCTTCGACACGCTGCTGACCATCGGCTATAACGGGACGTCTTCGTCCCAGTTGCCGGTCGCGATCAATATGAATCATCCGCTGACGCCGGACCCGGTGGTCCGCTGGCAGGACCGCAAGATCCGGCCATTCCTGCACAATGTCAACCAGTGGGGCACCCTGTTCCTGAACCAGAATTACAACTCGCTGACGGTGAAGGCGGAGAAGCGCTTCACCCGGGGGTTGACCTTCCTGGGTTCGTTCACGTGGTCGCACAACATCGACTACAGCAACGAGAACCTGATGCAGGGGACGACCTCCCAGGTGGCTTTCACTTATGACCGCCACTATGACCGCGGCAACGCCTCGCTCGACCGCCGCCTGGCGTTCGTGATGAGCGCCGTCTACGAGTTGCCGTTCGGCGA
>CAZXVW010000271.1:0-4819 GCA_964644025.1 uncultured Solibacteraceae bacterium | reverse complement strand
CCCAGGATCCAGATCACCGCGCCAGCCGGCGCCGCCGTCAGAATGGCCCGGAAGAGAACGAATATCGTCCGGTCAATCAGCGAGGTATAGAGTATCCGGAGAACGCTGGGACGCCGGTATGGGGGCAGCTCGAGCGTGAACGCCGAGGCTTCTCCTTTGAGCACCGTCCGCGCCAGTCCCCAGGAGACCAGCAGGGTGACCGCCACGCCGATCAGCACCACCGCCACCACCGAGCCGGCGGCCACCACCGAGATCAGCGCTGCTGGGAACGCAGCGCCCACGAAAACCGTGCCCAGCATGATCAGGGTAGGGAAGCGGCCGTTGCAGGGAACAAAGTTGTTGGTCAGAATGGCGATCAGCCGTTCTCGCGGCGAGTCGATCACCCGGGTGGCGATCACCCCGGCGGCATTGCATCCAAAACCCATGGCCATGCTCAGCGATTGCTTGCCGTGCGCGCCCACCTTCCGGAACAGCCAGTCCATGTTGAAGGCGACTCGCGGAAGATAGCCCAGGTCTTCCAGGATGGTAAACAGCGGAAAGAAGATGGCCATCGGGGGGAGCATGACACTCACCACCCAGGCCAGGCCGCGGAAGACGCCGTGCCAGATCAACCCGGTGAGCCAGACCGGCACGCCCCAGGCGGTGAACCATCCGGCCGCGAGGGATTCGACCCAGAACAAGCCTCGCGCCAGCAGCTCCGAAGGATAGTTCGCGCCGATGACGGTCAGCCACACCACCACGGCCAGCAGCGCCAGCATCAAGGGCAGGCCGAAGATCCGCGAGGTGACCAGCCGGTCAATTCGCTGGTCCAGGCTCGGTCCGGCAGCCCCGGTTTGCCGTACCGTAAGGTTGGCGATTCGTTGAGAGTCCTCGTAGAGGGCCTCCACGATCTGGTCACGGAGGTCGTCGCCGAGCTGGCGACGGAGTTGATCGGCCCGCTCCAGGACTTGCTGGGGGGTGGGCTCAGCGGCGCCGGTGTTCATTGGGAACCTTCCAGGGCGATCAACTGGCTCTTTCCTTCCGGGGGCGCAGCCTGCCCGGAAGCCAGGCGAGCCAGCTCTCCGCCAAGCAGCGCCTGGCGAACCCGGTGGTCCCCGTCCAGCAGGCGGTAAGCGACCCAGCGCGCGTTCGGCAGATCCGGAACGAGCCGCCGAATCATCGCCGCAAGCTCCCTGACCGCACTCTCGACGGCGGTGTCGGGGTGCCGCCGTAGCGGGGCGGTCTTGATCTCGCCCCGCGCCACCCCGGCGATGGTCCGGACCAGATCGCCGAACCCTTGGCCGGTCCGCGCCACGGTGGCCACTGCAGGAACGCCCAGCTCGCGGGACAGCGCGCGTGTGTCCACCGTGAGACCCTTCCGCTTCGCCTCATCCATGAGATTGACGCAGAGCACGACCCTGGCGGTGATCTCCAGCACCTGTAAGGTTAGGTTGAGGTTTCTCTCCAGCGCGGTGGCATCCATCACCACCACCGTGCAGTGTGGCTGAGCGAAAAGAATGAAGTTCCGGGCGACCTCCTCGTCCTGGGAGGCGGACAGCAGCGAGTAGGTACCCGGCAAGTCCACCAGCTTGTAACGGACCCCGTTGAAGGAGAACCCGCCTTCGGCCCGGGTGACCGTTTTGCCCGGCCAGTTGCCCACGTGCTGGTGGAGGCCGGTTAAGGCGTTGAATACGGAGGACTTGCCTGTGTTCGGATTCCCCGCCAGGGCCACCAGGTACTCGTAGCTGTCCAGGCGGATGCCCATCTGTTCCAGCTCGCCGGCCGCCGGACAGTGAGCGCAGTCGTGGCCTGCTGCGAGCGCTGTTCTCATCGGGAAACTCCCGGAGTGGCGGCCGCGGAGCCCGCCGGTGCAAGAGGACGCACCCAGATGAAGCGTGCCTGTTCCCGCCGTAGCGCGATCAGCGTCCCTCGCACCCGGTAGGCCCGCGGGTCGCCAAAGGAATTCGTCAGTTCCGGGCTCACGCGGGCTCCGCGCGTCAACCCCAGGTCCAGAAGCCTTCGGCGGCCGAATCCGCGGTAGCGCGGGTCGATGCCCACCACCTCGGCTTGCGCCCGGCCGGGAAGCTGCGATAAGGGTACCGCGCCAGCGGGCATGCGGGGCGCGACCGGCTCGGCCCGCACGTGAATGTTGGCGGCCATGATCGGAGCCAGCCGGTATTCCCGTTCGCCGTCGGTGAGGACGATCGCGTCCGTCCGGTGCTCGACAACACGGATCGCCTGGCCCGGTTCCAGACCCAGATCAAGGATCTTCCGGAACACCGCCTCGGGTTCATCTTCTACATGAGCTATATATGCCATACCGTCTGATTTCCAATCAGTTAACGGAACAGCATCCAGTGGCGGCAGCGCCCCATCCGCTTGCGGAATCGGATCGCCGTGCGGGTCGTGCCGCGGGTGGCCCAGGTGGGCTTCCAACGCGTCCACTCGCTGGGTGGTGAGCTGGTGTTCGGCTCGCTCGGCGGCGTGGTGAATTTTGGAAAGCGCGAGGCGGGCCTCGTCGGCCAGGTAGCGCTCCCAGAGCCGATGCGCCCGAACCACCTGGATGGCTCTTTCCTCGCCTTGTTCGGTTAGCTTAATGGAGCCACTCGAGGAGATGACCAGACCGCGGTGTTCCATCCGGGAAACCAGCGGCATGACCTTTCGGGGCGGCAGGCGCAGCGCCCCGGCCAGAGCTTCGAGGCTGCCGGTCTGGCCGCGTTGGGAAAGGTCCAGCAGATGCTTGAGGGCATCCTCCAGCCGGGCACGGTTCCGCCGCTGGCGCCAGCGGCGCCAGCCCGGCGTCAGCCACCGGCGGACCAACAAAAGGAGGGCCCCGGCCGTGGCGGCGACGATGAGGACGGACGTGATTCCCAGCTCCATCATGCCCCCGGGGATTCAGAAGTTCGCTCACGAGTGAACTTCAGCGTAAGCCTCATTATCCGCGCCCCGGTAAAACACGTCAAGGACTCCGGCGGAAGCGTCTGGTAGCGGATGGAATGAAACCGTTCGAGGCGGAGACCACGGCTCCACGATCCTCCGGCGGTGGATCCGAACCGGCAGTGGTGGATTTCGGCCACCGCGGGGAAGGGAGGCGTGGCAGCTTGCTCTTTATAATCAACAGGTTTCGAATTGGCCAGCCAATTGCTCCTTGATCAGCGTGGTACAGGAGGTCGTCATGAAACGAGCGCTTCTGACATTTCTCGTTCTGGCCCTCGCGGCTCCGGTTTCCCTCGTCGCTGAGGTTGAAGAGGAACCGGGCCGGGGCGTGGCTCGTATCAGCCTGATCAACGGTGATGTGTCGGTGCGCCGCGGAGACTCCGGCGACTGGGTGGCCGCGGTGATCAACGCACCTCTGGTTGTACCCGATAGCATCTTCGTCGGTGCGGCGTCCCGCGCTGAGGTCCAGCTCGACTACGCCAACATGGTGCGGCTGGCCGCGAACACCGAGGTGCGCTTTTCCGAGCTCGAGTACCGGCGCTACCAGCTCCAGCTTGCCAAGGGAACCATCACCTTCAGCGTCCTCAGGGACTCGGACGCCGACGTGGATCTCAGCACTCCGAACGTTTCGGTCCGGCCGCAGAAGAAGGGCCGTTACCGGGTTACGGTCCACGAGGACGGCACCACGGAGATCACCGTGCGGGACGGCCGTGCCGAAATCTACACCCCGCGCGGCGTCGAGGAACTCCGGGAGGGAAAGACGATGATGGTTCGTGGTCCGGCCTCGGACCCTGAGTTCCAGGTGCTGGCCGCGGCCCGGCCCGATGAATGGGACCGCTGGAATGAACGCCGCGACAAGGAACTGCGACGCTCCCGCGCCTACCAGTACGTGAGCCATGACATTTATGGGGCAGAGGATCTGGATGCCTACGGCGAGTGGATCTACGTTCCCCCTTACGGGTGGGTCTGGAGTCCGCGTGTGGCGGTGGGCTGGGCGCCGTACCGTTACGGACGCTGGTCCTGGCTGGATTGGTACGGGTGGAGCTGGATCAGCTATGACCCGTGGGGTTGGGCGCCGTATCACTACGGGCGTTGGTTCCACCACGGTCACCGAGGATGGTGCTGGTGGCCGGGCGGGTTTCACACCCGCCATTTCTGGCGTCCCGCGCTGGTGGCCTTCTTCGGCTGGGACAGCTACAGCGGCTTCCACGCCGGCATCGGCGTGGGGTTTGGTTTCGGCCGCATCGGGTGGGTGCCGCTGGCGCCTTACGAGCGGTATTACCCCTGGTATGGGCACCGCTATTACCGAGGCTACCGCAACGCGGCCTACATTGATAACAGTGTCCATATCGTCAATAACATCAACGTCACGAATATCTATCGCAACGCCCGGGTGGCCGACGCCATCACTGCGGTGGATGGAACTCAGTTCGGCCGTGGCCGCGTGAGCAACGTCTACCGGGCCTCGAGTGCCGAGCTTCGCCGGGTGAGCCTGGTGCGGGGGCAGTTGCCCGTTGTCCCGCAACGGGAAAGCCAGCGTTTCACGGACCGCGAGGTGCGCATCGCGAAACGGCCGGCGACCCGGCTGGACACGCAGAACTTCTACAGCCGGCGGAAGCCCGTCCAGGTGGAGCGCGTCCCGTTTTCCCAACAGCAACAGGGCATCCGGCGGGTGGCGGAGCGAACTTTTGCGCGGGTGGACAGTCCGCGGGCGGGCGCGGGGGCCAAAGCCGCCGCCACGCAGTCGCCGCGCGTCTCCCGGCAGTCCCCCAGCCGCGTGGTCCTTCCGGCGCCTGCTGGCTCCGGCCGGTCCCGTTCTGCAACATCGAGTGCCACTTCGACGACCGGGTGGCGCCGGGTAGGTGAGCCGACGCGGACGGTACCTTCAGTCTCCAGAAGCGCC
>CAZXVW010000270.1:0-4836 GCA_964644025.1 uncultured Solibacteraceae bacterium | reverse complement strand
GAATAGATGGCTGGTTACCAGCGGGATCACCGCGGGCGACCGGGTGATCGTGGAAGGCATTTTGAACGCGCGCCCGGGCATTCAGGTTCGGGCGGTCCCGTTTGGCGGCCAGGGCGAGGGCAGCTCCGGGGCACACGAGCACCCGTCGGCGCCCCAGACCAAGGCAAAGGGAGATAGCCATGCTCTCTAGATTCTTCCTCGACCGCCCGGTCTTCGCCTGGGTCATCGCCATCAGCATCATGCTGCTGGGCGGATTGGCCATCTACAACCTGCCCATCTCCCAGTATCCAAACCTCGCCCCGCCCTCGATCCGCGTCTCGGCCTTTTATCCGGGCGGTTCCGCCGAGACGGTGGAGAACACGGTGACCCAGATCATCGAGCAGAAGATGACCGGCCTGGACAAGATGATCTACATGTCCGCCACCAGTGACTCCGCCGGCAGCTCCATGATCGAACTCACCTTTGCCCCGGGAACCGATCCGGACATTGCGTGGGCGAAGGTGCAGAACAAGCTCCAGCTCGCCATGCCCAGCCTTCCGGAAGTGGTTCAGCGGACAGGCGTCTCGGTGAGCAAGGCCACCAAAAACTACCTGCTCGTGGTGGGCTTGATCTCCGAGGACGGCCGCATGAGCGGCATCGACCTTCGTGATTACGCCGTGTCCACCTTGGAGAAGGTCCTGGCCCGCATCCCCGGGGTGGGCGAAGTCGAGGAGTTCGGCTTCCCCTACGCCATGCGCATCTGGCTCAACCCTGACAAACTGACCGGCTACAGCTTGACCGTCGAAGATGTGATCCAGGCGCTCCGGGCTTACAACGTAGAAGTTTCTGCCGGGCAGTTCGGTGGGACGCCGGCGGTGAAAGGGCAGCGGCTGAACGTCAGCATCATCGTCCAGAACCTCCTGAAGACCCCGGACGAATTTGCCGCCATCCCGCTGCGCACCCGGCCGGACGGCTCCATGGTGCGGATCCAGGACGTCGGGCGGGTGGAACTGGGAACTGACTACTACGACATCGACGCCACCTACAACGGGTTGCCCTCCGCCGGCCTGGCCATCCGAATGGAACCCGGCTCCAACGCGCTCGAGACTGCCAACAGGATCAAGACCCGGCTGGCGGAGATGAAGCCCTATTTCCCGCCCGGGCTGAAGATCGTGTACCCGTACGACACCACGCCCTTCATCCGGGTCGCCATCCGGGAGGTGGTCAAGACCCTGTTCGAGGCGATTCTGCTGGTGTTCCTGGTGATGTTGGTGTTCTTGGGCAACCTGCGCGCGACGCTGATTCCGACCATTGCGGTGCCGGTCGTGCTGCTAGGGACCTTCGCCGTGCTCGGGTTGTTCGGCTTTTCCATCAACATGCTCACGATGTTCGCCATGGTGCTAGCCATCGGGCTGCTGGTGGACGACGCCATCGTGGTGGTGGAGAACGTGGAACGGATCATGGTCGAGGAAGGGCTTTCCCCCCGGGAAGCCACCGCCAAGTCCATGGACCAGATCACCAGCGCCCTGATCGGCATCGGAGTGGTTCTCTCGGCGGTGTTCGGGCCCATGGCGTTTTTCCCGGGCTCGACCGGTATCATTTACCGGCAGTTTTCCATCACCATCATCGCTTCCATGCTTCTGTCGGTGGCCGTCGCCCTGATCCTGACGCCGGTGCTCTGCGCCTCGCTGCTCAAACCGGTGCGCAAGGAACACAAGGAGGCCGAGAAGGCCCTCTTCTTCCTCCGCCCCTTTTTCCGGGCGTTCGACCGCGTCTTTTTCTGGGTCAGGGATCGCTACGTCCAACTGGTCGGGCGCTCTTTGGCGAGGAAGCTGCGCTACGTGGTCGTGTATGTTCTGCTCGTTGGAGTGATCGGCTACCTCTTTACCCGGCTCCCCACCGCCTATCTTCCCGAGGAGGATCAGGGCATGCTCTTTGCCCAGATCATCATGCCCACGGGGGCCACGCTGGAGCAGACCAAAACCGTCACCGGCGAGATCGAGCGCTATTTTCAGCGGAACGAAAAAGAGGCGGTGGAGTCCACAATGGCAGTTGCCGGAATGGCTTTTTCCGGAAGAGCGCAGAATAACGGCATGGTGTTTATCAAGCTGAAGGATTGGGAGCTTCGCGACCGGCCGGATCTGAGGGCTCCCGCCATCGCCGGCCGTGCCATGGGAGCGCTTTCCCGAATCCGCAACGCCCGGATCTTCGTTTTTCCTCCTCCCCCGATCGTCGAACTGGGCAATGCCAGCGGGTTTGATTTCGAGTTGATCGACCGGGGTAACGTCGGTCACGCGGCGCTGATGAATGCTCGCAACCAGCTCCTTGGCATGACGGCGCAGGATCCGCGCCTGGTCAATGTCCGCCCCAACGGTTTGGAGGACGTACCGGAGTTCCGGGTGGACGTGAACTGGGAAAAGGCGGGCGCGCTGGGACTGCCCATCACTTCCATCCACAACACCATCTCGGCGGCCTTTGGCAGCGCGTACGTGAATGATTTCGTTCAGGGTGGGCGCGTCAAACGGGTATTCGTCCAGGCGGATGCGCCGTACCGCATGCAGCCGCCGGATCTCAATAAGCTCTACGTGCGCAATATCGCCCGCAAAATGGTGCCCTTTGCCTCCTTCGCATCCACCCGTTGGGCGACCGGCTCCCCTCGGCTGGAGCGCTACAACGGTTTTCCGTCCCTGAACATCTGGGGCGAGCCGGCGCCGGGAAGAAGCTCCGGCGAGGCGATGCAGGCCATGGAAGAGCTGACCCGGAAACTGGGCGAGGGGATCGGCTTCGACTGGACAGGACTTTCCTACCAGGAGCGGATGGCAACCTCCCAGGCGCCGATTCTCTATGCCTTTTCCGTGACGGTGATCTTCCTTTCTCTGGCAGCTCTTTACGAGAGCTGGGGTATCCCCTTCGTCAACCTGCTGATGCTGCCTCTGGGTGTATTCGGCGCCCTGGTGGCGACTTACTTGCGAGGACTGCCCAACGACGTCTACTTTCAGACGGGATTTCTGACAACGATGGGTCTTGCAACCAAGAACGCCATCCTGATCATTCAGTTCATCAAGGAGCGGATGGGACATGGAGAGGGGTTGATCGAAGCAACCCTGGGGGCCGCCAGGATTCGTTTCCGGCCGGTCCTGATGACCTCGCTGGCCTTCTTTTTCGGCACGCTGCCGCTGGCGCTTTCCACCGGCGCCGGCTCAGGCGCTATGAATGCTATCGGCACAGCGGTCACCGGCGGGCTGCTCACGGCCACAATCTTCACTCTAATCTTCGTCCCGGTGTTCTTTGTCCTGATTTCCCGGCCGTCCAGGAGAAACCAGATCCAGCCGCCCGGTGGCGAATCTCCCGCTCCCGCCCCTACCCCTGGAGGTGAGCTATGAAAGACATGAAAACAGTCCTGTGCGTCTCTCTGGGAGCGCTTCTCTTGCTGAGTGGCTGCAACCTGGCTCCGAAGTACACGCGGCCGAAAACGCCGGTTCCGCCCCGTTGGTCAAAACCCGCGACGGAGAAGGCGCCGGCCGGCGCGCCGGCGGCGGCGGAGCTGAAGTGGCAGGAATTCTTCACTGATGAGAAGCTCCGGCAAGTTATTCAGATGACGCTCTCCAATAACCGGGACCTCCGGATCGCCACGCTTAACATCGACAAAGCCCAGGCGCTCTATCGCATCCGCCGCGCCCAGCAGTATCCCACTGTCACCGCCACCGCGAGCGGGAATGTCATGCGGTTTCCGAAAAGCTTCGCTTTCAGCGGCGGCGAGGCGCAGACGTTCGAGATGTACAACGTCGGCGTGGGCGCCACCTCCTGGGAGCTGGACCTGTTCGGCCACGTCCGCAACCTGAAGAGGCAAGCGCTCGAACAGTACCTGGCGACGGAGCAGGCCCGCTCCGCAACGCAGGTCGCGCTCGTCGGCGCTGTCGCCAACAGCTACCTGGCCCTGGCCGCCGACCGGGAGCAGTTGCGATTAGCCCGGGCAACCCTCAAATCCCAGCAGGCAACTCACGATCTGATCCGTCGCGCCCGCGAAGTGGGTATCGCATCCGAGCTGGACCTGCGCCAGGCGCAAACCCAGGTCGAAGCCGCGCGAGTGAGCGTGGCCCGGTACACCGCCTTGGTGGCCCAGGACGAAAACGCGCTCAACCTTCTGGTCGGAGCGCCGGTCCCGACCGCCTTATTGCCCGGCGAACTCGACGGCGCGCCCGTAAAGGAGGTCAGCGCCGGGTTGTCCTCGGAGGTACTGCTGCGGCGGCCCGACATCCTGGCGGCGGAGCACCAGTTGAAAGCCGCCTATGCCAACATCGGAGCGGCCCGGGCCGCCTTTTTCCCGTTTATCAGCCTGACCGGTAGCGGCGGTTTCATGAGCAGCGACTTCGCGGAGTTGTTCAAGTCCGGTTCCGGAACGTGGACTTTCGCTCCGCAGCTCGCCCTGCCGATTTTCGATGGTGGCTCCCGGAAAGCCAATTTGAAAGCGGCCCGGGTGGACCGGGACATCGCCATCGCCCAGTACGAGAAAGCAATCCAGTCAGCTTTCCGCGAGGTCAGCGACGCTCTGAGCTTGCGGGCCAGGCTGGCCGAGCAGCTCAACGCCCAGCGATCGCTGGTAAATGCTCTGGAGAACACTTATCGTCTTTCGGAGGCTCGCTATCAGGCGGGAACCGACAGCTACCTGAGCGTGCTGGTCGCCCAGCGGTCGCTGTACGGCGCCCGGCAGGCCCTGGTCAGTCTCCGTCAGGCCTATCTGAGCAACCTGGTTACCCTGTACAAAGCGCTGGGCGGCGGCGGGTGAGACCGGGCGCCGCAGCCCGGCCGCCACCAGCACCTGGATGCCGTGGCAGATGGCAAACACCCACTTGCCCG
>CAZXVW010000269.1:0-4857 GCA_964644025.1 uncultured Solibacteraceae bacterium | reverse complement strand
GCTGAAGTCCGGCGCGCCGGCCAGCCGGTCCTGGTCGACGGCGAACTGATACATGCCGTGCTGTGCGGGGGCGGGAGCGGCGAGCCAGCAGGCGGCGAGCAGGACGATTCCGATGCGCATGAACTCATTATCCCCCGTGGGCCGGAGCCGCGGGATTCTGTTGCGGTGGTGGCGCTTTTGGGGTTGGCAGCGGGGTGTTTGGGCGATAATAGAAGTAGGCCGGCCGGACGGGCAGCCGCCCGGCAACGGGAGGAAAGTCCGGTCTCCGGAGGGCAGCGTGCCGGCTAACGGCCGGGGGGGATCGCTCAAAGCGGTTCTCACGGAAAGTGCCACAGAAAACATACCGCCGCGGGCTTCGGCCCGGGGTAAGGGTGAAAAGGTGCGGTAAGAGCGCACCGCGGTCGCAGTAATGCGGCTGGCAGGGTAAACCCCACGCGGAGCAAGACCAAATAGGAGAGGATGGAGTGGCCCGCTCCGCTACGACTCTCGGGTAGGTCGCTAGAGCCGGTCAGCAATGGCCGGCCCAGAGGAATGGCTGCCGCCCCATTTCGGGGTACAGAAACCGGCTTACAGTCCGGCCGGCCCGTTTTGCGCAGATCCCCCAGCCGATTGCTCCGGTCGTGGCTGCTTCCCGCTTCTCGAGAGGCGGGTTCCGTAACCGCGGCGAGGAGAGTCCCGGGCAGGACACAGCAGCCGCATTCGAGCTAAATTCAAATGACGAAAGCTGAAAAGGAGGAAAGCATGTGTCCACGTCTTCTGATCCAACGAGCGGCATTGATGGCTGCTGTCTGCCTGGCGGGACTGTCGCCGGGATGCGGTTCGAAAGCCGGCAACGCGCCCAACATTGTTCTTATTCTGACCGATGACCAGGGCTGGACCAGCGTCTCCTATCGCGCTGATCCGGCGATTCCGGAGTCGGCGAGCGACTACATCGAGACGCCGCAGATGGAGCGCCTGGCGCGCCAGGGGATGCAGTTCACCGACGGCTACGCTCCCAACCCGATCTGCTCGCCGACGCGGCACAGCCTGCTGTTCGGGCAGAACGCCGCGCGCCACATTTACGCCAAGAGCCTGGACTGGATGGCGGAGGCGCCGCGCTGGCTGACGATTCCGAGGGTGCTGAAGCAGGCCAACCCGGAATATCGAACCGCGCACTTCGGTAAGTGGCATGTCGGCTTGATGCCCGATGAGATGGGCTTCGATTACTCCGACGGCCCCACGGCCAACAGCGCGGGTGACATGCAACACGGTCAGCACAAGGACACTGGCGGGGTTGGGAAGAAGCTGAAGCAATACAATGCCGAGCACGGGATCCAGCCGCCGCGGCTGAATGACAGCTTCTCGAAGCTGCCGGTGTACTACGACGATACGGATCCGAAGGGCGCTGTCAGCATCACCCGGCGCGCCGAACAGTTCATGCGCGAAAGCGTGGCGGCGGGCAAGCCGTTCTTCGCCTATATTGCCCACTACGCCACTCACCTGGACATGGTGTCGACCAAGGAGACCTACGAGTACTTCAAGAGGAAGAAGCGGGGCCGGCGGCACGACAACCCGGGCTATGCGGCCATGGCGAAAGACATGGACACAGCGATTGGCCGCGTGCTGGATCTGGTGAAAGAGCTGGGGATCGAGGATAACACCTATATTTTCGTCACCAGCGACAACGGCGGCGTGCAGTACTTCGGCCAGACCGCGGTGTTGGATGAAAGCGGCGGGATTGCCGGAACTCACGAGACGAGGGTGAAGTGGCGCAACCTGCCGCTGCGCCACGGCAAACACGAGTATTACGAGGGCGGCATCCGGGTCCCGTTTCTGGTGGCCGGCCCGGGGATCGAAGCCGGCTCGGTGTGCCGCGAGCCGGTGACGGGGCTGGACTTCCTGCCGACGTTCGCCGAACTGGCGGGCTACTCCGGGACGCTGCCGCCGAACATCGACGGGGACAGCATCGTCTCCGTACTTAAGGACGGTTGCCGGAGCCGGATTGAGCGGCATCGCGACGCGCTCATCTTTCACCAGGCCGCCAACCGCACACCCGTCAGCGCGATCCGGAAAGGCAACTACAAGCTTGTCAAGCACTGGATGGCCGGGCAGGACTGCAAGTACTGTGGTGAGAACCTGCTCGAGCTTTACGACCTGGACCAGGACATCGGGGAGACGCGGGACCTGGCGAAGAAAATGCCCGAGCTGACCGAGGCACTTCACCAAGAGCTGCTGGCGTTTCTCAAGGAGGCCGGTGCGGAGACGAAGTACACCCGGCGGAGCAGTCCGTACAACATGATGCTGAAGAAGCGGAATCTTGGCTCGAGCCGACTGATCCTGGCCAAGCCGAATTACGAGTCTCCATTCCAGCGCCAGTAGCAGAACCGACGGGCCGGGAGGCAGTTTTGCGTTACGATAGCGTGACAGCGGCACTCACAAAGGAGGTTCGAGGTGGAAAGATGCCAGGCAATGAGCCAGTAGAGAAGCGAAGGAGATTCTTGCGAGCGGCCGGCGGGCTGCTGTTGCTGAAGCCGGAGACCGTCTTTGGGTCGCAGGCCAATTCGGCGGTGAGCGTAGGAGTGATCGGCTGCGGCGGCCGCGGGAACTTCATCGGCGGCTACTTCCAGGAGTACACCGGCGCCCGGATCACGGCGCTGCACGAACCTTTCGCGGACCGGGTGGAAGCGGCGAAGGCCAACCTGAAGCTGGGCAATCCGCGGGTCTACCGGGGACTGGACGGCTATAAGGAACTGGTGGCCTCCGATGTGGACGCGGTGGTGGTGACCAGCCCGCCGTACTACCATCCCGAACAGGTGGCGGCGGCGGTGGCCGCAGGCAAGCACGTCTACGTGGCCAAGCCGATCGCGGTGGACGTGGCCGGGTGTCTCGCGTTCGCCGCCAGCGGCCGGCGGGCGAAGGGGAAACTGAGTTTCCTGGTGGATTTTCAAACCCGGGCTCAGGATGCCTTCCGGGAGGCGGCCGGGCGCGTGCACCGCGGCGATATCGGCGAGCTGGTGCTGGGCCACGTCTACTACCATGCCGGCCGTCTCCGGCCCCACACGCAGGCCGGATTGCCGGCGGCGCAGAACCGCTTGCGCAACTGGGTCTTCGATAAGAACCTGTCGGGCGACATCATCGTCGAGCAGAACATCCACGTGATCGACGTGGCCAACTGGTACGCCAATGCCCACCCGGTGAAAGCCGTGGGAACCGGCGGGCGGAAAGCGCGGGTGGACGTGGGCGATTGCTGGGACCATTTCCTGGTCCAGTACTCGTACCCGGACGGGGTGAAAGTGGACTTCAGCTCGGCCCAATTCACGAAGGGGTACAGCGACCTGTGCATGAGGTTCTACGGCAGCAAAGGCACGGTGGACTCGCACTACCGGGGCGTGGTTCGCATCCTCGGCGATAACCCGTGGGAAGGCAAGCAGGAAAACACATTCCGCGTGGGTGCGGCGAACAACGTGAAGGCGTTCGTGGAAAGCATCCGGACCGGAAAGTACCTGAACAACGCCGCGGTGGCCACCGAGAGCAACCTGACGGCGATCCTGGGCCGGATGGCGGCCTACGCCGAGCGGCCGGTCACCTGGGATGAAATGATCATTTCCAACGAAAAACTGGAGGCAAATCTCGCACTATGATTGCATTCGGGATGGACATCGGCGGGACCCGCATCAAGGCGGGCCTGGTGGATGAGACGGGAAAGATCCTGGCGCAGAGAAGCGTGCCGACGCCGATTTCCCCGGGGGAATTTCGGGGCACGGTGGGCCGGCTGATTGACGACCTCGGCGCCGGGAAGGATTCCCTGGCCGGGGTAGGGGTCGGCTGCAAGGGCATCATCAACTTCGAGACGACGAGGATCGAGGTGATGCCGGGCCTGCTGCGGCCGCTGGAAGGAGAGCTGCTTTCTGATTTGATCCCGCTCGATGTGCCGGTTCGCGCCGACAACGACGCCAAGGTGGCCATGGCGGGGGAGATGATGTGGGGTGCGGCGCGCGGGCATCGCGACGCGATCCTGTTCACGCTCGGCACCGGCGTCGGGGGCGCCATCCTGGCGAACGGGAAGCTGTTGCGCGGCGCCAGCGGCGTGGCCGGTCACCTGGGACACACCACGGTGATGACCGACGGCCCGATCTGCATCTGCGGCAACCACGGGTGCGTCGAGTCGCTCTTCTCGGCCGACGCGATCGAGGCGGAGGCGTTCCGGCTGGTGCATTCCGGCTGCGTCTCGAGCCTGACGGACCGGTTCCGGGGCCACCCCGAGCAGGTCACCTGCCGGGATGTGTTCGAAGCGGCCGCCGCGGGCGACACGGCGGCGGCCACCATACGGGACCGGGCCATCCGCCACCTGGGAGCCGCTATTGCGGGCCTGCTGCACGTGCTGGATCCCGAGATCGTGATTCTTGGCGGCCAGATCGTCGAGGCCGGCGCGGCGCTGCTCGAGCCGCTCGCGGCCGAGGTGCACTGGCGTTCGGTCGGACTGCTGCGGCGGAAGGTGCCGATCGTGGTGCAGCAGGTGGAAGACCGCTCCGGCGTTGTCGGCGCCGCCGCGCTGGTGTTCGCCGAGCAGGGCTGAGAACCGGGGGTGGCTGCCGCCGGGGAGGGCGGCCGGGCTACTCACCAGCCATTTCGGTCAGCCGGCGCGGCCCTTGAGCGCGGCCTGGAAGGACAGCGAAGGCTATTTTGTAGCCATGGCGCCTCAACTTCGAGCATGTCATACCCAGGCGAAATCACTGGACGGTCTTATGCGCCGAGTTCGCGAAGCAGTTGCGCTCTGCCTCGAAGTGCCGGACCCCGGGGAACCCGCCCGATAGACCTCCCGCCGGCAGTCGCGCCTCGGCAGAGACGGGCCGGTGATATCCTGAATATTTCTTATGG
>CAZXVW010000268.1:0-4893 GCA_964644025.1 uncultured Solibacteraceae bacterium | reverse complement strand
ATGAATCAGGGACAGGAACCCAAGTACCATTTTCGGGGGAGAGGATCTCGGGGATAAAACCACAACATCTAGCAGATGCCCCGGAAAGCAAGAGTGGTCGTAGTCGGTGAGCCCCACCATATTACCCAGCGCGGCAACAATCGTCAGCCGGTCTTTTTCTGGGACGAAGACCGGCGGGCTTATTTGGACCGGCTGTTCGCGTATGCCGCCGAATATCATCTCCGCATCTGGGCCTACTGCCTGATGAGAAATCATGTGCACGTGGTGGCGGTTCCCGAACGGCCACAAAGCCTGGCCAAGGTATTTGGACGGCTGCACGCCGACTATGCTCGGGCGATTAACTTTCGCCGTCAGGGCTGCGGTCACTTGTGGCAAGAGCGCTTCTATTCTTGCCCGATGGAGCTGCGTCACGCACTGGTAGCCATCGCGTATGTTGAACAAAATCCGTTGCGTGCGGGGATGGTGCGAACGGCTGGTGAGTACCGGTGGTCCACGGCGGCGATCCACCTGCGCGGGGAAGATCCCTCAGGGCGGTTGGACCTGGAGACGTGGCGAGCGGAATACACCGCGGCGAGATGGCGGCAGGTGCTCGCCTCCAGCGTAATGGAGGAGGAGCAGCGGCAACGGTTCTGGGAGGCGACGCGTGGGGGATGGCCCCTCGGGCCGCAGGAATATGTCGAGAGGCTGGAGCAAGAGCTTGGTGTGGCGCTGCGGCCACGCTCGCGAGGGCGTCCACCGAAGCCGGTGGAACAAGTAGCGCGAGCGGCACGAGGCGGATAGGGCAGAGGGCAGAGTTGTGGTTGAGATGAAGTTGGGAAATGGTACTTGGGTTCCTGTCCCGATTTTCGATTCTTCCGCGAAGCGTCTCGGGTATACTTGAAATCGATGCGCCAGCCGAGCCGCCAGACCGTTGGCTATGTTGCGGTGCTGGCGATGTGCTTCCTGCTGGCAATGGTCACCGGTTGGACCACGTTCGGCGTCCAGATCGACAACGACGCCTACGATTTCTTTTTTCGCCTTCATCCGGCACCGGCTGCCTCGCCCGAATCCATTCTCCTGGCAATTGACGAGGATACCTTCACCTCCATGGGAGGGGTGCGGCAACTCCGGCAGATTGTGGCCCGGGGAGTGGAGGCCATCACCGGCGCCGCTCCCGCGGCGGTAGTCATTGACCTGATTCTGGCTGACAACGGGGATCCGATTCAGGATGCGGACCTGGCGCGGGCCTTCCGGCGCGTGCCCAATCTGGTGCTGGCTTGCGAACTTGTTCCCGGCGGCTGGGAGGACCCCCTGCCGCGGTTCCGCCGTTGGGCTGCGGCGGTGGGTCACGTCCACGCTGATCCGGATCGCTTCGACAACGTGACGCGCAGGATACCACTGGAGAAGGCGGCGGGCCGGGACCGGAGGTGGGCGCTGGCCCTGGAGGCATTCCGGCTGGCGCGGGGCGGGGCCGCGATCACCGAGACGCCGACCACGCTGGAGGTGGCCGGCCTCACGATTCCAGCAGCGAGGGACGAGGCCCGTCCCCTCTACCTGCGGTACTTGCGCCGCCCCCCGGGAGCGGTCTCTTCGATTCCGCTGGTCTCGGTGGCGGAGCTGATGCGCGAGCCGACGCTGGCCGAGCGCTTTCGCGGCAAGGTCGTCTTCGTCGGCGTGACCGCGCAATCAGCCGCCAGCGACCGCTACATGACTCCATATTCGGCCGGACAGCCGATGCCGGGTGTCGAGATCCACGCCACCGCCTTCGAGACGCTGGCCCGCGGCAAGTTTCTTTTACCCATCTCAAACTCGGCGGTGGTGCTATTCTGCCTCGGGCTGGTGGCGGCCGCCGGCCTGACGTTCGCCTACCGGTCGGGCTGGCAGGCTTACCTGATGGGGGCCGGGGCCATCGCGGCCGCGAACCTGACCCCGTACTTGTTTTTCCGGAGTGGCGTTATCTTCCCTTACGCGGCGCCGGTTTCCGCGGCCTGGCTATCGGTGGCGGGGGCGGCGACGTACCAGTATTTCGTTGTCCGGCGCCTGCTGCGCAAGTCCGAATCGGCGCGCAACCGCTACCAGCAGGCCATCCATTTCGTCACCCACGAAATGCGTACCCCGCTGACGGCCATTCAGGGTTCCAGCGAACTCATCGGCCGCTATAACCTGGGCGAGGAGAAGAGCAAGCAACTCGCGCAGATGATCAACACGGAATCGAAGCGGCTGGCGCGGATGATTCAGACCTTCCTGGACGTCGAGCGGCTCAGCCAGGGGCAGATGGAGCTGAAACGGGAACCGGTTGAGGTCGGTACAATTGTAAGTGCGTGCCTGGAGCGCGTGCGGCCGTTGGCGGAACGAAAACGGATCACGCTCCGGGTAGGCCCCATCACCGAGGTTTGCCTGAACGGTGACCGGGAATTGATGGAATACGCCGTTTACAACCTGCTCAACAACGCGGTGAAGTATTCGCCGGCCGAGACAGAAGTCACGGTGTTCAGTGAGCAGCGAGGCGCCCAGCTTCGCCTCTCGGTCCGGGACCAGGGTATCGGGATGGACGAGGGCGAGCTCCGGAGCATCTTCAAGAAGTTCTATCGCACGCGCAAGGCGGAGGCTTCCGGGGAGGCCGGCACCGGGATCGGCCTGTCGATCGTCGAGCAGATTGTGAAGCAGCACGGCGGACGGATGGAAGTGACGAGCAAGCCTGGTGTGGGGTCGTGCTTTACCATCGTCCTGCCGGCGCCGGTGTCAGCCGCGGCGGCCGAATCGAACTGAACGGATGCGCCGGCGCCACGGTTGCGGCGGCCGGTCCGGGTTCAGGAGGAACGAGTTGTTACGCCTGCTGGTAGTGGAAGACGACAGCGCGGTTCGGACTACGATAACCACGCTGCTGGAGGTGGAAGGGTACCAGGTTGATGCCGTGGATTCCACCGCGTCCGCGCTGGAGTTGCTGCGGGCCCACAATTACCCGATCGTGATCTCCGACATTTACCTGGATGAGCGCACCGGACTGGATATCTTGCAAGCCGCCAAGGAAGCGGACCCGAACTGCGCCGTGATCTTGATGACCGCTCGCGGAACGATGGAAACGGTAATGAAGGCCACCGAGGGCGGGGCGTTCGATTATGTGGCCAAGCCGTTCGATCTGGACCGGATGCTGGCCACGATTAAGCGGGCCGAGGAATCGTTGGCAGGGGCCGGTGAGGAGGCCGGCGCCGGGATCGAGGAGATCCCCGAGACGGAGATGATCGGCAGCTCGGCCCCGATGGTTGAGATTTACAAGACGATTTCCCGGGTGGCGCCGACCGAGGCGACGGTGCTCATCGAGGGTGAGACGGGCACCGGGAAGGAGCTGATCGCCCGGCTGATCCACCATAACAGTAAGCGTTCCTCTCAGCCCTATGTTCCGGTCGACTGCGGGGCCATCGCCCCGTCGCTGCTTGAGAGTGAGCTATTCGGGGCGCTGAAGGGATCCTACACAGGGGCGGACCGGGACCGCATCGGGGTGTTCGAGGCGGCCAGCAAGGGGACGGTTTTTCTGGATGAGATCGGCGACGTGGAGGTGGGTTTCCAGTTGAAGCTGTTGCGGTTCCTTCAGGAGCGGCAGATCCGCCCGATCGGGTCCCCGCGGGCGCGCTCGGTGGACGTACGGGTTCTGGCCGCGACCAACCGCGACCTGCAGAAGCTGGTGGATGAAGGCAAGTTCCGCCAGGATCTGTGGTTCCGGCTCAACGTGGTTCGTATCAAAGTGCCGCCGTTGCGGGACCGGCACGGGGACGTGCGGCTGCTGGCGAACTTTTTTCTCCGGCGCTACAACGACCAGTACGGCCAGCGGGCGCGGCTGGTTGAGTCCGGGCTGCGGGTGCTGGAGCAGTACCGGTGGCCGGGCAACGTGCGGCAGTTGCAGCACATGATGGAGCGACTGACGATTCTGGCTCCTTACGGGCGGATTGACGAGGCGGCCGTCACCGAGGCGATTCAGTCGATGGAGTCGCGCGAGCAGGTCAGCGAGTCGCTGGCCGACACCGAGGCGGAGCAGATTCGCCGGGTGCTGGCGGCGACCAAGGGCAACAAGAGCCAGGCAGCCAGGATCCTGGGGATCGAGCGTAAGACGCTGTACCGGAAGCTGGAGCGGATGAGAAACGGGGATAGCGCCGGTTTTTGAGGCCGGAGCTGGAGGCTGGCCGGCCCGGGGGTGGGGGCAGGCCAGGAGCCGGCCAAAAAGTTACGTGAGGGGGGTTGCGTCCGGCTCCGCAGTCTGCTATCCTGACTGTTGGCGACAAGAGGTCGTTAAGAAGCAGGCAAACGGGATGGCTGTGAAACTATCCCGGATCCATTAGCTTGCCCGAAGGTCTTTCGAGTTCCCAAGCTTTTCCGGCGGCAGGGCTGTCGGCGGTTCCGGAGACGGAACCAGGGCAACCTGCACCGGGATTGGGTTTCGAGGCCGGTGAGAGGCAGGGCTTTTGGGAAACCGAATCCCCGGCTGCTCACACAGATGTTTGAAAATCTGGTTGGACGCAAATCTTATCTCGTCAGAACTCTGAGTTTGATCCGGGGCGACGTGAATCTAAAGGTTCAAACGAGAGTTTGATCCCGGCTCAGAATCAACGCTGGCGGCGCGCCTAACACATGCAAGTCGAACGAGAAAGCATCCTTCGGGGTGTGAGTAAAGTGGCGCACGGGTGAGTAACACGTGGGTAACCTACCCTCCGGTGGGGAATAACCCTGCGAAAGTGGGGCTAATACCGCATACGACCTTCGGGTGAAAGTCTTCGGACGCCGGAGGAGGGGCCCGCGGCCGATTAGCTTGTTGGTGGGGTAACGGCTCACCAAGGCGACGATCGGTAGCCGGCCTGAGAGGGCACACGGCCACACTGGCACTGAGACACGGGCCAGACTCCTACGGGAGGCAGCAGTGGG
>CAZXVW010000267.1:0-4930 GCA_964644025.1 uncultured Solibacteraceae bacterium | reverse complement strand
TCCTTGGTCCACTTCAGCCGTGCTCTCGACCGGCGCCGGAGCCGCTTCGTCTCGGTTGCAAAGCCATCACCAAGACCTTTGCAATTTTGCACCCATTCGGTGCCACTTCGCTCGCTCCACCAAATCCCCTCCCGCCCCTCTCTCCGCTGCCTCCCGCTCCCTTCCCTCAATAGCCCCCCCACCCTTACCGACGGATTACGGTCCTTCCCGGGCGACCGCCTCCGGGGATACACTGTTCAGAGTAGTTTGCAGGTGATCCGAACTTCGGCGATTCAGCGCCTGGGGTGATGGATTGCACTGGGACTGGCTAGCCTACCGGCCGCTCCCGAGCCACGGCCCGGGGGAGGCAGCGGGTCTTGGCGTGTCCGGAGGTGATAGACGATGTGGCATCCTTTCCGCTTCGGACCGGCGGTGCTCGGCATCCTTATGGTGGCGGTGGCGGGTTCGTGGGCGCCCGCCGGCGCCGCTGCGAAGCCGAAAATCGGGTTCGCCATCCTTCTTGGTGTGGGGGACACCAGGCCCACTTGGTGGAGTGGTTCGGTGACGGGCCGCGGCGCCCGGGTCACCAGCCTGGACCTGCGCCGGCGGATCCCGGAAGACCAATTGGACGGCGATGGGTGGAAGCTTCGGTCGCGGCGAGTGAATCTGGCGAACAGCCGGAGCCGGCGGCTGCTCCCGGCAGGCTCCGCGTCACCCGTGTCGGAGCTTCCAGCACCGCGAAGTCCTCCGAGGTAATCCCACTGAGATTCGGATGAGCGGCCACTGTCTGAAAAAGCGCAGTCTTCGAGAACTCCTGCATCGCTGACCGGTCTCTCCAGATGTAGATGCCCCCGTAGGTGTTGGTTTCCGGATCCGCGAGCCAAATCTTCGAGATCAACCCGTCTACCTGCGCGTAAGCCGCCGCCGACTGATCGCAGAGGACACGGTATTCGTCTTCACTCAAATCTTTCAAGTGGTACTTCAGAATCTGGATATGCATGAGGCTTTCCCCTCTGTATCGAGATATCCCGTAAGGTAGCTCCCGCGAAATTGACCTCGACCGCCCCCCGCCAGGTCAAGCGTAGAAGAAAATTGGCTGCGAGAGCGGCTTACTTGGTGGTGAGCGGCCCGGCCCGTCCGGCCGTTTCACCCCCGTGGTAAGCGGTCCCGGCCGGCGCTGTCGCTTGAAAACCAGTGCTTCCGCCATGGACCGGCAAGGGGGGTGAGCCGCTTTGCTATGGCACCTTCTTGATGATTTCGGCAAGCTCGTCCACGGTGAACGCCCGCATGGTGGTTGTTTTCACATTTCCCTGGGACATCAACGAGAGGAAGAACGTCGCGGCCACTTCGTCACTGGGCGCCTCCCCGATTCCGACATAGTCGTATTCGCCGAGGACTGCATAGAAGCCGAGGACCTTAATGCCCGCCGACTCGGCTGCCTTGATGCCGGTTTCAATGCGGGCGGGGATTTGCTTGACTTCCCGAGCTCCCTTCCCAGTCATTTTATAGAGGGTGACGTACACTGGCATGAGATCTTCTCCTTGCGGTGGGCGATTGATAATTGGTAAGAAGTTCGGAACTGGTAAGAACCAGTCCGGGAACGGGATGCGAGGGGCAAATGGTGCGCCGCGCCGGCCGAGCCAGCGTCATGCTCCCGATTGACAACCACCGGGGGAGATTGTGGTGAGCTACCCCGGTTATATGCCGGTGGGTGGCGATGTCAACCTCGCCGAAGATGCGTGGCGGGGTGAAAGTTATAATCGGGATATGCCGAAGGTGACGTTTCTTCCGGCCAATGTGACGGTGGAATTCGACCCGGACGAGATGCCCTACCAGGATCACGGCAAGCCCGGTTCCTTGTTGGATATCGCGCTGAACTACGGTATCGAACTGGAGCACGCCTGCGGAGGCAACTGTGCCTGCACCACCTGTCACGTGATCATCAAGGAGGGCGAGGAGAACCTGTCGGAGATGGAGGATGACGAGGCCGACCGGGTGGAAGAGGCCGCCGGCGTGACCCTGCACTCGCGGCTGGGATGCCAGTGCGTGGTTCACGGCGACGTGGTGGTGGAGATCCCGGAGTGGAATCGCAACTACGTCAGCGAGGGCGGCCGGTCCATCAACCTGGGCGACGCGATTCCGGGCGGCCGGAGCGAGTGACCGCCGGCTGTAGATTCCTGTTCCAATTCCGGTGAAACGCCCTTATAATCATGTTGTCGAATGAAGAAGGAGGGAGCCACGCGCCGGGAATTCGCCGCCCGGCTGGCGGGCGGCGGGCTCGTTTCGCTGGTGACGGCGGGCTGCGGGGCCGGCTCCGCCAGTGAAGACTTGCCCGTGATTCGCCGGAAAGATTTCCAGCCCGCCTACTGGAAACTGGAGCAAGCCGGTGAGCTGGCCCGCCGGGAGCGCGCGCTCAAGCAGATCTACCGGAGCTGCCGGCTCTGTCCCCGGCAGTGTGGTGCTAACCGCGCCCGCTGGGAGACCGGCTTCTGCAATTCGACCTCCCGGGCCAAAGTCTACTCGGCCCATCCCCATTTCGGCGAGGAGAGGCCGCTGGTAGGGCGGCACGGCTCGGGGACCATCTTCTTCAGCAACTGCAATCTCCAGTGCGTTTTTTGCCAGAACTGGGAGATCGCCCATCGTGGCGACGGCTCCTACGTTTCCGACGAGCGGCTGGGGCGCCTGATGGTGGAGATGCAGGGACGCGGCTGCCACAACATCAACCTGGTCACGCCGACGCACATCGTCCCGAACATCATCGGCGGATTGCGGCACGCCATCCGCCGGGGCTTACGAGTCCCGCTGGTTTACAATTGCGGGGGCTACGAATCGCTGGAGGTGATCCGGCTGCTCGATGGGATCGTCGATATTTACTTGCCGGACTACAAGTACACCAGCGGGGCAATGGCGGAGAAGTACTCTTCCGGGGCGAGCGACTACCCCGAGCGGGCGGCGGAGGCCATCAAGGAGATGCACCGCCAGGTGGGCAACGTTGTTGTCGATGAGGAGGGCATTGCGCTGCGCGGGCTGATGATCCGGCACCTGGTGATGCCGGACAACATTGCCGGCACGGACCGGTTCGTCAAGTGGGTGGCCGGGGAGCTGGGTCCGGACACCTACGTGAATATCATGGCCCAGTACCGTCCCGAACACCAGGCGTACCGGTTCCCGGAAATCGCCCGCCGGATCACGCGCGCCGAGTTCCGGCAGGCCATTCAGTGGGCGCGGGAAGCGGGCCTGACGCGGCTGGATGGCGTCGCCTGAAGCCGCCTTAACCTCACGCCAAGCACTCCAGTGATAGACTATCCGCGTCCGGAGTGAATCATGCTGAAGACGACGGTGGCAATGACCCTCGTATCGTTTGTGCTCGCCGGTTGTTCCGGCGAGCCGTCCGGTCCCCAAACCGTGGCCGATACTCTGACGCGGGCACGGACGCCGGGCGGGGAGTACATCTCGTGGCGCGAGCACCGGATCGACGATGAGCAACTGAGCGGAGGTGTTCCGCTACGGGGCGCCGACGGGCTGCAAATGGCTGATCTGGACAGGGACGGCTACGAAGACATCGTCTCGGTTCACGAAGACAGCAGCCACATCCGGCTGGCATTCGGTTCGGGGGATCCAGATCGCTGGGAACTGGTCACCCTGGCCGAGGGGGCCGAGGCGGCGGCCGCCGAAGACGCTTCCATCGCGGACCTGAACGGGGACGGCTACCCCGACATCATCGTGGCCTGCGAACTGGCGCACCTGATCTACTTCCAGAATCCCGGCGCCGGCATCCGAAACGGAAAGTGGCCGCGAGTGATCCCCGAGATCACGCGGGACCGCGGCTCGTTTATCCGCGCTTTCTTCGCCGACTTCGACGGCGACGGCCACTTCGAGGTGAGCGCGGCCAACAAGGGCGAGCAGTTGCCGAGCGTCCGGCCCGGCGATGAGCTTCGAAGCCGTCATCCGAAGACGGAGATCTCGATTTTCATTCCGCCAACCGACCCGCTGCAGACCGGCGGCTGGCGGGAACACGTGCTGAAGCGGATCGAGGTGCCCATCAATGCCCGGCCGGTGGACCTCGACGGGGACGGCGATCTTGATATCCTCAGCGGAAGCCGGTGGGCCGGCCGCACGTTCTGGTTCGAGAACCTGGACGGAAAGGGACTGCAGTTTCGGGAGCGCGCCATCGACGTCAAGGGACGGCACGTCCCGTGGCAGCGCGGCGCAAAGTACTTTTCCGCCTTCATGGTCGACTTTTCCGATTTGAACGGCGACGGCCGGCTCGATATCGTGATCAACGAAACGCCCACCGACGTTGTCTGGCTCGAGCAGCCTCCGGATCTGACCCGGGCGTGGACCATCCACCCGATCGGCACCATTGAACCCGACAGTTCGGCGGGAATTACGGCGGTGGACATCAACAGCGACGGCCTGGTGGACGTCATCGTCGGCGGCTACAGCCAGAATCCCCGGGATCACGACGGAGAGGAGATAACCGCCGAGAGCCACGTGGGCCGGATTGCCTGGTTCGAAAACCCCGGCGAGCTGGACAAGCAATGGATCCGGCACGATATCTCCCGGCGCAAGCGCGGCATGTTTGACGCATTCATTGCCCGCGACGTGGACAGTGACGGTGACGTGGACTTCGTCTCTACGCGCGGCAACAGCGGCAACTACGACGGCGTCTTCTGGCTCGAGCAGGTGCGGACGCGGCAACCGCGGAAGGCGTTCCAGCCGGCGCGGGCTTCTGAGAGCCAGCCTCTGCCGCTGTCGGCCTCCCAAAGACGCTGAACCGAGGGTTGGAGAGGCGCTGGACGCTCGGAGCGGGATCACCGCGCCCGGCCGCCGATCCCTCGGACAACTCCGGCACACTAAAATGGAAGTAAGCGGTGCCTGTGCACAACAATCCAATCCGGCGGCTGGCCGCCGCCGCCGCCCGCCGTCATCTCGGCAACCTGCTGTTCGA
>CAZXVW010000266.1:0-4945 GCA_964644025.1 uncultured Solibacteraceae bacterium | reverse complement strand
GCTGCGGCCGAACGCGAAAGCGGTATTCGGTCCTGCCTTCCGTCTGGGAAACGGGTTCCAGCGACGCCCGGTCACCGCCGACCAGGTTGGTGAGCGCGGCGCCCTGGTGAGGCAGCGAGGTCTTGAGACCCGCTTGGCCGCCAACACCTAGGCATTCCACCAAGCGCAGCTCAATCTCATCGCCGGTTCGGCGCAGAGCCTGCAGGATCAGGTTGGAGGAAACCTCGACCCAGGCTTCAGTCCGCGACGCGGCCACACCGGAAAACACGAGCGGCTGGGCATTGTAATCCCAGGCGATCCGCGGGATGCCCGCCTCCGGCCATTCCTCCTGATGAGCAACCAAGGCATACTCAAAACGATGCTTCTCCTCACCCATCAGCCAGGTCGCGTGTTTGTCCCAGAAGTACTCGTTGGTCGCATTCAATAACAGCACGTACACAGTGCCGCCGACCACCTCCCGCCCGGGAACACCGCGATCGAGAACCGCCACGCCGCCGCCTCCGGCCAGCGTGTAATGCGACCAGCGGATAACCGGAACGATTCCCCTGTTGCGGCCGTGCAGATCCGGGTTGGGCTTTGACCAGGCCCCGTGGGAGAAACCATACGGGATTCCGCGCCGGATTTCGGTGATCTCATCCCGAAGAGGAAACTCCGCGCTCACGATGGTCCCCGAAGGAAGATTCTCGGTTTCGGTGACGAAGTCAATCCGCGGGGAATGCGCGTAGAAGCGCATCACTCGCCGGAGCCGGCCCAGCCCTAGTGGGGAAGTAATCTCGATCACGGTAGCCAGCGGCCCCCCGCGCACCACCACCCGGCCCGGCTTGCTGCTGGAGGAGGCGACGACCTCCCGCCCTTCCTTTTCGGGGATCACGTGCGCGGGGTACTGGTTTCGCGCCAGTTCCTTTTGCTTCCGCACTTCGGCGAGGATTACATTGGCGGGTCCGGCCAGCAGTTCCCGGCCGGAAGGCTTCAGCTTGAGACTCGTGAGGGCACCGGTTTTACGATCAAAGCCGGCGGTGTAGAAATTGGTCTCGATCACCGGCGGCGAAACGATTTCGCCCGGCGAAGGCTTGCCTGCCTGCAAGGAAATCGAGCGAACCCCGGTAGCCGGCAGACTCATTTCGATCAGCGCCGTCTTGCCATCTTCGAGCAACTGCGCCGGCGTATCGGCCGGCCTCCGGCCCGGCGGGAGAGAGGTTTCCAGCATGGCGTCCCGCTTCCAGGAAGACGGATTGAAGATGGTGAGCGAATCCTTCGCCCGGGTGAGGAGCGCGCGCTGCGCTTCGCCGGCGGCGCGCTTCGATATGGTGTGGACCGTCTGGAACCGGTCCTTCATGTCCCAGCTCCTGGGGTCCGAGTACACGGCGTTGATCGCCGCGGCCCACAGGCTGTTCCGGTCCATATTCAGCGCCATGAGGAACCAGGCATTGGAGAGATCTTGGGACGGGTACGGCGCTGCTTTCACCAAGCTCGCCACCGTCGCCAGCGCCTCGGAGGCCTGAAGCTGGTGCTCGCAGCGGCGGTACTCCTGCTTCACCTCGGGACCGTTGACCCAGAAAGCCGTCCACCCGTAGATCCGCGAGCCGCTTTTCACGGTGTGGAGGCGGTAGCCGCCGGCATCGAGACCGCGGCGGAATTCCCGTAGCCAGTCCGAGAGCGTGGAAATCCGCAGCTTCACCTCCGGGCGGGAATCCTCCCATATCTTCAGCATCTCGGACGGGTAGCCTGGATAAAGGAAGGGCAGGGAGTAGTCACCCTGGCCGCAGAAGCTCAGCAGGGGCGCGTGTTGGGGGAACCGCTTGCTCTGCCGGTCGATCTCCTGGGCGATCTGCTGTTTGACCTCCGTGGCGGGCAATGCCTGCTTCGTCGTCATGAGCTTACGCAGGCCAGACGAGTAGCCGTTGGGATTCACCGCCAGCGTGCGGCTGCCGTCGGGGGACTCCAGCCAGTGAATGGCGTTGCCGCCCGTGGTATCGCCCCAGGCGCTTTCTTCTCCGCTGAGGGGGTTGTAGCGGCAATAGACGAAGCTTTCGAGTTCCAGTCCCTTGACAATTTGGGCCATTTGCTCGTGCCAGCCGCAGATATCGATCATCCAGCAATGCCGGGGCTTCAGTTGCATGTTCTGCTCGTACCAGCGCAGGCCTTCGACGCCTTGCATCACCAGCGCCTCGCCGCCGGAGAGGTTCACGGTGGGTTCGACGACGAAGGCGTTGACCATTTCGACATCGCCTTGTTTTACCTGTTCCCGCAATTGCTCGAACCGCTCCGGGCGCCGTTCCAGCATGGTAATCAGGTGCGGGATTTCAGAGAACACAAAGCGGTATTCCGGATCCTTCGCTACTCGGTCCTGATGGGCGAGATAGGAATAGAGACAATAATTCCGCTCGACGTCATAAGGCGCCAGCCAGCCCATGCAAGCGGGATGAAAGTTGGGCACTGCGTGCAGGATTGGGGCCGGGCGTCCGGCGCAGGAATCGGTGCCGGCGACCGCGGTCGCCGTCAGGACTCCGAGAAA
Organism: uncultured Solibacteraceae bacterium; assembly: GCA_964644025.1. Classification (GTDB taxonomy): domain Bacteria; phylum Acidobacteriota; class Terriglobia; order Bryobacterales; family Bryobacteraceae; genus CAZXVW01. Next base: position 2,430 of record CAZXVW010000266.1, on the reverse strand, counting down.
GGATCTTCGATTCAATTGCATCTTCAGCACTCCTTGTGCCCGCCAGTGAGCGGCAGGCATGCGGCTTCGAGTCATATCATTTTCTTCCACACCAGGGTACCTTCCCGGGGAGGATGGCCTTTGAGCTCCGGATGATCGAAGCCCCGGGTGGCGGCGCGCTTGGCTTCCGGGACGACCGGGTCGAACGTGCGCAGCGCTTTGACCGCAGGCACGGTGTTTTTCACCTTGAAACGGAGGGTGACGATCTGCTGCGGCCGGACGCGCAAGCGGTACTCGGTTCGCTCCCCGGACCGCGCGGCCGGCTCCAGCGGAATTCGGTTTCCGCCGGTAAAGTCAGTAAGGGCCACGGCCTCATGAGGGAGCGACGTGGTGAAGGACGCCTGGCCGGCGCGGCCCAGGCACTCGACCAGGCGCATTTCGATTTCCCGGCCGCATCGCCGCAGCGCTCCCAGAATCAGGTTATCCGAAGTGCTCACAAAGGATTTCGGGCGGCCGGACGGCGCGCCCGTGACGACGAGCGGCGGGGCGTTGTATTCCCAGGCGGCTTGCGGGATGCGCGCTTCCTCCCAGCCTGTTTCGTGGGCCAGCAAGGCGTACTCGTAACGCTGGGTTCCCTTGCCGCTGAGCCATTCGGCGTGCTGGTCCCAGTAGTAGACGTGAGTCGTGTTGTGGAGCAGGATCATCGGCGTGCTCGCCACCAGTTCCCGCGCAGGAACGCCCCGGTCGAGCAGCGCCACCCCGCCGCCTCCGGCCAGCGTGTAGTGCGACCAGCGAATCACGGGCAGGATACCCTGGTTACGGCCGTGCAACTCGGGGTTCGGCTTTGCCCAAGCGCCGTGAGAGAACCCGTACGGAATCCCCCGGCGAATTTCAGTGATCTCGTCAGCGAGGGGGAAAGCGGCCGTAACGATCGTCGCGGGCGGCAAGTCAGTGGTCTCGGTCACGAAATCAATTCGCCGGGAATGCTGATAGAAGCGGATCACGCGCCGCAGCTCGCCGCCGCGAAACGGGCACACGGCCTCGACGATCATTGCCAGCGGGCCAATGAAGGCAGCGATTCTTGACGGGTGATCGTTTGATGTCACGACAGTGATCCGGGAAGTCTTCTCCGGGATTTCGTGCGCGAACACCTGCTTGCTGTCTTTTTCGTTCCGGACGTCAGCGGCGACCACGTTGGCAGGCCCGCCCAGTAGTTCCCTTCCGGAAGGTTTCCATTTCAGGCTTACCAGCGCTCCGGTTTTCCGGTCCACCCGCGCCGTGTAATAGTCCGTGCTGATTTCCTCCGGCAGCGGAACCGGCCGCGGGCGCGGGGGCGACCCGTCCCGGAGCGGCAGAACGCGGATTCCGACTGCGGGCAAACTCACCTGTATTAGCGCGGCGGCGCTGTCCTCGAGCCGTTGGGCGGGCGCGCCGGCAGGAGACATCCCACGGGGAAGCTCCAATTCGACCGGTTCTTCCCGGCTCCAGCTCATCGGGTTGAACAGGGCGAGGGATCGCTTCCCCGAGACACCCAACGCCCGCATGGCCTGGCCGGCGGCGCGGCGGGAGATTGTCTCGACCATTTCATAGCGGTCGCGGATATCCCAACTGCGCGGATCAGAATAAACGCCTTGGACCGCCACGCACCACAGCAGAGCGCGGTCCATGTTGAGCGCCATCAGCAGCCAGGCGTTGGAGAGGTCCTGGGAGGGATAGCCGGCGCCGGCGGTCAAGCTGGCGATCGCTGTCAGCGCCTCGGAAGCTCCGAGCAGATGTTCGCAGCGCCGGTAGCGCTGCTTCACGGCGGGGGCGTTGACCCAGAAACCTGTCCAGCCGTAAATGCGCGAGCCGCTCCGCACGGTTTTTAACTGGTACCGCCCGGCATCCAAGCCAGGGGCGAACTCGTCGAGCCAGTCCGCCAGGGTGGAGATGCGGAGTTCCGTGTCCGGGTTCGCCGCCCGCCAGATCTGGAGCAGTTCGGCCGGGTAGCCCTCGTAAAGAAAGGGGAGCGAGTAATCACCCTGCCCGGAAAAGGTGAGCAGCGGCGCTCCTTCGGGGAAGCGCGGGCGCTGCTGTTCGATTTCCCGGGAAATTTCCTGCCGGACCGTTTCGGCCGGCAAGGCTTCCTTCGTCGTCATGAGTTTCCGTAAGCCGGTTGAATAATGGCCGGGGTTCACCGCCAGTACCCGGCTGCCGTCGGGCGATTCGATCCAGTGGGTCGAATCCATCTTTTCGGAGACTGGGGTGCCGCCGGTGGCCGTGCCGGTGGGGTTGTAGCGGCAGTAGACGAATGTTTCCAGCCCGAGTCCCTTGACGATCTGAGCCATTTGCTCGTGCCAGCCGACGATGTCGATCATCCAGCAATGCCGGGGCCGCAGGCCCATGACGTGATCGTACCAGCGCAGGCCTTCGACGCCTTGCATCCGGAGCGCCTCGCCCCCGGAGAGGTTC
>CAZXVW010000265.1:0-4976 GCA_964644025.1 uncultured Solibacteraceae bacterium | reverse complement strand
CCCGTGGTCAATCTACTCGTCACGCCGGAAGACGCCGAAAAGCTGTCGCTCGCGAGCAACAACGCTCGCATCCAGCTCGTACTGCGCAACCCGCTCGATACCGACGAGGCAAAGACGAAGGGGACCGCGCTGGCTCGCCTGTTTTCCGGCGGGCAACCGCCCCCGCCGCCCAAGCTGCCACCGCGATCGACGCACCGGGTGGTAGCGGCGCCGCGCAAGACGGTTGCCCGGACGCCGCCACCGCCGATCCTGGTGGAGATCATCCACGGGACCAAGCGGGAGGAAGAGAAGTTCGAGCCGGAGGCGCCCGAAGGGAAGGAGAAATAACGCATGTCGTGGAGGGATTCAATAACTGGAGCGGTCACCCTGGCACTCGCTGTTGTGAGTCTTTACGCGGCCCCTGCGCCGCGTCCCGCGTCGTCTCCCCGCGAGATGTTCGTGACCGTGGGGAAATCCGTCGTGGTTGATAGCCCGGTGATCATCGAGCGCGTTTCGATCGCTGATGACAAGGTGGCCGAGGCCGTGGCTGCCAATCCGCGCGAGATTGTGGTCAACGGCAAGGCGCCCGGCGAAACCAGCCTCATCGTCTGGCAGAAGGGCGGGAGCCGCCTGATGTTCGATCTTCGCGTAGTGCCGAACCCGCGACACCTGGAGTCGGTGCGAGAGGAACTCCGGAAAGAACTGCCGGAACAGCCGGTCACCGTGTCTGTCGAGGAGGGGGTTGTGTATTTGCGGGGCACGGTGAATGATCCCACCAGCGGCGCCAGGGCTGTCGGGATCGCCAAGAGTCTCGGCGAACCGGTGAACTTGCTGAACATCAAAGTGCCGCCGGTCGAGAAGCAGATCCTGCTGAAGGTTCGCTTCGCCAACGTGGACCGTGGCGCCTCGAAGGACCTGGGGGCTAATATCATCAGCACGGGTGCTCTGAATACCCAGGGTGTGCTGACAACGGGCCAGTTCCCCTCGGCCCGCTTGCAGCGGATGCCGCTGGAACAGTTCCAGTTGACGGACATTCTGAATATCTTCCTGTTCCGGCCGGACCTCGATTTAGGGGCTTTCATCAAGGCCTTGCAATCGAAGCGGCTGCTCCAGATGCTGGCGGAGCCCAATCTGCTGACGATCGATGGCAAGCCGGCCAGCTTCCTGGCCGGCGGCGAGTTCCCTTTCCCCACTCTGCAGGGAGGAGGAGCCGGTATAGGCCAGGTGACCATCCAGTTCCGCGAGTTCGGCGTGCGGATCAACTTTCTTCCCCGGATCACCCCGCGCGGTACGGTCCGGTTGCAAGTGACGCCCGAGGTCAGCTCGCTGGACTTCGCCAACGGACTGGTCTTCCAGGGCTTTACCGTGCCGGCGCTGACCACGCGCCGCGTCCAGACCGAGGTCGAGCTCGAGGAAGGCCAGAGTTTCGCTATCGGCGGGCTGCTGGACAACCGCGTGGTCGAAAGCTGGAGCAAGATTCCGGGGCTGGGAGACATCCCGCTCATTGGCAAGATTTTCCAGTCGAAATCAGTCCAGCGCAACAACACAGAGTTGCTGGTCCTGGTGACGCCGGAGTTCGTCCGGCCGATCCCGAAAGGGCAGCCGCGGCCTGAGATTTCGTTCCCCGAGGAATTCATGAAAGGCACGGCGAAGACGCCGCCCAGGACGCCCGGGAAAGAGCTCACGGGACCGGTTCCGGTGAAGCCGGAGCGAGAGACGATGCCGCTCGAAGAATGGTTGCGGATCCAACAAGAGCTGGCGAAGCCGGCGCCGGGCGCCCAGGCTCCCGGCCAGGCGGCCGCGCCGTTTGTTTCCCTGGGGGCAGGGGCAACCAGCCCGCAAGGGAGGTAGAGGAATGCTGAGTGCAAATCCATTGACGGTTGGAGTCGTGATCGGCTCCGGGGAATTGCTTGACCAGACGATATCGAGGCTGACGCAACTACCTGTCCGCATGGCGCTCGATGAGCGCCAGGTGGGCGACTGGTCAGCGTTTATCGAAAAGCTCAACCGGACACTCGTCGATGTCATCATCATCGAGCTGCAGCAGCTCTCCGATCCCCTGGAGGACGTTGTCCGCCAGATCAAATCGACGACGGCCTCGCCCGAGGTGATCGTTGTACACGACACCGCCGACCCGGCAACAATTCTCCGGGTCGTGCGCGCCGATGCCGATGAATATCTCTACCCGCCGCTTGGCGATGACCTGGAAAAAGCCCTGAACCGCATGGCCTCGGAGCGGGCCGGCAGGAGAGTCGGCACTCATCCCCGGGGAAAGATCATTGGCTTTCTGGCAAGCAAAGGTGGCTGTGGCACCACGACCATCGCCTGCCACGTGGCCGTAGAGTTGCGCCGGCAAACGCAGCTCGGGGTTTTGCTGGCCGACTTCGACCTGGAGTCTGGAATCGTTGGCTTCTTGATGAAAGCGGAATCCCGTTACTCGCTCGAAGATGCCCTGAGCAACGTGCACCGCATGGACCTCAGTTTCTGGAAGGCGCTGGTCTCCAATGGACGCCTCGGCATCGAGGTGGTGGTCGCGCCCCCGCATCCCGTTTCGCCGGCAGAGCATCATCCGTTCGAGCTGCGGGACGTGCTCCGGTTCGTGCGCTCGAACTACGACTGGGTGACGGTAGATCTGGGCCGCGTCCCTTCGCCGGGCTTCATGACGGTACTGGAAGAGGTGGACAAGCTTTACGTGGTCACTACGCCTGACGTCCCTGCGCTGCACCGGGCGAAAGTGGTCTACCGGCAACTGGCCGAGGCGTTGCAGCGCAGCGAGGCCGAAGAGCCGGCGCAGTTGATTCTCAACCGCGTGCCACGGCGCATGGAACTCACGATCGATGACATCGAGGCGATGTTGGGTACCAGAATCTACGCGACGATTCGCAGCGATGAGACGGCGCTTTATGAGGCGTACGCCGCCGGCAAGCTCGTGCCCGCAGGTAGCCGGCTGGGCCGGCAGTTCGCCCGGCTCGCCGGGAAAATTGCGGGAACCGAGCAGCAAAGGAAGGGCCGTTTCTCATTCCTGTCGATATGAGGACGGCTCGACAAGGAAACCGGGAGGAGAGGATATGGCGATAGCAGAACGTCCAGTGCGGACCGCTCAATGGACACCGGCCAGCATGGCGCGCGAGGATTTCTCGCCGCAGTACCAGGAGCTCAAGTTCGCGATTCACCGCAAGCTGCTCGAGCGCGTCAAGCTCGACACGCTCTCGGCACTGGGGGAGGAGCGCATGCGCCGCGAGGTGCGGGCAGTGGTGGCGAAGCTGATCGAGGAGGAGAGAACGCCGCTCAGCTTGATCGAAAAAGACCGCATCGCCGACGAGGTCCTGGACGAAGTCTTTGGCCTGGGCCCGCTCGAGCCCTTGCTGAAAGATCCGACGATTTCCGACATTCTGGTCACCACACCAAAGCTGACCTATATCGAGCGCGCCGGCAAGCTAGTGCGCGTCCCGGTGGAATTCAAGGATGATGCCCACATGATCCGCATTATCGAGCGCATCGTCTCCCGGGTGGGCCGGCGCATCGACGAATCGACGCCGATGGTGGATGCACGGTTGCTGGATGGCTCGCGCGTCAACGCGGTGATCCCTCCGGTGGCGGTGGACGGCCCGCTGCTTTCCATCCGGCGTTTCGGCCGCGACCCGCTCGAGGCGGAAGACCTCATCCGCATGATGACGCTGACCGAAGAGATGATCGAGTTTCTGGCGGCCTGTGTCCGGGCGCGCCTGAATATTATCGTTACCGGAGGCACCGGCGCGGGCAAGACGACCCTGCTGAACATCCTCTCCAAGCACATCCCGGCCGATGAGCGGATCGTCACCATCGAAGACGCCGCCGAACTCCAGCTCCGGCAAATCCACGTGGCCCGGATGGAATCCCGCCCCGCGAACATCGAGGGCAAGGGCGCCATCAAGATCCGGCAGCTCGTGATCAACGCCCTCCGCATGAGGCCCGACCGCATCATCGTCGGTGAGGTACGCGGCGAGGAAGCCCTCGACATGCTCCAGGCGATGAATACCGGGCACGACGGCTCGCTTACCACTTTGCACTGCAACAGTCCCCGCGACGGACTGATGCGGCTGGAAGTGATGGTCGGAATGGCGAACGCCAACATGGGAGTGCGGGCGATCCGGCAGCAGGTATCGAGCGCCATTGACCTGTTTGTCCACGTCGCGCGCTTGAGCGACGGAACCCGCAAGGTAACCCACGTCACCGAGTGCGTGGGCATGGAAGGCGACCAGATCACCATGCAGAACCTGTTCGTGTTCGAGCGCACTGGCCTCGGAGAAAGAGGAAAGGTCCTCGGCCGTTTCAAACCAACCGGCATCCGGCCGAAATTCTACGAACGGCTCGAAACCACCGGAAATGCGGTGTCGCCGGGTGTCTTTCAGACCATGGTCGAGATCAACGCGTAGGAGATTCCATGCAAACCGCGATTCTGGCTGTTTTGTTTCTTGCGATCTTTGCGCTGGTGATGCTGGTGGTCAGCGCGGGAGTTCGCTTTCTCGAGGCGCAGCACAAGAGGAAGGTTGAGGAGACGCTCGGCCGGGAGCGCGAGGGAGTGACGTCGAAACACAAGCTGGAGGCCGTCGTCGAAGCCGGTGCGGCCCCGCAAGAACCAGGCTTCTTCGCCCGCCTCCCGGTGGTGAGAGCGCTCGAACAGCGAATCCAGCAGGCGGGGATGGACTGGACAGCCGGCAAGGTCGTCTTTTTGTCCGTCCTGGCGGCCGCCGCCGGCGCGTTTCTCGGCAGCCGGGTCTCGATCCCCGTGTACCGGGAGACGTTTTTGATCGGGCTGGCGATCTTTGGGGGCGCCATCCCGTATCTTTACGTCTCCCACAAGCGCCGGAAGCGTCTGGCGGATTTCGAGGAGCAGTTCCCGGAAGCGCTGGACTTTATGGGCCGGTCGCTGAAGGCAGGCCACGCTTTCAGCTCCAGCCTGGAGATGCTGGCCGACGAATCCCCGGAGCCGCTGGCCACAGAGTTCCGCCGTGTGT
>CAZXVW010000264.1:0-4983 GCA_964644025.1 uncultured Solibacteraceae bacterium | reverse complement strand
CCAACTCACCGCGCCGGTGTAAGTCAGGAAGTCGTTGTAAGACGTCATGGTGTCGCGGCCCCCGGAACCGTCATAGTCGTAGAACTGCCCGCCGAAACGGCTCCAGAGGGAATTCTTCGGCCCGAAGGTATGGTCGACCCGCGCCTGGTACTCGTGCTGGTCCTCTTTCAGTGGATTTGAGCGGATCCGGTTCCGATCGCTGAACGGGTCCACGTAATTGGGCTTCGGAACGGTGTCCCGGATGAATTTCAAGTACCCCTCGTCGAATCGTGAAACGGGGATCATGTTGTTGGGAAACGGATCGCGCGCCATGCCGGTCTTCTTGCTTGGATCCAGCCGCGTCGAGTACGGATCGTAGATTTGCTGGTGCCAGTTGCTCATGTCCCCGCTCAGCTCCGCCTCGGTGGGGACCCGGTAGCGGCCGGTCGACGGCCGCCGGTTCTTATAGCCCTGGTAAGCCACGAAATAGAACGTCTTATTCTTCACGATCGGGCCGCCCGCCGTGGCCCCGTACATGTTCTGGACTAGTGGCGTCACCTCGGGAAGGAAGAAGTTGCGCGCGTCGAGATTGTCGTTGCGGTGGAACCACCAACTGGTGCCGTGAATCTCGTTGGTCCCGCCTTTGGTCACCACGCTGACGATGCCTCCATTGGCGCCGCCGAATTCGGCCAGATCATTGTGCGTTTGAACCTTGAACTCCTGGATGGCGTCCACAATCGGAGGCACCGCATAGGTGGAGCGCGAAGTGCCCACGTTCAATGCCCCGTCAGTGAGGAATATATTGCTCCGGTTGCCCTGGCCGTTGATAGCCGGGTAGGTCTGCTCGCCGACCGAGGTCGCGTTGCCGCCACCCCGGTTCTGGGTGACGTTGGCCGGCGATGCCCCCGGGTTCAGCGTCAGCAACTGGGTGAAGTTCCTCCCGTTCAGCGGGAGATCCAACACTGCCCGTTCATCAATCACCGTGCCGAGCTCGGCCGTGGAAGCCCGCAGCAGTTCGGCCTCAGCCTCGACCTCGATGGTCTCCACCACCGTCCCCACCTCAAGGGTGAAGTTCTGCTGGATCGCCTGGTTGACTTCGAGTGTCACCTTCGGCACGGTCGCCGTCCGGAATCCCTGCGACTCAACCGTGATTTCGTAATCACCCGGCTGCAGCAGCGGAACGGTGTAGTAACCACTTTCGTTGGAGGTCACCGTCCTGGAGACCCCCGACTCGATATTGGTCACCGTGATCGTAGCGCCGGGAATCACCGCTCCCGACGGGTCCGTGATCTGTCCTGAGATTTGCCCTGTCGATGTCTGCGCCAGGACGTTCAACGGGCAGTACAACAAAGCAACAATGGCTGCCAGCGTCACTAAGAAGTTGCCTGCTTTCCTCATTTTCTATCTCCCTTCACCTGAGACCCCCGGTGTGTCTGCAGCCGCTCGCCTTGGAGCTCATCACACGCTTCAGTTAACGCTCTTAGGCTGACGTTATCATCGGTGTCCCGGATTGTCAATAGGGACCCGCCGTTTTTGGCTTCTGCCCCCGCCGGCGCGCGCTGCGACTATATACTGGCTGAGAGGAAAAGTGTTTCGCGCGGCCAAGCGTCTGCCAGTTGGCGAGTGCTGGCGGCCGGCAAGAAGCCATCAATGAAGAAGACATCCTCATGCATCCGACTTACCCTGGCTAGTGCCGCCATCGTTCTGCTGGCCGGCTGCCAGAAGACCCGCCCGGAAAAGCCCAATGTGATTCTGATCATGACCGACGACCAGGGCTACGGCGATTTGGGGGCCCTGGGCAACCCAGTGATCCGGACGCCGAATCTCGATCGACTCTACCGGGAAAGCATTCACCTCACGGATTTCCACGTCGCCCCGTTGTGCACCCCGACCCGAGCCGAGCTGATGATGGGCCAGGACGCGGTTCGCACCGGCGCCTGGGCCACCACGTGGGGCCGGTCGCTTCCCCGCCGGGGCCTGCCCACCATGGCTAGTGTCTTTGCCGCCAACGGTTACCGCACCGCACACTTCGGCAAGTGGCACCTGGGAGACAACTACCCTTACCGGCCTAGGGACCGCGGCTTTGAAGAGGTCGTCCGCCACGGTGGCGGCGGGGTTGGCCAGACCCCGGATTTCTGGGGCAACGATTACTTCGACGACACTTACTGTCACAACGGCAAATGGCAAACCTACAAGGGATACTGCACTGATATCTGGTTCGACGAGGCCATCCGGTTCGTTGAGTCCTCGCAGGGCAGCGGCGGTAAGGGTGGCCGGCAGCCTTTCTTCTGCTACATCCCAACTAACGCCCCGCATGCTCCGTTCCGGGTGCCGGAGAAATACGCCAGCCTGTACGCCGGCCGGAAAGATGTCGTAAATCCCGCTTTCTACGGCATGATCACCAATATCGACGAGAACATAGGGCGGCTGGAAGCCAAGCTCGATGAGTTAGGGATCGCCAGGAACACGATCCTGATTTTTCTCACCGACAACGGTTCCTCGGCCGGCTGCCGGGTGGACCAGCGGGGTTTTGTGACCGCCGGTTACAACGCGGGCATGCGCGGCAAGAAGGGGAGCTACTACGAGGGCGGCCATCGCGTACCGTGCTTCATCCGGTGGCCCGCCGGGGGGCTTACGGGCCCTCGCGATGTTAAGGCGCTGGCCTGCGCGAAGGACCTCTTGCCGACTTTGATCGACCTGTGCGGGCTTCGCCAGCCTCTGAACGCCAGCTTTGATGGAACGAGCCTAGCGGGCCTGCTTACCCGCCGGGAGGAGAGTCAGCCGGATCGCATGCTCGTGGTGCAGTGTTCCCAGACGACCACACCGCCGCCGAAGTGGCACTCCGCGGTACTGTGGCGGAGCTGGCGGCTGGTCGAAGGCACCGAACTTTACGACATTGCCAAAGACCCGGGCCAGAAGCGGGACGTCGCGGCCGCGAATCCCGGCATCGTCCGCCAGATGCGCAAACATTATGAACGCTGGTGGGCAAGCGTCTCTGCGGGGTTCAATCAGGACTCCCCGATCGTGATCGGCCACCCGCGCGAGAACCCCGCTTGCCTGACCGCTTTCGATTGGCATGGCAACACGGTACCGTGGAATCAGACCAGCATCCGCTCGGGCGCGGCGCTCAACGGCTACTGGAGCGTCGAAATCCGGCAAAGCGGCACCTACGAGATCTCGCTACGGCGGTGGCCCCAATCAACCGGCCTGCCGATCCGGGGCGCGCCGGCCGACGGCGGGAACAAGCTGCCTATCCGGTTAGCCCGACTGGCAATTGGCGACTTCGAGCGGACGGTGAGCGTCGGCGATCGGGATCCGGCGGCCGTCTTCACCGTTGAGCTAAGAAAAGGGAAGACCCGGCTGCGGACGTGGTTCCTGGATAGGATGGGCCGGCCCCTGTGCGGCGCCTACTACGTGGATGTACGGAGACAGTGAGCACGTAACTCGCGGAAACCGGATCCCGAGGACTCCTCCCAACAAGCCGCCGTCGCGGTACCGAAAAACCAGCCGGCTCCGGCCCCGACCGCGGCCGGCTGCGCCAGGGCCGGTCACCGGACCGCCGGACTAGGCGCGTCCCAGCAAGCGAAGTACGAATTCAAGGTCTTGCCGCAGATCCTGCTCCACCGAATTTGGGCTGCGCATTTCGACGTCTGCCCAGCCCCGGTAACCCATCTCGGCAATCATGGTGAAGAACTTGCGGAAATTCACCTTTCCGTCGCCAAGATGCGTTGCCGGGTAGTCCTTCAAATGAAACTGGCAGATCCGGTCGGTACCCAGCCAGCGGATCTCCTCGAAGATGTCGTAACCGTACCGCGTCGTGTTCCCGATGTCGTAGAAGACCTTGACCGCGCTCGAACGGGAACGCTCGATCATCCGCACGTTCTCCCGGGCGGTATTGGAATCCTCCAGCCCCAGAATCGCGCCCGCCTTCTCAACCTCGGGTGCAGCCTGGCGAAGAATATCGCCCATCCGGTCCAGCTCTTGCTCCGTCTTCAGGCCGAAGCACGGAACCAGCATGACGTGGACGCCCAGCCGCTGGGTCGCCCGGCTGCCCTCGACCAGGAATTTCACCGCGGTCTCCGGTTCCAGGTTCCGGGAGAACCCATTGATCCGGGTACTGGCGATAGCCACGCCCTGCTTCTTGCTTTCGGCGATGTAGCGCTGGCAGAGCGCATCATCGAAGGCTTCCACCCGCCCGCTCTTCGACGGCGCCCGGTTCACGCTCACCTCTACGCCTTCAAAACCGATCTTGCGGGCCAGGGCGAAGGCGCCGATGTCAGCCGAATGTTTGAGTGTCCAGTCCGGCACGCCGATCTTCAACCCGGGCACGTCCGCCCGCGCCGTGCTTCCTCGCAAACCGAAACCCAGCGCTGCCACGCCGGCCAGAGCCCGCCTCCTCGATACCAGGGTTGACCGCTTCTCATTCACCATGGAACCATCACCTCCTCACCTGATTAGATCAAGGAACGCCATGCGGTGGCCACTGGAACATGGAGGTGCACGCTTCATGGGAGGTATCATCGACCGCGGCGCCCGCGGGCCTCAGGAGTTTGGCGAACTTCGGAATCGTGAACGCGCGGCGCCGATAGATCCCAGCCGGAGAAGTGTTCTAAAATCAGGGAAACGGTTGACTTTCGGGGCGTGGCGCAGTCTGGTAGCGCACCTGCCTTGGGCGCAGGGGGTCGCAGGTTCGAATCCTGCCGCCCCGACCAATGATTTCAATGTGTTAGTGGCACCCCGCCGCTGGCCCGTTGGGGCATGTCCACACGGATGTCCACACGGATCCTGGTCCGTGTACATTTGCAGTGTATGAAAGACGACCGGCAAAGCGAAACGGTGGGCGGCTCGCCACGAGGGAGCGACGGCGGTGAGACTAGCACCGGCGCGTCACTGAGCCAGCGGCTTGAGCGGGCAATTTCGGGCGAGGCTCAGAAACTGTCGCGCCAAGCTGGCTCTCCGCCAAATGTGGGGGCAGTCTTCTGATCCGCCAAGCTGAACTACGAA
>CAZXVW010000263.1:0-4983 GCA_964644025.1 uncultured Solibacteraceae bacterium | reverse complement strand
CGATTCCACCCGCGTCAGCGTGGGCGACTTCGCGCTGGCCATCGGCAACCCCTTCGGCATCGGCCAGACGGTGACGATGGGAATCGTCAGCGCCACCGGCCGGGGCGGCCTCGGCATCGAGGATTACGAGGACTTCATCCAGACCGATGCTGCGATCAACCCGGGCAACTCCGGCGGCGCGCTGGTCAACGTGCGCGGGCAACTTATCGGCATCAACACGGCCATCATCGCTCCGAGCGGCGGTAACCAGGGCATCGGCTTCGCCATACCCAGCAACATGGCGCGCCAGGTGATGGAGCAGATCCTCGATCACGGGAAAGTGATCCGCGGCTGGCTCGGCGTGGTGATTCAGCCGGTGACGCAGAGCGTGGCCAGAGCCTTCGGCTTGGGAGAGCCGCGCGGCGCCCTGGTCGGGGACGTGACGCCGGACAGTCCGGCCGCGCGCGGCGGCCTCCAACGAGGCGACATTATCATCGAACTCAACGGCCGGCCGGTGACCGATTCCCGGGACCTGCGCCTGCGGGTAGCCGAGACGGCTCCCGGAACGACGGTCCGGATGAAGGTTTTCCGGAACGGGAGTGAACGGGAACTCTCCGTGACCCTGGGGGAGATGCCGCCCGAGCAGGGCGAGGCCCGCCGCGGTGGAGGCGGGAAGACGCCGGGGGCCTTGGAAGGGCTGTCGGTGACTGAACTGACGCCGAATATCGCCCGGCAGCTCGGGCTGCCGCGTTGGACCCGGGGAGTGGTCGTAGACCAGGTCGTTCCCGGCAGCGCCGCCGCTGAGGCGGGCCTGCGCCGCGGCGACGTGATCCAAGAGGTCAATAGAACGCCAGTGGCCAGTGTCGCCGAATTCCGGCGCGCTGTCCGCCGGGCAGGCGGCGGCCCGGTGCTGCTGCTGGTGAACCGCGGCGGCACCACTTCCTACGTCGTGGTTGGCGCTGACTGAGGCGCCGCTCCTGTTTGGGTTGGCCGGGGGACGGGCGCCGCCCCCGGCCTTCCGCCCTCCCGCGGCCCTCCGCAATATAATGAAGATCGCCGTGCGTCGGATGTGTGTGGCCGGGGTGTTGCTTCTGGTTGCCTCGCTGGGCTGGGGGCAGCCGGAACCGCAGAGCGGCCCGGCTCCTGAAGTACTCCTGCTGGCTCGGATCAAGGGAAGGATGGAGGACAACCTCCGCCGCCAGCCCAACTACACCTGCATGGAGACCATCGAGCGCTCTGTCCGGCGGACTCCTTCCCGGCGCTACCGGCTCGTGGATACGGTCCGGCTCGAGGTGGCCGTGGTCGAGGGGAAAGAAATGTTTTCCTGGCCCGGAGCCGGCGAATTCAAGGATCAGGACATCCGCGAGCTGGTGCCCACCGGAGCAATCGGCACCGGCAGCTTCACGCTGCATGCGCGATCGGTCTTCCTGTCCCGGGTCCCGACCTACACCTATGTGGGGGAGGAGCAGCTCGGCGACCGGCGCTGCGTGCGCTACGACTATGAGGTCCCCCTGCTGTGGAGCGGCTATCGCCTGCGCATGAACCAGGACGAGGCGCGGGTCGGCTACCACGGATCGTTTTGGGTGGATGCCGATTCGCTGGATCTGGTGCGCCTGGACGTCCATGCCGACGACATCCCGGCGCGCTTGCGACTCAGCGCCGTCGATCTGACCATCGAATACCGGCGGATGAAGATCGGGCGGAGCGAATTCCTTTTGCCCTTCTCGGCGGTAACCACGCTGGTCCATACGCGCGGGGATACGAGCAGAAACGTAACCCGCTTTTCCGATTGCCGCCAGTACGGGACCGAGTCGTTTCTCAGTTTCGATGAGCCGCCGCCGGCGCCGGCTTCGGCTCCGCCGCCGCCGGTCGAGGTCACCCTGCCGGCAGGCCTGGAGTTCGACCTCGAGCTGCGCACGCCGATCACCAGCGGCCGCTCGGCGGTGGGCGACGAGCTGACAGCCCTCGTTCCCGCTAACGTGAGACGGAACAAGCGGGTGGTGATTCCCAAGGGGGCGGTGGTTTCCGGGCGATTGGTCCGGCTGGAGCGGGTTCGCGGCCGCGAGGACTATTTCGTGGTGGGCATCGAGCTGGATACGCTGACCTTCGGCCACCACCGCGCCCGCCTGGCGGCCGAACTCACCGCGTTTCCCAGTTATGTGGCCGGCGGCGTCCGCCCGTCATTGAAGCTTGGCCGGGGCCGCGGCGGCTCGCCGGCGCCGCCGTCCTTACGCGGAACAGGCGTCTTTTATGTTAAAGGTGGAAGGTTGCACATCCCGCCGGGCGCGCGGATGAGGTGGCGAACCATAGCCGTAAGCGACGAGGGAAAACGGTGATTCAATTTCAACTGGCCGACGCTGATCGGAGCTTGTTTGACAACGCGTTGCAGTTTGCCCAGAAGCAGGTGCGGACGCTGATGGAGATCCATCCGGACTATTACCCCCTTTACACTCGCAATGGCAAGTGGAAACACCAGGGACAGGCCTGGACGCATTGGTGCGACGGGTTTCTGCCCGGCTTGATGTGGATCTTCCACCGGTACGCGCCGAAGGACAGTGAACAAGCCCGGTTCTGGTGGGAGAACGCGATTCGTTACACCAGGCCGCTGGAGCCGCGCAAACTGGATCGCGAGGTCCATGACCTGGGTTTCATCTTTTTGTCCAGCTATTACCGGTGGTACCGGCTGACCCAGGATCCCCAGCTCAACGAGGTTCTGATCCAGGCCGGCCGGACGCTGGCCTTGCGGTACCAGGAGAAAGGCCAGTATCTGAGTTCCTTCATCGCGGCGAACTCCCTGTTCATCGACATCATGATGAACGTCGGCATCATTTTTTACGCGGCTCATCAGACCAACGATTCCCGGCTGCGGGAGATCGCCCTGCGGCACTGTTACACCACGCGCCGGGTCCTGGTCCGGGGAGACGGCTCCACCGCTCACGAAGGCATCTTTGATCTGGAGACCGGGGAGTTTCTTCGCCAGGCTACGCATCAGGGCTATCGTTCGGATTCCTGCTGGTCCCGCGGGTTGACGTGGGCGCTGTACGGTTTCGGCACCGCTTACGAATACAGCCGCGACCCCCGCTTCCTGCGGACCGCCGAGGCCTGCGCCGATTACTACATCACCAAAGCGCCGCTGGACGGCGTACCGCCCTGGGATTTCCGCGCGCCGCCGGAGCAGCGGGACCAGCTTGATACGTCGGCAGCAGCCATCGCGGCGGCCGGTTTTCTCCGGCTCTGCCGGCTGCTGCCAGACCCGGTGAAGGGGCACTTCTACTGGTCCACCGCGATTCGGATCCTGCAGAGACTGTGCAAGAAGTATCTCGCCGAATCCGACCCGGCCTGGGAAGGCATCTTGAAAGGCGGGATTTACCACATTCACAAGAACTTGGGCGTAAACGAGTCAGTGATGTGGGGCGAGTACTTCTTCGTGGAAGCTCTGGAACACGCCCTCCGCAAACTCTGACGCGGGACCGGAATCGGGCGCCCCCGGCTCAGCGTTCATCCAGCGGACCGATAATAAGGGGCGGAGGCGCTGATGAGGGCCGTGGCTGTCACGGAGTCGGTTTACCGGCTGTGCTATGCCTGGGGTCCCCCGCTGGCTGCTTTATCGCTGGCCGGGCTGGCGCTCTATGTTCGCTGGAAGCAAGGTCGGCGCGGCCTCGGGGAGCTGCTTTCCGACCGGCTGGTGTTTGCCGCCTGCCTCCTCTCCGCCCTTGGCGTACCTGTCTTTTACCGGTACTGGGGAGTGCCGCCGGGGTTCGCGCAAGGCGAAGTTGGAATCCTGGTCGGTGAAGTTCCGGGCGATGGGGACCGCACGGCGCAACAAGCTTATGCTCGTGCGATTCGTGACCAGGCCGCCGCCGCCAGACTGGCCGGGGTGGTGAAGGTGCGCCTGGTCCGGCGGCCTCTGCCCACGGATTCCCCGGAGCAGTTCCGGGTGGCTGCCAGCATCGCCCGGCGGCTGGGTGCGTCTTTCATCCTCCGCTGCCTCGGCGCGGGGCAGCGGCGCGAATGCCGGCTCGCTGCGGTGAACCGGCCCCGGCCGCTCCCATCGCCGACTCGGAGCGAAGGCTCCGGAGGGAGACAGCCGAGGGAGCTGGATGAGTTTTTACTTCCGGGCGACACCGCGCTGGGCGCGCGGTTCGTTGCGGCCATGTGCCTGTACCGCCGGGGCGACTACCGGGAGGCGGCGGACCGGCTCCGGGCGATTCTCGCCGCGGAGGCGCTGCCGGCCGACAGCCCGGCGCGTCCTTACGTGGCATTTGTTCTTGGGAACTGCGATTACCGCCTCGCCGGCGGGGAGCCGGCGTTGCGCCGCGCCATCCGGGCTTACGAAATCGCGGCGCGCGGATGGTCTTCCGGGGATCACGCCGTGCAACGAGCCGCGGCGGCCGCGAATCGGGCGGCCGCCTGCGCCCGGTTGGCCCGGCGCAGTAAGGGCGCTGACGCGGGCCGGGTCACTGGGATCGGGCAAACGGCGCGTCGTCGGTGAAATAATTCCGCGTGCCGCAGCCCGGGCACCGGTACTCGGAGACAAACCTTCGCCTGTTGACGAGACCGGCGGCCAGCAGTTGCGCCGAGGGATGGCCGGCGCCGCAGCGGATACAGACGTTTGTCCAGGGTCCCGGCGGGGGAGCCTCGGCGACCGCTCCGAAATGGAAGGCCCAGCCGTAGACGGACAGGCGCGTGCCGTACCGCCGGTCGATTGCCCGCAGTAACCAGACGACCAGCCGCAGCGTGCGCTCGCCGGCGCCCAGCAAGAGCCACAACCGGCGGTTGCGCCGCTGTCCGCGGTTGGCCGGGTGCAGAAACGAAAAGGACGTGAACAGTGTCCGCCGGCCCTGGCAAGCCAGCCCCGTCTGGGCGGTGATGAAAGACGCCACCTCGTCCGAGGACCGGAACCGATTGACGTGGCCTCCCCCGCCGGCCAGCAACCGGTAGAGCCGGTCCGTTAGCGTTGTCGCGTCGGGAACGGTTACAAAGAACATTCCGCCGGGAGACAGG
>CAZXVW010000262.1:0-5087 GCA_964644025.1 uncultured Solibacteraceae bacterium | reverse complement strand
GCGAACCACTCCCGTCGCTTTCGCTGCCTCCCGGCCCCTTACGGACGGATTACGGTCTCGCCGCTCCGGTAGCAACCCCGCCAAAACCTGGCTGCCACTGTGGTAGATTCGTGGAGAATCAACCGAGGGAATGCGAATTCTGATCGCCGGAGGCGGCGAAGTCGCCTCTCACATCGCCGGCCGGCTCATCCGGGAAGGCAACGAGGTCGTCATCGTAGACGTGGACGCGACCCGCTGCGCCCACCTGGAGGACGCCTTCGACGCCAAGGTCGTCCAGGGAAGCGCGGCCAGCGTTGAGACGCTGCGCCGCGCCGGGCTGCGTGAAGCAGACATGCTGATCGCGGTCACCAACAGCGATGAGGTGAACCTGCTGGCCTGCCTCATCGCTCAGGCCGATTCGGGCGTCAAGGTGAAAGTGGCTCGCGTTCGCAGCCCCGAAGTCGACCAGTGGCGGCGCATTTGCCGGGCCTCGGGCCTCCACATTGATCTCATCATCCACCCGGAATCGGAAGCGGTAGCGCGGATTCTTCCGGTGCTGCGGCTGCCCGGCGTCTCCGATATCCTCGACTTCGCCGACGGCCGGGTGAAGCTGTTCGGGATGAACATCGAGCCGGACCACTGGGCGGTGGGCAAGAGCCTGATCGAGATCGTCCGCGCCGGTGCGCCGCGGAACTCCCTGGTGGCGATGATCTTTCGCGGCCCGGAGGTGATCATCCCGCGCGGCGAGGACAGGATCCTGGCGGGTGATCACGTCTATATGGTCACGCGGCGGGAAGACCTGGGCGAGGTCTTCCGGTTCCTCGGGTTGCACCAGGAACAGCGCCTGGAACGGGTCTTCGTGCTCGGCGGCAGACACATCGGCGTCCGGCTGGCGCGGGAACTCGAAAAACAAAGAGTAAATGTGAAGCTTTTCGAGCCGGACCTGGCGCGCTGCGAGAAGATCGCCGAGACGCTGGAAAACACCATCGTGGTGCACGGCGACGGAACCGACGCGGGGACTCTGATCGAGGAGAACATTCGCGGCGTGAGCGCCTACCTGGCGCTCACCGATCATGACGAGGACAACCTGATCGCCGCGATCCTGGCCCGGCGTTTGGGGGCCAAGAAGGTGGTGGCCCTGATCAACCGGTCCAACTACCTGCCCATGTCGCAACGGCTGGGCATCAACACCTCGGTCAGCCCCCGGCTGGCAACGGTGGACCGCATCTTGCGATTCGTGCGGAAAGGCCAGGTAGTATCAGTGACCACGTTCCGCGAAGAGGAAGCCGAAGCGATCGAGCTGGTGGCATCGCCCGAATCCCGCTACGTGGGCAAGAAACTGATGGACGTGAAGCTGCCCTCGGGGGCCATTGTCGCCGCCATCGCGCGGCCGGACGGGGAAGTGATCATTCCGCGAGGCCGTTCGACAATCGAGGCCGGCGACCGGGTGATTTTCTTCGCCCTGGAGCGGGTGGTGCCGCAACTGGAATCCGCCTTCTTGGCCGAGAAACGGAGAGGCAGGCGGTGATTCGGATTGGGGCCGTCCTTCACATCGCCGGGGTGTTTCTGCTGGTGCTGGCCGGGACCATGCTGTTCCCACTGGCCTATGCGCTATTGAACCCCGGGGAAAGCGCGCGGCCCCTGTTCTATGGCGCGCTGGTGACCGGCGCCTGCGGGCTGGCGCTCTGGCGCGGGCTCCGCCGGCCAGCGACGGAGCTTTCCGTGCGGGAGGGCGTGCTGCTGGTGGCGGCGGTGTGGGGTTGCCTGTGCTGGTTCGGCGGGTTGCCGTTCTACTTCTCGCCGCACTTTCACTCGCTGACCGACGCCGTCTTCGAGGCCACCTCCGGCTTCACTACCACCGGGGCCACGATTCTGGAGAACGTCGAGGTGCTGCCGCACGGGCTGCAGCTTTGGCGCTGTTTCACCCACTGGCTCGGGGGGATGGGGATTGTATTGCTCGGCGTGGCGATTCTTCCGCTGCTGGGAACCGGCGGCATGCACATGTACCGCGCCGAATTCTCCGGCGCCACCTCCGAGAAACTGAAGCCGCGGATCATGGAAACGGCGATGTCGCTGTGGCGGATCTACGTGGCGCTGACCGTGGTGGAGTTCCTGGCGCTGCGGTGGGCGGGGATGAGCCGGTTTGAGGCCGCCTGTCACTCTTTCTCGACGCTCGGAACCGGGGGCTTCTCCTCCCGCTCGGCGAGCATCGCCGGCTTTGACAGCCCGGTGATCGAATACATCATCATCGTCTTCATGATCCTGGCCGGGATCAACTTCACCATGCACTACCGCCTCTGGCGCCAGCGGCAGGTCAGCCGCTTCTTCTCCGACGTGGAGATCCGGGCGTACCTCATCGTGCTGTTCGCCGCCAGCGGGATCATCTGCCTGAGCCTGGTGTTCGAGACCGGCTACTCGCCGGCGGAAGCCGTCCGGGCGGCGCTGTTCCAGGCCACCTCGATCGTGACCACCACCGGCTTCGTAACCGACGATTACGAGATGTGGCGGCCGCTGTGCCAGGTGCTGCTGCTTACCCTGATGTTTATCGGCGGGTGCACCGGATCGACAGCCGGCGGGCTGAAGGTCTCGCGCTTCCTGCTGTTGCGCCAGGTCGTCCGGCGGCAGTTCCGAAGAATCGTGGAACCGCGCGGGGTGTTCGCCATCCGGCTCGGCGGACAGGTGATTCCCGAGACGACGGTCCAGGTGCTGCTGAACATGGTGTATCTGGCCGTGGTGGTCTTCGCCGCCGCGGCGCTCACGCTGGCGGCGACGGGAGTGGACGTGCTGACCTCGATCGCGGCGGTGACGGCGTCGATGTTCAACATCGGGCCGGGCCTCGGCGCGGTGGGGCCGGTGGACAATTACGCGCACCTTCCGGGGCTGGCCAAGTGGGTGCTGGCCGGGTGCATGGTCTGCGGGCGACTGGAGTTTTTCACCGCGCTGGTGATTTTCACCCCGTCTTTCTGGCGGAAGTGAGCGCGGAGCGGGGGCGGCCGCGGTGCAGTGATCAAAGTCACAGGCAGCCGGTGCGGTTTCCTGGTAGAATTCCGGGGATATTTGTTTTGTGCCAGAATTGACAGAGGAGATCGGTCCATCATGCGCCGCTACATTCCTGCCGCCTTTTTCTTCTGCCTGGCCGCTTATGGCCAGCAGTGCGTGGAATGCCACCAGAAGGTGACGCCCAACATTGTTTCCGACTGGCAGCTCAGCAAGCACGCCCAGAACGCCATCGATTGCTCGGTTTGCCACGGCAGCGAACACCAATCCGAAGCCGACGCCAACAAGGCCAGCATCCCGACGCCGGATACCTGTGAGATGTGTCACGCCGAGAAGGTGAAGCAGTTCAAAGCCGGCAAGCACGCCTTCGCCTGGGCGGCGCTGAAGGCCATGCCGACCTTCCACTGGCAGCCGATGGCCCTGACCGAGGGCATGAAGGGCTGCGGCGGCTGCCACAAGATCGGATTGAAAAGCGAGGACGAGATCGCCGAGCTGATGAAAACCGGCCCGGGTTTCGGCGTGGCCTCTTGCGATGCCTGCCACACCCGGCACACCTTCTCCAAGACCGAAGCACAGCAGCCGCAGGCCTGCCAGACCTGCCACATGGGCTTCGATCATCCCCAGTGGGAAATGTACTCGGCCTCCAAGCACGGCGTGCGCGCCTTGCTGAAACAGATCGGCATCTTGCCTGCTTCCACCGCCGCGCCGACCTGCCAGACCTGCCACATGCAGCAGGGCAATCACGAGGTGCGCACCGCGTGGGGGTTCCTGGCCGTGCGGCTGCCGATGCCGGAAGACAAGCAGTGGGCGGCGGACCGGGCGACGATCCTGAAAGCGCTGGGCGTGCTCAGCCCGGACGGCAAGCCCACCGCCCGGCTCGACGTGGTGAAACAGGCGCAGGTGGCGCGGCTGACGCAGGAGGACTGGCAGAAGGAGCGCGACAAGATGCTCCAGACCTGCAACCAGTGCCACTCGATGAACTTCGCCCGGGCGGAGCTGGAAAAAGGCGACCAGATGATCAAGGAAGCCGACCGCCTGATGGCCCAGGCCATCGATGTGGTCGCCGGCTTGTACCGGGACGGCGTCATCCCGAAGCCGAAAAGCTATGCGTACGCTTACCCCGACCTGCTGACGTTTCACGACGCGGCCACGCCGATCGAGACCAAGCTCCACGAGATGCACCTGGAGCACCGGATGCGCACCTTCCAGGGCACCTTCCATGCGAACCCGGACTACGCGCTCTGGTACGGCTGGGCGGCGATGAAGAAGGACCTGACCGAAATCAAATACATGGCCGCCGAAATGCGGGCCGAGGCCGGAAAATAGGCGCCGCCGGGCCGGCACAGGGCGCCGGCCGGGTATAATCGGAGCCATGAACATCTGGCCGCTGCGGGCGGCGGTGGCGGGCCGGAGGACGCCAAGCCTCCGGGCCCACACTGCCACGATCAGCAAACTCCTTTTCTGCCTGCTGCTGGCTTCCAGCCTGCTGGCGGCCGCCGGGCCGTTGCGGGTTTGCAAGGACAATCCCCGGTACTTCGCCGACGCCAGTGGGCGCGCGATCCTGCTCGTCGGGTCCCATACCTGGAACGATCTCCTCGACATGGGACCGGCGGACCCGCCGCCGGCCTTCAACTTCAAGAAGTTCCTCCATTGGGCCGCCGGCTACCACCATAACTTTATCCGCCTGTGGGCCTGGGAGCTGACGAAATGGGACACCCGGGGCAATTCCGCCAAGCACCGCCGGGAACCGAAGCTGCACACGGTGACACCGCAGCCCTGGGCGCGCACGGGCCCCGGCGCCGCGCTCGACGGAAAGCCGAAGTTCAACTTCGAGCAGTTCGACCCGCGCTATTTTCAGCGCTTGCGCTCGCGGGTGGAGATGGCGCGGCGGCGCGGATTCTATGTCTCGGTGATGCTGTTTGAAGGCTGGGGACTGCAGCGAATGCCGGAAGCCTGGAAGTACCACCCGATGAACCCGGCCAATAACGTCAACGGGATCGACGGCGACGCCAACGGCGACGGGATGGGGCTGGAGGTCCACGAACTGGGTCAGCCGAAGATTACCGCGATCCAGGAAACCTATGTCCGGCGCGTGGTGGACACGGTCAATG
>CAZXVW010000261.1:0-5089 GCA_964644025.1 uncultured Solibacteraceae bacterium | reverse complement strand
GGCGCGCTTGCCTTCCGCTGGTTCCCGCGCGCCGGTCAGTTTGTTTGGATGTCCCCCGCCGTCCACCGATCCGGCGCCATAACCCGCTGAGCCCGTGCGAAACAAAAATCGCGGATTCGAACCCAATTTCGACCTAACTGTAATAAAATCAATCGGTTGCCGGGATTCGCTCTTCTCCTTCTCTTCGCTGTTCCGCTTCATCTCAGCTCCACCATGGGCCGGATCCGAGTCCGCACGGAAGCATCACTCCCGTCCGGACATCCGGCCTCAGCCCAACCCCCAACCGATCCTGACCACCTGACCAGCGACCAGTGACCAGCGACCACGGACCCCCTGACCAGCGACCAGCGACCACCTCACCGCGCCCCGTGTTCCAGGCCGTCGTGCTGCTGCTTAAGGAAATTTGGGTCATCCATCCGCGGCGACGGGACCGGTTTGAGCGGCCCGGTGACATGTTCGGCGTCGAAGAGTTCCTTGCGGACCGGTATGGCTTTGTAGGGAGTGAAATCCGCCTGGCTGGTGAAGCAGTCGCTGAGGTCCGTGGCGGTGGCGTCGAACAGGTTCAGCGGCGGCAGCCCGAGAATCTCGAAGATCGTCTTCAGCAATCCGGGGAAGCTCGAGTTGCGGTGGGAAACATAGTTCTTGCGGGCATAAGGACTCACGGCGAGAAAGACGGTGCGATGGGAATCCACGTGATCGACGCCGCCCTGGGCATCATCCTCGGTGATGAAGATGACCATCCGGCGCCACCAGGGAGTATGGGAAAGAAACTCGACGATACGTCCCAGGGCGTAATCGTTGTCGGCGACGTAGGAAGCCGGAAAGGGATAACCCTCCTGGGGACGGGGCTTTGCCATGTGGTCGTTCGGCAGGTGGATGAAGATGAACCGCGGGAACGGTTTGCCGCCGTTCACGGAGCGCTCCTGGATCTCTTTGATGAACTGCGTGGCCCGGTACTGGTCCGGGATATTCATGTTGAACTGGGGATAGTTCCGGGAGGTGTTCCGGTAGAGCGGCTCCGGCATCGGCACGTTCGTGAGATAACGGGCACCGGTCGGCTCGAGGTTCTCCCCCTCGTCCACGCCGGCCAGCTCGAAGCCCTCGCCGTAGTTCCGGAACGAGATGCCGTGCCGTTCCAGGTGATGCCATAGGGCGCCGGCTTCCAGTTGCTCCTCCGGGTGCAGGGAGGAGTCGCTCCCCGCGAACTCGAGCCTCCCGGGCGCGGTGGTTGGGAAGCGGAAATCCTTCTGGCCGCCGTAGGCCGCCATCAGGGAGCTTTCGGTCCAGGCGTTCGGATAGGAGCCGACCAGCCAGTGGTGTCCGTCGACGCTCACTTCCGAGTCCGCGTAGAAATTGTCGCTGAAGGCCCAGCGCGCAGCCATGGCATGGTGGTTCGGGGTGACATTCACTCCGCGAAGGCTGAAGCGCGGATGAAACCAGCCCGGCTCGCCGGAGGCGCTTCCGTACCGCCCGAAACGGGCGAGCATCGGAGCGCCGTCCACCGGGCCGTTCGCGGCGGCCTCGATATCGCCGAACACCTCGTCGAAGGTCCGGTTTTCCTTGACGATCAAGACGACGTAGCGCAGCGGATCCGGATACTGGGGCGGATTCGTTTTCGCGGGAACGAAACCGTTGAGCTGCATCACCCGCTGGGTGAGTTTCGGCAACTGGCGCGCGGCGGGCAAGGCGAACACGGTGATCGCGCCCCGCCGCAGCTCGCCCTGGAAGCTGTGCTCGAGCGGAATCATGCGGTTGGCGTTGGCGCCGGTTCCGTGACCCTTGGCGTTCGACACGTACACGGTATCCTCGTGCAGGCGGACGCGGGTCGGAAACCAGGCGGCCGGGATGTGCCCAATCACCGAAAGGGTTTTCGTGTCGATCACGCCCACGGCATTGATGCCGGCCTCGGCCACCAGCAGCCAGCCGGAGGCGGCGTGGTAATCCATGCCGATCGGCAGAACGCCGCGGAGGGACTCGAGCCCCGGAATCCGCAGCGGAATGTCCTTGATCTTGCGCAAGCTGTGCGCGTCGATCACGGTCACCGAGTCATTGTGGCCGTTGGCTACGTAGACGCGGTCTGCGGTGGCGACGACGCCGGAGGGACTGCTGCCTCCCAGCGATCCATTCCCGAAGGGCTTGCCGGTGCGCACGAACGCTTCGATCCGCGGGTGGGCGGGGTCCTCGACATTCACCACGCACAGCGAGTTCGACTCCGGCACGTTGGGATCGCCGAGGCCGGGAACCTCCACCGGTCCCCGCTCGGTTTCGCGCCGCGCCCCGTTCACTGCTTCCGGCGACGGGAATCCGAAGGCGGGAAACGGAAGCCCGGTGGCCCGCGGGTTCCGCGCGTCCGCACCGGGGATCGGTTTGTATTCGAACATCCCGATGTTGGTCACGTAGACGCGCTTGCCGTCCGGAGAGAGCGCCAGCGCGAAGGGAAGCCGGCCTACCCGCTGGGAAGCGATGACCCGGCGCTTGCGAACGTCAATGATGGCCAGCCGGAAGTTGGCTTGGTCAACCACGTAGAGGAGCTTTCTAGCTGCATCGTAGGCGAGGTCGCCGGTGTAACTGTCGCGGAACCCGCCGCGATTCAGCTCGTACAGCGTGCGCCGCTTGCCGTTGGCGGCCTCGATAAGCCGGACGTTGCCGGAGTTGCCTTCCGAAACGAACAGGCGTCTGGAATCAGCGAAGGCCAGCCCCATGAAGACGCTTTGCCAGGACTCCGGCTTGCGCTTGCCGGACTCACTGGCTTCCGACACCAGGTGCTGGACGCGGTAGCGGCCGCGCTCGTCCCGGTGCAGAACCGTAAGCGAGTAGCGGCGCGGGCCCCCGTTCGAGCTCACGATGATCTTACCGTCCGGACTCACTGCCAGGCCGAACGGTCCCGGTCCGGTTGCGTACTGGCGCCCGTGCGGCTGCAGCATCCGGCCGCCGGGCAGCACGCTCACCGCCCCGGGCCGCGGTATGGCCGGCCGGTCGCCGGCGGGTGCCTGGTATTCAGCCGCCTCCGAGAAACAAAGACAACCAGCCAGCAGAACCAGACACGCGCGCATAAACGTCCTCTAATAGCTTGTCATACTCGGAATAGCCGCGGCCGGACCTCAGATATTCTCCCGCGGCCGCTCGTACGGCTTCTGCAAGTACAGGGAAGCCTGCTCGAGCGCCCCCTGGGTGTTGTCTTTCGTGCGAAGGGCGAGATTGTACTCGTTCACGGCTCTCTCCCGCTGGCCGGTGATGTCGAAAATCTTCCCCAGGTTGATATGAGACCAAACCTCGGTCCACTTCGGCTCAAGATCGCCGTTCAGGGCTTCGCGAAATTCGTTGGCCGCCGACTGGTAGTTTCGCTGCAAGAAGAACACCTCGGCGACGCGGTAGTGGGCCAGCGAGCTGTACCGGTTCACGTCCAGCGCTTTCTGGTACTCCCTGAGCGCGTCGAGGAACTCGCCGATCTCGGCGAACTGCTCGCCACGCCGGATGGCCACGGCCACGCGAATCTTGTCATCGTAACGGAGGACCTTGTTGTCAGGGTCAATGATCACTTCCTTCGGCTTGCCGAATGTCTCCACGACGAACTCGGTGGAAGGCCCGACTACCTCGACCTGTTTTTCCTCGGGATTTCCCTCGGTGAGGATCTTCAGCGTCACCGGCATCCGGAAGGTGTCCAGATCCTGGGTGATCTTGCCCATGATGCGGAATCCCTGGCGCGTGCGGTAGACGGTGTAGTCCATGTCGAATTCCGGCGCGCCGCTGGATTCGATCCATTGGACAAAAAACGCCTGGAGGTTCTTTCCCGACACCGACTCGGCGACGTGGCGAAAATCATCGGTGTAGAAAGACTTCCAGGCGTACTGTTCCAGGAAGTTCTTCAGAATGGTTCCGAAAGCGTCGTCGCCGACGATCTGGCGCAGCATGTGCAACACCGCCGCTCCCTTGGCCGCAGTCGCCGCCCAGTACTCGGGCGAATAATCCTCCAGCCGCGAGGACTGGATCAGGGGAACCTTGTCGACCGTGAGCGCCTCGATGTAATCGTCCTTCATTTCGGGTATCACGGCCGCCGGTCCCTTGGTTTCCGCCAGCCACAGCACCTCGGAATAACGGGCCGCACCGTTGGTCAGCCAGAGGTGATTGCGCGTGGCCGGCGAGACGAGCACACCCCACCACTGACGGGAGATCTGGTTGACCAGCAGGCGGGAGTCCACCTCGTTGCCGATGGCCGACGGGGAAAGGAACAGCAGTCCCGGCGCCGCGTAGCCGTTCGGAGTCCCTTTGCCGGTCTCCACCACCGTCAGGCCGCTCTGCGGGGGCAGGCCGTATACGCCGGTGAAGTGGGTCATCAGGCGCCCGATCTCATCCCCGTAAGCATTGGCCATGCCCGCGGCGTCGCCGCGAAAATAGAGTGTCGTCTGCACGCCTTCGGAAGAGACCACAGCGGGTTCGCCCTGCACCACGGCGATGCTGCCCGGAAACGAAGGCTGGCTGAAGTTGAAATCGTAGGTCACCTTGCCGGTGGGGGTCGTCTCCGAGGTCGCGATGCCGCTGGCCACCACCTTGTATTCGGCGGGTACGGTGATCTTCATCTCGGCTGTGTAGCGGTCCGTGGTATAGCCGTGAACCGGAAACCAGCGGGCCGGGTACAGCAGGTAGGCGTAATCTTGGTGAATGGCTGCGAAGTTGATTCCCCATACCGGCGAATCCTCCCTGCCGGTCAGGCGTCCGTGGTAGGAAAAGGTGATGGTGCCGGTCTTGTCCTTCGGCAGCGGTTCGGGAAAAGTGACCCGAACGGTGAAATCGTCGAGCGAGCGCGAAGTGTTGAGCTCCGTCTGCTGGCTGTCAGTCACCCGGTCCAGGCGCAGGTCGTTGTGGAATCCGAACGTCGCCGAGCGGACTCCGTCGTCCACGGCGGTAAACTCGACGGCGACCTTGGCGGTCAGATCCTGCGTGTCCGGATTGATCTCCGCCTCGATGAGGTAGTGGCGCACGTCGATCTCGGGGCTTGTCCGCTGCGCCGCCAGGGCAAGCGGCCAGAGAAGAAAACTCGCCGCCAGGGCCGCCACGGGGCCAAACAGCCGCCGGGTGAACCACCAGGCGG
>CAZXVW010000260.1:0-5155 GCA_964644025.1 uncultured Solibacteraceae bacterium | reverse complement strand
TCATCTTTTCCCTTCTTTATGCCTTAAATTTCTTTCTCTTTGCTCCCAAAATTTTACTCCTGATTGTTATTATTTCTATTACTCTAGTTCTTGGAAAATTTAAACTATTCATTAATGACTGGTTTGTCTTCCTTAGCTTTATTTATTTTTCAGATACAATGCGCGGCTTAATCTACCTAGGAATCTGCAAATTAAATAAACCTGTCTTAACCCAGTATGTGATTCATCTGGAAAAACAACTTTTTGGTCAGATTCCCTCGGTCTTTCTTCAAAACATCCTATTGGACAAAAGCGAGCCCCTCTCTTTCTCTTGGCTGGAAAAAACACTTACTTTTATTCACGGAACTCACTATATTGCCTTTTTATTTGTTGGATTCATTATTTGGATTTACAAAAAACAAAGTTTCCGTGAATATAAATTAGCTTTTTATCTTCTCGTCTCATCAGGAATATCTCTCTATTTTCTTATCCCCACAACTCCTCCTTGGATTGCTTATGAACTTTTCGAGGCTGTGCCTGAACTAATTCATTTTAATACTGAGATCTACAATATGCATATTCCCGATCTCACCTCTAAATTTGGGACTAATCCTGTGGCAGCCATGCCCTCTCTACATACGGCTTTTCCTCTCCTTTGTGCCTTCTTATTATTCAAATACTTTAGATGGAAGTCCTGGCCATTTCTTGTCTATACGACGGCAGTACTTTTCACTATTGTTTACACAGGAGACCATTATTTCATTGATATAATCGCCGGAGCTATTTTAGCCCTCCTCTCTTTCTTCCTTCCCTCTATAATAAATAAAAATTTTAAAAAAAAGCCAAAAATTGGATCAAATTCAATTCCGGCCAATTTAAAATTAAATAAAAGAGCCATAATAATTGGCCTCTGCATCCTGGCTCTAGGAATATTTTTGGGAATTATAGTCCAGCAATCATTTGAACAAAACCCTATATATCTCGACATTGAAGCAGCTTATCCTAATTATAAAGATTATTTTGCCCATATAAATGACTATAAGGATGATTTTAAAGTCAATTTAACCTATGGTAATCATCTATTCTCCCGAAAACAATTCCAACAGGCCTACATCTATTACCAAAGAGCTTTAATTCTTAGCCGTAATCAAAAAGAGAAAAATCTTGCCAGATTTAAAATACGAATATGTCAATCTCTGGTTAAGAAATCAAACGATCACCAAAAATTGAGAAACCCATGATAATTCTCTTTGTTTTTATAGAACTAATTGAAATTTATTTGATTCTACTCTTCCTTCCTAACAAAAAGAACGAATTAACCCGCTTAATAGCCTCATCCTTTATTATTAGTCTCTATCTATCTGAAATATCTTTAATTATCAATGGAATTTTTCATAAAATACATTTATTCTCTTATCTAACAATAAAAATACTTTTAGTCCTTTCTCTCATTATTTATTTATTTTCAAGAAGAAAAGGGAATCCTATTCCCATTAACCGGCAAATATCCCAGAAAACACAAGTTGTCTTTGGATCTCCTTTAAATATAACAATAATATTCTTCTTCTTTTTGATTTCTTTGGCTTCTTTAACCCGCCTTCCTCTCAAATGGGATTCTTATTCCTACCATCTTCCCGTGACAGCCAACTTTATTAAAAAAGGAATTCTCAGTTCATATCTCTATTACGGAGTACCAATTGGAAGCTATTATCCTCATTCAATTGAATTACTGTATTCTCCTTTTCTCTCCTTTTTCGGGATTGAAGGTTCCTCTTTAATTAATCTACCCTCTATAATCATGCTTTTTCTCTTTTTCTATCTCATCTCTTCCAAAGTGCTCCATTTAGACCCAAAGCGAGCCAAAATTGGCAGTCTTGTTTTTATACTTCTTCCTTTACTCAGCGATTATTATTATGAAGCCTATGTAGACCTCTACTTTCTGGCTTTCTGTCTAGGCGCATTCTACTTTCTTAAGAACCACCGGCCAGGGGAATCATTAAATTTGCTTTTGTTCTGCCTTAGCCTCTCCTTAGCTATTGGGACAAAAACTCAGGGATTGTCTATAGCCATAATCTTTTCTCTCCTATTCATTAAAGAGATATTATCATCTAAAAGAAATTTAACTCCATATTTAAAAATATCCCCTATAATTATTTTTATACTTTCTAGTGGCTTATTTTTTTATTTTCGCAATTTTCTTTTAACAAAGAACCCTCTTTTCCCTCTAAAAATTAACTTTTTGGGTATAATCTCTTTTCCTGGGATTTATGACTTAAATGTTATTACTTACAATACAGGCTTATTTTTTAACTTTAAAAGAGTTTCCGGAGAAATACTGCCTATCTTGATCCAGGAGCTTTCTGTCGGGTTAATCCTGATCGGAAGCATTTGGATTACTGGTCTGCTTCTTCTCTTAAGCAAAATAAAAAATTCTGCCCTGGATCTTCGTGAAGTTTTTGGTCTGACTGCTTTCTTCTTTTTTCTCTATTTATTCACTCCATATACCGCCATTGACACTGGAGGAGGACCAAATTTCTCTTTAAGACTGGGGCTCATCTTTTTCGGCTTCTTTTTTCTAACAACTATAAAGATGTCATCATTATTTGATAAAAATATCTTCTATGGGCTCTTCTTAATGACCATTATAATTTTATTTCTTGGAAGACTTAAAATATATCCATTGAGCATCATTATTATAGGAGTGGGTTTAACATTAATCTTAACCCTGCTCATCCATTTCTTTCCTCTCTCTTTTAGACAGGTCTTTCTTTTTCTGGTGATTTTTCTCGGGCTGATTATCCCTAAGCCCAAAATGGAATGGTTTAACTATTTTTCCGACCAAAAGAAACTTCTAACCGCTAATATTGCCTACGCTGGCTCAAACCGTCACTTTCAATTATATGACAAAAATATAAAATATAATTTGTTCTATATTAGAGTTAACAAAGATCAAAATGATCCGCATTGGACTCCAGAGGACTGGCAATATCACAAATATAGAGGAAATCTTCTTATCTGGTTAAATAATCTAAAAAAAATGAAAATAGACTACTTCGTTTTGTTCAATAAGGAGCAGAAATTTATCGAAGCCAGATGGATCCAGAAATATAAAAGTATTTTTTCAAGAGAAATTAGAAATATTTATTATCTCAAAAAAGAAGAACTTGAAAATCTAATCACAAAGCTATCCTTTGAAGCAGAAAATTAATTAACCTTTGAAGCCTTCCCCATTTTCAGCCAAAAAGGAGGATAGGGAGAAAATATCTTGTGATTAACTTCTATAGAATGACAATAATTCTTCAAACAGCGAATGAATTCATTTTGCCTCTGGTTAACCAATGACTGAGAGTTTATAAGATTCATCAATATCTCCTTTCCTTGGGCTATTTCCCCCGACTCCGCATAAATCCCGGCTAAAACAAGATTTGTTTCGCGAGAAACACCTCTTAGATGAACCGCTTTCTGCCATAACCGTTGAGCTTCTTTGACGTTTCGCTGTGAGGTTAAAGGACTACTTACCCGTAACCAAGCCAAGCTTAAAAGGAGATAATAATTCTCCGGGTCGGCAGTTAACCCCGCCTTTAAATAATCCTCAACAATCTGAAAATCCTTTCGATACCAGGCTAATTGAGCTAATCTTAACAACGCTTGAGCCTTGGCTTTGCCTCTTACTCCCCGGGTCAATCCTTCATTAAATAAATCTTCCGCTTTTTCTAATTTTCCTTGGCGGAATTTAATCTCTGCCAGAAGAACATAAATATCTTCCTGATAGGGATCATACTTCAGAACCAATCTAAGCATTCTTTCCGCCTTAGCCAAATTCCCTTTAAGAGAAAAAGCCATACCCATCTTTCTTAAAACTTTAACATTCTGAGGGTCCAGCTCAAGAATCCGCTTATATTCTTGAAAGGCCCGCTGTGACTCACCTTTTCGGAAATAAACATCTGCCAGGGCAATTTGGCAATCGAGCCGATAAGGATCAAACTTCAGAGAACGCTGTAAGTAATTTTCGGCAGCAACCAACCTTCCCTTCTTTAATTGCTGGAGACCCACAAAATAATATAATTCCGCCTCATAATTAAGTTTCTCTTCACAAAAAGGCCCAGGTATTGTCGAAAGGCAAATCAATAGAACAAAAGTCAGAACCACAACAATTCCTTTTCTCCAATCAAACTTCTTCATTCTTTCTCCTAAGCCATAAATACCTAAGGCAGCTAAGAGTACCAATATGGGGATTATTTCTACCCGATACCGGGAAGAGATAAAAACTAAAATTAATGAAGCGGTATGCATCAGCACAAATCCCCAAATGAGTAAAGGAATTTCCTTCCAATAAAACCAACAGCCCAGGGCCACCAAGGGAAACAGAAGGCCAAAAGGAAAACCGAAGTTACCGACCTTCCAAACTAAAATTTTTAACAGATATGACCACTTTCTAGCCACATATAGACTTACATTTCGGGGAATCTCCCGGGAAGAGAAAAAGCGAAGGGTTTTTTTCCCTAACCCTAATAAAAAGCTACCAGGTTGGTGTGTCATATATTCTAAGAATTTCTTCCAAAAAAACGAATTGATACTCCGGGGATTCTGATAGCCGGCCCTTCGGGGTAGCGCAATTAAATTCTCCCATTCGCTTCCCGGACGAATAGTTAACGTCCGACATATATCAGGATTATTGCCCAGATAAAGATTGATTCCTCCGGAAAAAGGGAGAAAACTCCATTCACCTGTTCTCAACCTGTAATTTAAATAAGAAACAGGCATAACAACCAGCATTAATCCTAATATAATTAGACAAACACAACTCACTTTCTGCTTGATTCTTTTCAATCTAAAAAACACAATAAAAATGAGAGCTCCCGCCAAAAAAGGGAAAAATGTCGGTCTGGTTAACACAGCTAAGCCCCCAACCAGACCACAGATAAAAAAGAGCCTACTCTGTCTGGTTTGATCGGCAATTAAAAATAAATATAACAAACAAATCCCCAGGAAAGCTCCCAAAGAAGCACCCACGAGTTCACCGTCAAAAAAAATTGCTGGCCCGTAGAAAGCCAGGATAACACCTGCTAGAGAACCGATTTGATCATTAAAAAACTTCAGCCCAAGCCGGTAAAGCAACAAACATGTTAAAGAGCCGATAATCACCTGGATAATCTTCGCTCCCAAAATTGAGACT
>CAZXVW010000259.1:0-5187 GCA_964644025.1 uncultured Solibacteraceae bacterium | reverse complement strand
TGGCCAGCTCGGAGCGCACCCCGGCAATCAACTCCTGCACCCGGAGTTCGATCGGCTGGGAATAGCTGAAGATGTTGCCCGGCACGTTCTGCACCAGCGCCGCGTTCATCTTCTCGACCAGCTCCTGCTGCGTTTCACCGGTTTCCCATTCCTCCTCCGGCTTGAGAATCACGTAGATGTCACTGGTTTCCACTCCCATCGGATCGGTGGGAATCTCCGCCTGCCCCGTCCGCGATATTACGCTCTCCACCTCGGGGAACTTCAGCAGCGTCTTCTCGATCAGAGTCGTGCTCTTGATCGATTCCGACAGGCTCACGCTCGGCAATCGCCAGGCCTGCACCGCGATCGTCCCCTCGTCCAGCTTCGGGATGAACTCGGCGCCGAGAAATGGCACCAACAGCAGGGAGGCCGCGAACACGCTTACCGCCGCGCCCGCCACCACGCCCGGATGATCCACCGCCTTGCTCGCCAGGGGCAAATAGACGGCCTTCACCCACCGGATCAGATGGGTCTCTTTCTCTGTCATCCTGCGCCGGAACACGAGCGACGCCAGCACCGGCATCAGCGTCAGAGCGAGGATCAGCGATCCGACCAGGGCGAAAATCACCGTCAGCGCCATCGGCCGGAACATTTTCCCTTCCACACCCTGCAGCGTCAAGATCGGCAGGTACACCATGATGATGATCCCGACGGCGAAAAAGATCGGCCGGGCGACTTCGCGCCCCGCTTCCAGAACCAGGGCGTCACGGCTGACTCCGTCCCGCCGCTTCTCGCCCAGCTTGCGCACGATATTCTCGATCATCACCACCGAGCCGTCTACAATCAGCCCGAAATCAATTGCTCCCAGGCTCATCAGGTTTCCCGACAGCTTCGCTTCCACCATGCCAGTGAAGGCGAATAGCATCGAAAGAGGAATCGCCGCCGCCACGATCAGCCCGCCGCGCAGGTTCCCCAGCAGCAACAACAGAACCGCCACCACCAGCAGACCCCCTTCGATAAGGTTCTTTTCCACCGTCCGAATGGTCTTCTGAACCAGGGACGTACGGTCATAGTAAGTATCCACTTCAACTCCCGGCGGCAGGGTTTTTGCAATCTCCTGCAACCGGTTATGGACTCGTTCAGCCACCACCCGGGAATTTTCCCCGATGAGCATCATCACCACGCCGGTGACTGCCTCGCCCCGGCCGTCACGGGTCACCGCGCCCTGCCGCACCAGCGGCGCCATCTCCACCGCGCCGAGGTTCTTGACATAGATGGGAGTCCCGTCCGAGGAGGTCGCCACGACGATGTTGCCGATGTCGTCCAGCGTGCCCACCAGCCCTTCGCCGCGGATTACGTACTGCTCTTGGTTGTGCTCGATGTAGGCGCCGCCGGAATTCGAGTTGTTTCCTTCGATCGCCCGGAACACCTGGTCGAGCGAAAGATTGTACCCGGTCAATTTGTCGGCCTCCAGGGTGACCTGGTACGTTTTGGCTTCTCCTCCGTAGGAGTTCACCTCCACGACTCCAGGGACCGAGCGCAATTTGAAACCGATGTCCCAGTCCAGGATCGAGCGAAGCTCCATCAGCGAGTAGCCTTTGCCGCGAACTTCAAACTGGTAGATCTCCCCCAGGCCGGTGCTGATCGGCCCCAACTCCGGCGTGCCGAAGCCGGCTGGAATCGCTTCGCGGGCTTGCGGCATGCGTTCCATCACCAGTCGCCGGACGAAATAGATGTCCATATCTTCTTTGAAGTAGATGTAGACCGCCGACAGGCCAAACCGGGAGATCGAGCGGATCTTGGTGATTCCGGGCAAGCCGCTCATCGCGGTTTCCACCGGAAAGGTGATGAACTGTTCCACTTCCAGCGGTCCCAGGGCGGGCGCCCGCGTGAGCACCTGCACCTGGTTCGGCGTGACGTCCGGAACGGCATCGATCGGAAGCTGCAGCATGGAGTTGACACCCATGCCAATCAGCAGCGCGGTGAGCACCAGGATCAGGAACTTATACTTCAGTGAAATTTCGACG
This sequence comes from uncultured Solibacteraceae bacterium, assembly GCA_964644025.1. GTDB lineage: Bacteria > Acidobacteriota > Terriglobia > Bryobacterales > Bryobacteraceae > CAZXVW01. The sequence goes on along the minus strand of CAZXVW010000259.1, from coordinate 3,181 downwards.
AGCCGATGCATCGTTCCCCCCTCACTCCTCTCCGCCGATCAACTCACGCAGCAGCGCTGCCTTCAGGTAGAAGCTTCCCTGTGTCACCACACGCTCGCCAGGCTGCAGACCGGAGCGGATTTCGATCCATCCCCGGTCTTCTACGCCGGTTTCGACGATTCGTTTCTCAAACTTGCTCGGAGACCGCTCGACGAACACCACCGGGCGGCCCTCCACTTGCTGAATGGCCGCCGCGGGAACGGCCAGCGTCTTCCTGGCTTCCCCCGCCGGAATTTCAATGGAAGCGAACATTTCCAGCTTGAGTTTGAAGTTTTGGTTCGCCACCACGCACCGGACCTTGGCCGTGCGGGTCTCCGGTTCGATCACGTCGCCGATGTAAGTAATTCGGCCGTGAAAGGTTTCCCCGGGATAAGAGGCGACGCGAACCCGGACCGCCCGGCCCACCTTAACCTGTCCCAAATCCCTTTCATAGATATCCGCCAGCACCCAGACCGTGGAAATGTCAGTGATGGTCATCAGGCTGTCGCTGGGGTCCACCCGTTCACCGGCAGCCACGTTATAGCTCGTAATGATTCCCGCAAACGGCGCCCGCAGCGTGCTGTGCGACTCGGTTCGGTGCAGCCCGCCCTCCTTTTCCGTGCCGCTGAGCTTCTCCAGATCCTCGTCGGTGAGACCGAAGCGATGAATCTGTTCCTCGACCTTGGTCACCAGGGCGCGGGCGCTGGTCACTTTGGCCTGCGCGTCGCGAAACTCCGCGGTCCGGATATCGTGGGTCGTGCGGGCCGTGGCCCCCACCTCGAGCATTCGCTCGCTCCGGGCCAGGATCGTCCGCTTGACTTCCAGGTCGGTCAGAGCGCGGTCGAGATCCGCTTTCGCGCCCAGGAACTCGCCGATCAGGAGGCCGAGTTCGACGTTGTCGTACTCGACCAGCGGGTCGCCGGCCGTGACCCGGTCGCCGAGCTGGACGTGAACCTTCTCCACCAGCCCGCGCCCCAGCACCCGCATATGGGCTACCCGGGACTGGTCCGGGCCGATCACGCCGGTCGCCGTAAGCACTGACGCCATATTGCGCCACCTGGCCGCTTCCACTTTCACCCCGCCGTTCCGTTGGGCCGATTCGCTGAGCGTCACTCCACCGGAGGAATTCTCTTCCGGCGAACGGTTTTCCTCCGTCGGAGAGATGTTCGTCTTCGCCGGCCGGCCCGTCCACCACGAGTAAAGCAGGGCGCCTGCCAGCACTCCCACGACGAGCGCGCCGCCGATGGCTGCCAGAGCAGGCCCGCGGCCTCCTTTCCCGTTTCTCAAAAAAAGATTTCCCGACACTTACTTGCCTCCTATTCCGATGGCGCTCGCCAGCTCGTAAAGACTGATCCGCTCGTCGTAAAGCGCCTGGTTGTAATTGCGGACCGTGTCGCTGTAACGGCGCGCCGCGTCGAGGTAGTCGATCAGGGTCGCGCCCCCCAGACGGTACGCGGCCAGGGTGACGGCGTTGGTTTCCTCGGCCTTTTTCAGATGCTGCGTTTCGATGTATTCCACCCGCCGGCGGTTGATCTCGACGCCGTTGTAAGCTTTTTGCAGGTCGAGTTCAATCCGCTTCCGCACCGCGGCCGCCAGATGCGCGGCCCGTTTTCTCTCGGCCGCCGCCCGCAGAATGCCGCCCTCGTTCCGGTTGAAGATCCGCAGCGGTACGGTGAGGCCGAAGACCAGGCTGTTGTCCGGGCCGTTGCGTTTGTAGCCGGCGCCGACGGTCACGTTCGGCGACCGGATCGCCCGCTGGAGCCGGGTTTCCGTGTCCGCCCTCCGCTCCTCGATGATGGCCGCCCGCAGATCGGGCCGGTTCTCGATCGCGATGCGCTCCAGCTCCGACAGGGAAGCCCGCGGCGGCAGCCACGGCTCGGAAACACCGGCGCCGACCGGGAGGATGCCGCGCACTTCGATGTCCTGACTCAGATCGTCCGCGTTCAGCAGGGCGAGCAGGGTGCTTTTGGCATTCCGCAACGCCAGTTCCGACCGGAAGACGTCGTCGACAAAACGCAGCCGCTCCACCTCCACCCGTCTCAACTCAAGCTGCGAGATGGCGCCCTGTTCGAATCGCACCTTGTTCAGCGCAATCACTTCGTCTGTCTGTTTCAAGACCGAACGCGCCACCTCCAGGTTCGTTTTCGCCAGCACCACTTGATAGAAGGCCCGCTGGACCTCGAGGCGAAGTTGCCGGACCCGGTCCGCGTAAACCGACTGCCGCGCCTCAACCGCTCGATACGCGGTGTCGGTTCGCAGCCGTCGTCTCCCTTTCGTCTCGATCTCGTAATCAAACCGCGCCGTCATCTCCTGATTGCTGAAAAACGGCCCGGGGTTGGAGCGAAAGTAGGGATAGCTTTCGGTGGAAAATGTGACCGCCGGATTCAGGCGCTTCGCGGCCGTCACCGCGTCGCCCTCCAGCATCTCGACTTCGTCGCGCGCCGCCTTGACCGAGGGGTTCCGCTCGATCGCCAGCCGGATCGCGTCGTCCAGCGTGAGCGGGTTCGGAACATTCGTAGCCTGTGCCGAAGCCAGGCCGCACCCCAGCGCCAGAATGCCGACTGCGGCGTACCTGCCTGATAATCGCATGAGGAATCCTCCTCCCGTATTTTTCGTGAATTACCTACATTGGTCCCCGCCGGACCACGGCCCGGTGGGCAGCGAGAAGCTGCGGTGAGGCTTAGTGTCTCGGTGGGCGGAAGATGTTACTGGGAGCGGCTTCCGGAACCGGTTGCTCGACAGGCGACACGGCGCCCTGGAGGATCCTGGGTTCCTCCACAACGCTCAGAAACGGCCGGGGATACGTGTGAGAACAGCAGCAAAAACAGTCTTCTTCGCCAAGCACCGGTTCGACCGGAGCTGCCGGTTTCCTTGCGTTCGCCTGCCAGCTCTCCGGCTCGGCCGGCGTGAAGATTGGGATTGATTCCGCCGAGCAGAGAGACGGAATGCCGAGGTCGGCGCACACCAGAAGCAACAGAACAACTGCGGCGGTCCGGGCTGCGAGGGCGCTGATCATCTAACTTGCCTCAAGTCTAGCATGGTCCGGCGGCGCGCTGCCGGAAAAGGAACCTCCGGCCTGCTGCAGCGGCCGCCACGGCGCGCCGCACCCGCCGGGTTCTTTCTGCGCCTCAGCCGGGACCGGCCATGGTGCGGAGGGAGTCGG
>CAZXVW010000258.1:3774-5209 GCA_964644025.1 uncultured Solibacteraceae bacterium | reverse complement strand
GGTAGCCATGTCCAAACTATCAATTCGTGATCTCGACTTGAAGGGGAAACGCGTTTTTATGCGCGTGGATTTCAATGTGCCGCTCGCCGACGGGGGCAAGACCATCACGTCGGACAAACGTATTCAGGCCTCGCTGCCCACGATCCGCTATGCTCTGGAACAGGGCGCCGGCCTGGTCCTGGCGAGCCACCTGGGCCGGCCCAAGGGCAAACGGGTTCCCGAGATGAGCCTGGCGCCGGTGGCCAAGCGGCTCGAGGAATTGCTCGGCCGGCCGGTGAAGATGGCGCCGGACTGCATCGGGCCGGAAGTCGAGGCGATGAAGCCCGCTCCCGGCGAGGTGCTCCTGCTCGAAAACGTTCGCTACCACCCCGAAGAGACGAAGAACGACCCCGAGTTTGCCAAGAAGCTGGCTGCACTCGCCGATGTCTTCGTGCTCGACGCCTTCGGGTCTTCGCACCGGGCCCACGCCTCCGTCGTCGGTGTCGCCCAAGCGCTACCCCAGGCCGCCGCCGGTTTCCTGATGGAGAAGGAACTCGAGTACCTGGGCAAAGCGATCACCAACCCGGAGCGGCCTTCCGTGGCCATCCTGGGCGGCGCGAAGGTCTCGGACAAGATCAAGGTGATCAACAATCTCATGCCTCTGGTCGACAGGCTCTTGATCGGCGGCGCGATGGCTTATACCTTCCTCAAGGCAAAAGGTCAACCCACCGGGAATTCCCTGGTCGAGGAAGACAAGGTCACGCTGGCGAAGGAGCTGATGGAGAAGGCCGGCGATAAGCTGATGTTGCCGGTCGACCACGTGGTAACCGCGGAACTGAAGGAAGGCGCGCCCGGGGAAGTCGTCGAGACCATTCCCCCAGATAAGATGGCCGTGGACATCGGTCCGAAGACCATCGAAGCATACCGGCAGGTCATCGCCGGCGCCAAGACCATCATCTGGAACGGGCCGATGGGTGTCTTCGAAAAGCCGCCGTTTGACAAGGGTACCGTGGAGCTGGCGAAGGCGGTGGCCGACTCCGGCGCTACGTCGGTGGTCGGCGGGGGCGATTCGGTGAAGGCGATCGACGTGGCCGGCGTCTCGGACCGCATCAGCCACATCTCGACCGGTGGCGGCGCCTCACTCGAGTTCCTGAGCGGACAGGAACTGCCCGGCGTGGCGGCGCTGACCGACAAGTAAACGGGCACGCGTAGGGGGCGCGCCTGCGGGCAGGCTCCGAATTTCGCGCGCTGAATGAAGGCTGCACCCGCGGCAACGCGGGTCCGCCAGCCACCCTTAACGCTGCTGTGGCATCCAACTGGTGGTGTCCGCCCCCGCGGGTGCGGCCTTTCGGATATGCTCCGCGAAGACGGGCAGGTAATATTGCTCGGGACTCATTCCCTTGGGGACCTCGCCGACGTAACAGTGGGGCCGGTTGTTGCCGTACTGGACGCTGCC
>CAZXVW010000258.1:0-3674 GCA_964644025.1 uncultured Solibacteraceae bacterium | reverse complement strand
AAGGCGTGGAAATCCACCGGATCCGGGCAAAATCCCCAGGCCCCGTTGAAATAATCCGGGTAGAAGATCTGCTGAGCCAGGCTGATCCAGCCACCGGTGGAGCCTCCGTACAAGACCCGTGCCCAGGGCTGGCCGATCGCCCGGAACTTCTTCTCGATGTAAGGATAAAGCTCCCGGGTCAGTGCGTCGCCGTAAGGCCCCATGTTGGCGGAATTCACGCCGTAGGAGTCGTCGTAGTACGGCGTGGGGTGCTGCGTGAGCACGATCAGCATTTTCGGCAGCCGGCCGGAGGTCCACTCCGCGGAGAACCCGGAACCCGACTCCCGGAAGCCACGGAACCGCGACGGGAAGTGACCTTGCCGGAATACGACCGGGTAGTGCCTCTCGGGATGCTCGTCGAAGCCATCCGGCACCAGCACGATCGCCCCCAGATACATCGGGCGGCCCCAGAATTCCGTCAGCAGCTTGCTCTGAATGCGAACGTGGCGAACGTATTTTGTGTCCCTGGGCGGCTCGATGGGCGGAATGACCTTCGTCATCTGGATGCGGATAACCTGGTCGCCATCCAGCTTCACCCGTCGCGGTTCGCTGTAAAGGTTGCCCGGCGAACGGTTCCACTTCTGTCCTTCGCCGTTGTCCATCGGCAGCTTGAGGACGTGACCGTCGGCCCGGTGAAACGTCTCGTAGACGTTGAGCACGGCCTGAACGTTGTAGGTGCCGGGCGGCAGGTCCGCCAGGCTCCGTAGCGGGTGGCCGGCGGCGTGTTCGTCAATCGTAACGGTTTCGCCGGGACGGAGTCCGTCCGCATCGACGCCGAAGATCTGCTGTGTCTCCAGTCTCCAGGACACCTGGAAGCGCGGCTCTCCGCCCGGGTTCGTCGAGACGATGAGGATCACGCGGCCATCGGCGGGTTTCGCGCGCGCCGCGGCGGAGAAGGAGATCTCGAAACGCGGCGCAGCCTGGAGCGGCGGGAGGCTAGCCAGCGAAACCGTGCACAGCAAACAAGCGGAAAGGAGTTCAGCGGGACGCACCATGGCGTCATCATATAACACCGCGGTTACTTGGACCATTTCCAGATGCGCACGCGGTTGCACTGTGATAGATTGCCCGGCATGCGGCGAAGAACCTTCTTGTTCGGCGCGGCGGGCGCCCCGGCCATGTGGGCTTCCGATGAGCGCGTGGAAATCACCGCAGTCAAGGCGGCTCGCGCACCCCTCCGCCCGGCAAGCGCATTCGGGACGAAGAAGTTCACCTCCGATACGGATCCGGCCCGGTGGCGCTGGTTCGGGCCTTTTTCTCAGCTCACAGGGGAAATCCTCGTCAAGATTGAAACCGATGTTGGTATTACGGGCTATGGGCTGGGCGGAGGAGGCGGCGCGGCCGTTTATATCATCGAACATCACCTGCGCGACCTGCTCGCCGGGGCGAACGCGTTGAACGTCGAACTGCTGTGGGAACAGATGTACGCTTCCACTTCGTTTTACGGACGGCGCGGTGTCGTCATCATGGCGATGAGCGGCATTGATCTGGCCCTGTGGGATATAGCCGGAAAACACGCGGGCAAGCCCGTCTACGAACTACTCGGCGGCGCGGTGAAGAAGAAGATTCCGGCATACTACACCGGCAATGATCTGAAAAAAGGCATGAAGCTCGGCTTTCACGCTTTCAAGGTTTCCATTGCCGCAGGCCTGGCGGAAGGCCGGGAAGGAATGAAGCGCAACCTGGCGCGCCTGGCTGCCGTACGCCAGGCCATCGGGGACGACGCCCGGCTCATGATCGATTGCCTGGCGCGCTGGAATGTCGATTACACGCTCGAGTTCGCCGAACGCGCCGCCGATCTGAAGCTGGACTGGATCGAGGAACCGCTCTACCCGGACGACCTGGACGGGTACCGGCGACTCTGCCGCGAGGTCCGCGGAACCCGGATTGCCTGCGGGGAACATGAATACACGCGCTACGGTTTCCGGGAGTTGATCCGCAACCAGGCGACCCACATACTGCAGCCGGACCTGACGTGGTCCGGCGGCCTGACCGAGGGGCGCCGGATTGCCGCCATGGGGGCGGCGCACGGGCTGCCGGTGATCCCGCATCGCGGCGGGAGTCCGTACGGGCTGGCGCTGATCGCCGCCTCGAACAATTGCCCCCTGGCGGAGAGCTTCGGCACGGGGGAATCTGATGAGAGGCTCTGGCGTCCGTTTACTGCCCGTTTCGAGAATGGATATTACTACCTTTCGGCCAGGCCGGGCTTCGGCGTGGAGCTGAGGCCGGAAATCCTGGCAAAGTATTTTCCCGGATTGTGATAAGTTTCCTTGCATGATGGGCTTGGTGAAACTTGCCGGAATTCTCGTGCTCTCGATCCCGCTTACCGCACAGGTCTTCGAGTTCAGCAGAGAACAGATGATCAAATGCACGGCGAAGAACCCGTTCGGCCGCTTCGAGGACGGCCGGCCGAAGGTCCCGGACTCACTGATTGAAAAGATAAGGGAGCTGTCGGCCGAAGATTGCTGGGGCGTGCTCCGCCGCCACCAGTACGTCAACCAGTTCGAGGGGAATTGGAAGATCATCCATCCCGAGCTGAAACTGGCCGGCCGCGCCGTCACGGCGGTCTACATGCCGGCGCGTCCGGATCTCGAAGATCTCGTCATGGCCGGGCTCAGAGCCAAGGGATTTCCCAACCGGGGCCATCAGTACGTCATTGACATGCTGCGGCCCGGTGATGTGCTGGTGGCCGACGCCTACGGCAAAGTCCCCGGTTTTGTGGGCGACAACCTGGCGACTTACATCAAGGTCGCTACCAAGACCGGCGGCCTGGTCGTCGATGGAGGCATCCGGGACCTGGAGTCGATCCACGATATCGAGGTTCCGATTTATTGCCGGTTCGCCAACCCGGGGGCGGTTACGAATTTCACGTTGATCGGAGTGAACGTTCCCGTGCGGATCGGCAACGTCACCGTCATGCCGGGCGACGTGGTGCTGGGGGACCGCGAAGGAACAACGTTCATCCCGCCGGAGTTGGTGCAGGAGACGGTGGACCGGGCCCTGGAGATCAAGATTCACGACGAGTGGACGAAAATGAAGCTCAACACGGGCAAGTACAAGTCGCACGAAATCTACGGCCGGCCGCGGGATCCGAAGCTGATCAAGGAGTACGAAGAATACCGGGCGCGACGGCTCAAGGAACTGGGAGCCGCAAAGAGATAGCAGCAGTGGCCGTGGGCACCAGCACAGGCAAGCAGAACAGGGACAGCTTCGAGGGACCGCGGGACCCATCGTCCGGCGGTCACGCCAGCCTGGCGGCGCTGCTGCTGAGCTACATCGGCCTGTCGGTGTTTTTCGGCGGCGCCGCTATCGCGGAGTTGCGGCGATACCCGCTTCCGGCGGGCGCTGCCGTGGGAATTTACTTATGCTTCTCCGTTCTCCTGTTCCTGTTCCTGGCGCCCGGCTTTGCCGCCTCCCGCTCCTGGCTGGCGCGCCGGCTGGGAGGCCTCCGCGCGGCCGGGCTGTGCCTGGCGCTGTTCGTTTCCCCATACCTGATCTACGCGGCCGGCACGGGCGGTTTCCATTGGGCAGCCTTCGGCAAGCTGCTGGCGCTCGGCTGCGGTCCGCTGGGGATTTACACCGCCGCGCCGGTCCGCGATCCCGGGCGCATGAGCTGGCAGGACGCGGTGGTGATG
>CAZXVW010000257.1:0-5221 GCA_964644025.1 uncultured Solibacteraceae bacterium | reverse complement strand
AGAATGTTCGGACGTTTCTCGGTAGCGCGCGGCCCGCACATTGTCAGGGCGCCGCCGAAGCCGGCCGCGGAGCACCGCAAAAAGCGGCGGCGGGGTGGTCTTTTCTCTACAGGTGCCATCTAGGATGACGCTATCAGATCCATGCGTCTGGCGCATGGCCTGCCTGGGCGCCGCCCCGGTGCGCCGCCCAGCGGATGGGGCAGCGTCCGGCCCGAAGCCTCCGCGGGCGTGTCTGCGCCACCACCCACTATTGCCGGCGCCGGCGGTAGAATTGGGGTCTATGCAGCGAAGAACGATGCTGGCCGGAACTCCGGCGTGGTTGCTGGCCCTCGCCGGACCACGCCTGGCCGCAGCGCAGCCGCCGGCGCTCAATGCTCTCACGGCTGAGGAGAAGGCTGCCGGGTGGAAATTGCTGTTCGACGGCCGGACGATGACCGGCTGGGACGATCCATCCCGGAAAAACCCGCCCGGCGATTCCTGGGTGATCGAAGATGGCTGCCTCAAGTCGGTGCTCCGGCCACGCATCCGGGAGCCCCTCGTCACCACGGGGGCGTTCGGCGATTTCGAGCTCGTCTTCGAGTGGCGCATTTCCCAGCGCGGCAACAGCGGCGTCAAGTACCGGATTCAGGACCGGGCCCTGCTCGAACAGGGCAAGCTGGCTCCCGATGCTAAGCGCTTCGAGGACATCGTGGATTACGAATTGCGGCACCGGCTGGGCCACCGGGACAGGATCGCCCCCAATGTCAGGGTCCAGGAGTACCTCATCGGTTTTGAGTACCAGCTCATCGACGACCACGGTCACCCGGATGCCAAGCGGGGTGCGAACCGGACCAGCGGGGCAATCTACGGACTGGTGGCGCCGCGGCGGTCAATGGCGCGGCCGGTAGGCCAGTTCAACCATTCCCGGATCGTGCTGCGCGGCAATCACGTCGAGCACTGGCTGAACGGAGTCAAGGTTGTTGAAGCTGAGCTTAACTCGAAGGAGATTGCCGCCGGGCTGGCGAAACGCTGGACCACGTCCTCGCGGGTCTACGAATTGCTGACCCAGCAGCCGCACAAGGTAACGCCGATCGCCCTGCAGCACCACAACGACGAAGCGTGGTTCCGCAACCTCAAGATCCGGCCGCTGCCGCCACAGCGCTGAAGCAGCCGCGCCGCCGGCATCGGCCCTGTTAGCCGGTTCCCCGGTCCCGGATAACAACTACGCTCATGCCCCGTGCCTCGATCACCTTGATCCGGGAGCCGGCCGCGATTGGGTTGTCAGCCGGGGCGCACGTGGCGCGCCAGAGTTCCCCGCCGATTTCGGCGTAGCCTGCTGGATCCAGCTTCTCCCTGGCGATTCCGGTCGCGCCCACCAGGCGGTCCATCGCGCTTGGCCCGCCCGTCTCGTAAGCCCGCCGGAGAAACGGATACAGGAGAAAATCCTTGGCCACGTCACCGGCCAGCAGGAGCGCGGCCAGCCAGGCCGGCAACCCAAACCAGCGATGGAGCGCGTACAGGATCGCCCCGGCCAGCAGCCACCCGGGAACCTGGATGAGCCAGTAGCGCTGAAACGTCGTCATTGTCCGCTGGCTTCCAATGTCGCACAGCCGGCGCGGCCGCGGCCGGCTGGCATCGTTTTCGGTATAGTAGTGACAGCCATTCCCGGTTTGACAGGTGAATCAGTCATGGAACGAGCAAATCCGCTAGCGTACTTGGGTGAACAATTACAAGCCTGGCGCGAGGCCGGCACCTACCAGCGGTTACGCGAGCTGCAGTCGGCTTGCGAGCCGGTTTCCCAGTTTGACGGCAAGGAGGTGATCAACCTCGCTTCGAACAACTACCTCGGGCTGGCCAACCATCCCAAACTGGTCGAGGCGGCCCTGGAGGCGACCCGCAAGTACGGCGTTGGTTCCGGTGCCGTGCGTACCATCTCGGGCACGATGAGCGTGCACCTGGAGCTGGAGCGCCGGATCGCCGCCTTCAAGGGGACCGAGGCCAGCGTGGTGTTCCAGTCCGGTTTCACAGCCAATGCTGGCACCGTCTCCGCAATTCTCGGTCCCACCGATTACATCATTTCTGACGAGCTGAACCATGCCTCCATCATTGACGGCTGCCGCCTCTCCAAGGCGAAGATCAAGGTCTTTCCCCACCGTGACGCGGCCGCCGCGGACGCGATTCTTGATGAACTGGACGCTACTGCGGGCCGGAAGCTGCTCATCACCGACGGCGTGTTTTCCATGGACGGGGATGTCGCCCCGCTGCCGGAACTGGTGGAGATCGCCGAGCGGCACGGGGCAATCATGATGATTGACGATGCCCACGCTTCCGGCGTTCTTGGCCGGTCAGGCCGGGGAACGGTGGACCACTTCAGCTTGCACGGGCGCGTCGACATCCAGGTCGGCACGCTCTCAAAAGCCATCGGCGTACTGGGCGGTTATGTGTGCGGCAGCCGGGACCTGATCGAGTTCCTCTACCACCGGGGCCGCCCCTTCCTGTTCTCCACTTCCCACCCGCCGGCTGTGGCGGCCGCCTGTCTGGCGGCCTTCGACATCCTGGAAAGCGAGCCGGAGCGGATCGAAAACCTTTGGCGCAACACGAAATACTTCAAGGAGAACCTCCGCTCGGCCGGTTTCCAGACCGGGGCCAGCGAAACGCCCATTACCCCGATCATGGTGGGCGAAGCGGCGAAGGCGCACGCGTTTTCCCAGGCCTTGTTCGAGGAAGGCGTTCTGGCTACCGGCATCGGCTACCCGACCGTGCCAAAGGGCAAGGCCCGGGTGCGCACGATTGTTACCGCGACGCATACGCGGGAGCAGTTGGATCGCTCACTGGAGATGGCCGTGCGGGCGGCCAAGCGGGTCGGCATTCTCTGAGAGTCACCGTGGACCCCTCGGCGGCTATGCCATGGTTTAAAGTTCCAAGTGAAGGCCGCCGATAACAAAGGTGAGGATGGCCGTGGCCCGTATCCTCCGTGATAGCCCAAAGCCAAGATGCCACGGCCTCGCTATTCATTTGTCGGAGTTCGGTGATCTCCACGCTGCCGGAGAGAGACGCCCCAGGTGACGTGCCCGGACGGCGCGTCACCTGGGGGCCTTGTTCGCCTTCCTCGGAGCGCCCGGAAGATGTTCCCTGCCAGCGGACACCTATTGCTCGCCTAGCTCTGCCGTCGGTGGCGTCGCGGGCGTCCCGTTCGCCGCGGCCAGCCTGACCCTGCCCTCCCGCCGGTGCAGGATCGAGAACACTGCTTCCGCCTGGTCGGGGATGACCGGTTTTTCCCTTCTAAAGTTCGGCCGTTTTATAGGTTCATCTAGGTGGTTCACCTAATTCTCTGGTTCCTTGTTGAATGTTACCTTTAGCTTAGCAATTGCAAAAAACCCCGAGTTGCAGGGAGAGGAGAGAAAGCAAGATATGACACGTTTGATTTGGAAGCTCAATATTTGGAAGGACACCCGCGGTCAGGACCTCATTGAGTACGCCCTGATGGCCGGGTTCGTCGCTGTGGCGGCCGGCGCCATCATGCCGGGCGTCGCAACCAGCATCAGCACTGTGTTCAGCAAGATCTCGGCAGCGATGTCGAATGCTGCTGCGCAAGGCTAGCGATCATCCTGTTCGCATAAGAAAGTGGGCGCGGGGCACTGCCTCGCGCCCATTTTCTTTTTCTTCGGCCGACACGTCATCATACCGGCGCCTCCCGGCGTGAGCGGCCGTTTCCAGCGGCCGCGGCTACCATTGCCGGTGCGGAGCTAATGGTTCCGGCAGGTTTCCCGCTTCGTCAAACGTCATTTCCAGCGGCGATCCGATGATCTCCAGCGCCTGGTTCGTTTCGATCACCGGACGGAGATTCTCGCTCACCAGGGCCCGGCCGAGTTCCAGCGTGTTGCGAATCCAGCAGTAGGTGACCTCGAGCGGATCGAGTTTTCCCACCGTAAGGGCAAGTCTATCCAGGCACTCGCGGTCCGTCGGATAATGAAGCGGAACTCGAGCGGCGGCAAGGGCTCCCGAGGTGAGAACGTTGATGCTGGTCGGTTCCCAGTCGATCGCCTCCAGCAGCCGGTCGGTGATCATGTCCGCCAAGCCGACGCCGACGGCGCTGCCGTAGGACAGGCTGGTCAGGGTGCGAACGAAAATACGGCCGATGCGCGGGGCGGACGACCAGGGGTTGTAAGCGGCGTGCACGCTGCGGTTGATGATCTTGGTATCCATGCCGGTGCCGCTGATGTCCTTGCCCATCTCATCCACGATCAGGATGTCGACTTCCGGGACGGGGATATGCCCCATCCAGGATTTCACCAGCGCCAGCAGTTCCTCTTCGGCGGCTTCCATCCGTTCCGCGGGCACGGCGGTGACCTGGGCGGTATTATGATTGGCATCTTCCAGGATGGCCAGCCCGCCCAGGATCTTGCCGGTCTTCAGGATCTGGCGGCCCACCGTGCGCACCACCTTCCGCAAGCCCATCCGGTAAGCGTGAGTATGATACCGGCGGGCCCCGGCGAACTTGCCAAGACCGATGGCCATCATCTTGAACAGCCCGCTTTCAATGGTGTCGCCGTAGTCGGTGTGCCATTTCACGCGATTGACCAGCAGGATGCCGTCGCTCTCATAGGCGGCCCGGTCCATCCAGGTCTCGATTCCCTCCGGGGTCGGCCCGGTAGAAACAACGTCGAACTGGCTGACTACCGGACAGCCCATGGCGGCTTCCGTGATGCCGAACCTGGCCAGGACCTCCGCCTGTCCCTCGGGGGTGGCGCCCCCGTGGCTGCCCATGGCCGGGAACAGGAATGGCTTCATTCCCCGGCTTTTCCAATAATCCACCGCGGCGCGCACAATCACCGCGGCATTGGCGATCCCCCGGCTGCCGACCCCGATGGCCACGCGATCGCCTGTCTTGAGCCGGGAGGCGAACTCCACCTCCGCGAGCTGCCGCTCTACCTCCCCCGGAATATCTTTGAGACTCCGATCCGGAAAATGCTGGCGAACCCGTAACAGGCGAGGAAACGACATGATCGAATTGTAACAGCCGGGCGCCGGCCTCCGGCGGGCGGCCTGTTCCGGGGCGGGGTCAGCGCGCCGGTCGGGCGGAATAGAGACCGTGGCTGCGGATGTAGGCGAGGACCTCCGGCGGAAGCTCCGGCACGGCTTCCCCGGCTGCCAACTTGGCGCGGATCTCGGAAGAGGAGACCGGCAGGGCCACTGTCTCCAGCCGGTGCACCGTGGCGCCGGCGGGGACTTCGTAACGGTG
>CAZXVW010000256.1:0-5282 GCA_964644025.1 uncultured Solibacteraceae bacterium | reverse complement strand
CCCTTGCGCCGCCTGGAATACGGGGGGCGGCTCATCCGGAAGCACCTGGGAAGCGCGCCGGCGGCCTTGCTGTTCGGCTCGGAAAAGCACGGCCTGACAAACGAAGACCTCAGCTACTGCGATTGGCTGCTGCGGATTCCGACTCGCCGCGCCCACGGCTCCATGAATCTCGGCCAGGCGGTCGCGGTGACGCTTTACGAGCTGGTGCGAAGCGGGCGCGCCGCCGGAACCCGGCCGCTCGAGACGAAGCCCGCCAAGGTGGCGGACCTGGAGCGCCTTACCGGTTTGCTCGTCGAGGTGCTGGCCGAATCAGGATACGTGAATCCAGGCGCCGGCTTCTCGACCACGAACAAGATTCGGCGCCTGATCCGGCGAATGAAGCTCAGCGCCACCGACGCCGAGGTCTGTCTCGGAATGCTGCGGCAGATCCGCTGGAAACTCAAATCCGGGAGCGGGAACCCGGCGCCGTAGGAACTACCGTGGGCTGAGCGGCGGCCCCTCTCCCGGCGAGGCTGCGGGATGATACTCTGAAGCTTAGATGGCAAGCGTTGAACTCGAATTCAAGCTGGCGCACCCGGTCGATGAAGCCCTGGCCGCCCGCCTCGCCGAACTGCACGGCATCTACGGGCTGCATCATGCGCGGTTGGCAACCTCCGGCGACCGGATTACAGTGGACTACGACGCCTCGCGGCTGACGCCCAACCAGGTGCGCCGCGCGCTGCTCCGCGCCGGGATCCCCGTCATCGCGTAACGAGCCCGACCGAGCCGCTCCCTTGCCCGCGGCTTGGCCCAAAAAATGCGATTCCGCCTCCCCCGGTCGTTGTGTCCCACCCCCGACTCTTGGTACACCAGTAGCGTTGACCGACACAACAAAAGATTCGCCGGCGCTGGCTGAACCTGGCGGGGCAAAGCTCATCCGCCGGATGGTGCAGGGTCTCGGGATCTTTCTGGGGGTGCTGAGCACGGTCTGGTGTTTTCTGTTCTTCCTGCGCGAGTCATTCGCATACGGAGACAGCCTGCTGCTGGCGCCCGCGGGGATCCCGCTGGTCGCGCTGGTGCTGTTCTGGTGGCTCTGGAAGCGTCGGGCTGCCGCCCTGCCACGGTGGTTTCTGCTGGAATTCCTCACCGCTTCGGCGGTGGCCTACCTGGTGATGCGTTTCGTCGTCGTCAAGCTGCTGTGAGCCGCGGCTAAGAGGCGGACCAATCGCTCAGGGCAGCAGCAGAATGGCCTTGGCCATGGCGATCAGGAGGACCACCACGCCGAAGGCGGCCGCCAGCCCGAGCAGGTCGATCCGGAACCGGCGGTAAAAGCTTCTCCAGCCTTTCGTGATGCCCGGCCGCAGCAGGTGCACCACCAGCAGATCGTGACCCGGCTCGGTGATCACCTTCTCCTGTTGCGTCGCCTCGTCGAACTCGCTCCGCGTGTCGAGCTTCTCATAGAAGGGTCTCAGCCGGGACTCGCTCTCCGGTCTGGTCAGCCGGCTCACCAGCACCAGGGCCAGGAAGCCCGCCAGCAACGAGACGCCGAAGTTTTCCGGGTCCCAGTGCAACAACTCGCCGAAACGCATCTCCGTAAGGTAGAAAAACACACCGCTGGAGACAACCAGGCTGGAAAACGCCCCGTAGCGGTTGGCCCGGCGCCAGCAAATGGCCCCGAACAAACTGATTCCCATGAAGGCGGCAATGGTCTCGGTGAACAGGAACGCCTCCAGCACAACGTCGACGTATAGCGCGAACAGCACACCCAGCGTGGTCACGGCCGTCCCGGCGAAGCGGCCTACGTTGAGATAGTGACCGTCAGCCTTGCGGCGCACCAGGTAGCGCCGGTAAAAGTTCTGCGTGAACAGCGCCCCGCCGTCCACCGTGAACGCCGAACACGTGGACATGTTGGCGGCCAGCACGCTGGCAATCATCAGTCCCACCGCACCGGGGAACAGCAGCGCCCGGGTGGCGAAGCCGAAGGCATCCTCGCGATCGGCCAGCACACCGCCCGATTGCGCCAGCATCACGGCCACGATCAGCCCGACCAGGGCCCAGCCGACTGTGCAGAAGCGCTTCACAAAATTCCCGTACGCCATCCCCACCCGGCAGCTCATCTCGTTCTTGCCGGTGCCGACAGCGGCCAGCATGTGCGGTTGCGCCACGATGCCGATCAGCCCGTTGATCGTCAGCATCAGAATCGTGAACACTCCCACTTCTCCCGGCGTCACCAGGGAAAGCATCTCCGGCGATAGCGTCTCCCGTATGCCCGTGAAGCCGCCGATATGGGCCAGCCCCAGCGGAATCAGCAGGAACGACAGCACGATGATGAACAGGCTCTGCACGAAATCCGTATAGGCCGCCGAGACCAGCCCCCCGACGAAGCTGTAAACCAGGAACGTGGCGGTCATCACCAGTACCACGGCGTTCGGCGAAACGGAACCGCCGGCCGCGGCGCTCACCAGCTTCCCGGCGCCCTTTAGCATCGCGCCCATGTCGAAGATGAAATAGGACAGGGCGAACAAGGTGTAAACCGCGCCCATCATGTGGCCATACCGGTCCTCGTAGACCTCCCCGATCGTCGTGCGGCGGAAGCGGCGGAACAGCGGGCCGAGCATCCAGTAGAAAGGCGTGATGAACAGGTTCTTCCACTGGTACCACAGGGCGGAGTAGCCGGACTGGTAGACCGCCCCGGCCAGCGACACGGGCATCTCGGCGTGCGTGCCCACGCCGAAAGACTGGCCAAGCAGCAGCCACACGCTGAAGCCGCGCTTGCCCAGAAAATAGTCGTCGGTGGCTTTCACCCGCCGGGCGACCCACAGTCCCAGAAGCACGATGCCCACGAAATAGGCCGCGATGACGCTCCAGTCCAGCCAGTGCAGCTTGATCTGCATGAACGTGAGTTTACCGGAAACCAAGCCGGCCCCGCATGACGCCGGGGCCGGGTCTTGCCCCCCGGCCCGCCAAGCGGGCCTGCGCGCCTTGCAGCCTGTCTTATGATGAGGGGTTAACGACGCCTAGGAAATGTTCGTAGCCGGGCGGTACCGGGCGCCCGGCCGCCAGCAGTCCATTGCTGTGGAACGACGACAGATAAATTCGAGGGACCTGTTCTGGGCGCACGTCACCACGTTCGGAGCCTTGTGGGGTGCGCTCGAAATTACGCTCGGCTCGTTTCTGCACGCGCTCCGGGTTCCCTTCGGCGGTGTGCTGCTGGCGGCGATGGGTGCCGCCCTGCTGGTGGCGCAGCGCCAGCTCCTGCCCACGCGCGGCGCGAGCCTGGCCACCGGGTTTGTCGCCGCACTCTGCAAGTCAATCTCGCCCGGCGGCATAATCCTGGGCCCGATGATGGGAATTCTGACCGAAGCAGCGCTGGTCGAGGTCGCGCTGCTGCCGGCGCCGCGCTCGCCCGTCTCAGCGGCCGCCGGTGGAGCGTTGTGCGCGCTCTGGTCATTCGGCCAGAAGCTGTTCACACAATACATTCTTTACGGCTCCAAACTGATCGACCTCTACCTGGCGCTGCTCGGCAAGGCCCGCCTCTGGATGAAGCTTTCCGTAGCGCAAGGCTACTGGGTCTTGGGGACGGCGCTCGGTGTCGTCTGCCTGATCGGGATCGCGGGCAGCCTTGCCGGCTACCGCATGGGCAGGGATGCCGGGCGCCTGCTGGCGGAGTCCGAAGCGGCATGAGTTGGCTGACAGGACACTACGCGCTACCGTCTCCGGTTGCCCGGCGGCGACTGATAGCAGCCCTGGCCGTGTTCTTGATCGGGCTTCAGTTCGGCGGCTCCTTGCGGCTCTCGGTGGTGGCGCTGGTGATTTGGTTGGCCGCCCTCGCCGTGGCCGACCGGCCGGTGTTGCCGAAAATGTGGCTCCCGCGTTTTTGGGCCGTCACGCTGTTGTTCGCCGCCGGCAGCGGCCTGCTGCTGGGATCCAAAGACCTCAGCCTGTTCGGGCTGGAACTGTCGAGCGAAGGGCTCGAGGCCGGGCTCTTAATGGTGGTGCGGGGCGCCTTCATCTTCGGTCTTGCCCTGTGGGCCAGCCGGAACTTGAGCGGCGAGCAACTCGTGCGGGTTACCGAACGGGCCGGGGTGCCGCGCCTGGGCAGGTCCGTGACGGGGGCGCTCCGTCTGCTGCCTGAGCTGATGAGCCGCCTGGAGAGGGCTTGGCGGAAATCTCCGGCGCCCGGCCCCTGGTGGCAGACACCGCGCCGCGCTTACCGGGGGGCGGTCGAGGTGATCTGCGAAACTGCGAGGCTGGCCGAGCAGATGGCGGAATTGCCGGCACGCGGAGACGCCCCCCGCCGGCTGAGGCCGGCGCTGGCAAACGGCCGGCCGCCGGTTTTCGCGATCGTCGGTCCGCCCGGCAGCGGCAAGACCACCGCTTTGCGTGCGGTGGCGGCACGGCTGCGCGAGCTCGGATTGCGGCCCGGCGGCATCAGCCAGCCGGCTGTGTTCCGCGGCGGGGTGACAACCGGCTACCGCTTGCGCGATGAGTCGAACGGGCAGGAGCGGGCGTTTGCCCGCCGCCGGAAGGCATCCTCGCCCGGCAAGCCCGGGTTCGAGTTCGATGCCGCCGGGTGGCGATGGGCGCGCGAGCGCATCCTCGACGCCCGCCGACACGCCGACATAGTGCTGGTGGATGAAATCGGGCGCCTGGAAGCCGAGGGCGGCGGCCACCTGCCCGCTCTCCTAGCGAAACTGGATGAGGACCAAGGGCCGGCCTGGGTGCTGGCCGTCCGTGCCGATTGCGCAGCCCGTATTCAATCCCGCCTGGGAAAGTTTACGGCAACGTTCCAGGCCGGCGCGGACCCCCGCGCACTGGAAGACTTCATCCAGGCGGTGGCCAAGAGCAAAGTGGATGCCCTCTGAGCGCAGCTTACTGCGACTTGCCGCTGGCCTTCTGTTGGCCGCGAGCCTGTCGCGGCCCGCGCCGCCGCCCGATCCCTCGCTGGAGTGGCTGGCATCATTGCAGGAAATCGAGGCCGCGTTGACTGGCACGCCCGCGGAGAATATCGGGGCGCTCGGACAACTTGCCTCCCGTCTGGAATCCTTGCGATCGGCCATCCAGGAGTGGCTCGCCTCCCAACCCGGCGCCCGGCTTCAGTTGCCTCCGGCGCCCGGCCGGCTGACAACCAAGCGAGAGATCGCCGCTTATGAGAAGCAGCTCCGGACGGTGGTAGAAGGATTTCTTCGAGAGCGTCCGGAATCCCCGTTCCGGCTGGGGCGGGTGGAAGTCACGGTTACGGCTACCCCCCTGGAGGCGCCCACGGTCACCTACCTGGACCAGGCACAGTGGCAGCGCCGGGC
>CAZXVW010000255.1:0-5385 GCA_964644025.1 uncultured Solibacteraceae bacterium | reverse complement strand
CCAGGCCCCCGGCCGCCAGGCTCAGGCACGTGGCGCCGCAACGTCGCAGCCGCTCCAGCCGCGTGGGCCGGAACCCATCGAAGTTCAGCAGCCGGAGGCTGCACCAGCTCATCCCCGGCGTGTCACCCCCGGCGAGCAGCCACAGAGCCTTGTAAAAGACTACCAGCAGGAACGCCGCCGCCCCCAACACCGGAGTAGTGACGCCGTTGAGCACCACCATCCCGCCCAGCGCGTAAAACAGGGAGAAGAAAATACCGGCCGCAATGGCTACCATGCTGAAGTCCAGCGTGGCCGCCATCATGCGATGGAGGGGCAGCGCCACCGCTTCCCGGCAGTAACGGGCCGGCTCCACGCCGCTGGTGGTCTGCTGAGCCAGCGGCGCCGGCACCACCGGTTGCAAGTCCAGCCTCTGCTGGCCGGCGGCTTCCAGCCTTTCCCGCTTCCGGGAGACCCGGCGCCTCGTTCCCGGCCTCCTGGGCCTGGGCGGGCCGGTTCGCCGGGGTGGCTGCGGAAGGTAGTCTTCGATGCGGACCACCTGGGAGGGAAACAGCGTCCGCTGGCGCGGTTGCCGTTGGGGCGGATCCTCGATCGCGGCTCGCGCTACTTCAGCCGGAATCGCCTGCCGGGTGGCGAGATCCGGCGCCACGGCTGCACGCGTCGCCGGGTACGGGTTCGGCCCCGATTTCGCCGTCGAAAACTGCAACCGCCGGCCACACCGCCGGCAGCGATGATCCTCCTCCGAGTTCGGGTAACCACAGTATGTGCATTTCATCGGCTTCGCATTGCCTTCAGTTCGGTTGCGGACCTTGATCGGACCGTGGTAGATATGATCGGTTGCGCTGTCAAAAACCGACAGTCCGAAGTGGTCTGCTTATCTTCTTTACCACATTTCGAGCAATTTGTCATCTGTTTTTATCTAACTTTTTGCTGTCGCTGGTCTTACTTATCCTTGCGCTTCCTTCTTCGGCTGCTCCAGGAGCGGGCTTCACCGCTTCTGCCCAACCCCCTGCAACCGGGGTGCCAATCCCCCGAATCAATATTCCCGGCCCTGGCGAGATTTATGTTCGCGCCGTCCAGCAGGAGGCCGAGGGGAACATCTACCGGCTGAAGGGAGCCGCCGAGCTGGAGACGGCCGAGATCCTCATCCGGGCCGACTACATCGAATACAACGAGGCCACCGGCGACGCAGTGGCCGAAGGTCATGTCAAGTTCCGCAATTTCACCGGCGGGGAGGTGCTGGAAGCCGAGCGGGTGGAGTACAACGTTCGCCAGGAAACCGGGAAATTCTACGAGGTCAAGGGTCAGGCCAGCGGCAAGTACGAGCCGCGTCCCGGACTGCTGACTACCGGGAATCCGTTCGTCTTCCAGGGCAAGTGGGCCGAACGTCTCAAGGATCGCTACATTCTTCATGAGGGCTTCCTTACCAACTGCAAATTGCCGAAACCAGTCTGGACGTTGCGAGGGCCGAAGTTTGACATCATCCCAGGCAAACGCGCTCTGGTTTACCGCTCGACGCTGCGGATTCGCGGCATCCCGATCCTCTACGCTCCCGTCTTCTATAAGTCGCTCAAGCGTCGCCCCCGCAAGAGCGGTTTTCTGACGCCGAACATCGGCAACAGCTCCCGGCGCGGCTTCATGGTGGGGCTCGGCTACTACTGGGCGATCGCCCGCAGCTATGATGCCGCCTACCGGACACAGTATTTCAGCCAAAGAGGCTTCGCCCATCATGTCAACATCCGCGGGAAGCCAACCCGCAATGCCGATTTCAACGCCTACCTATATGGTGTGAGTGACCGGGGGAAAGATCTCGGTGGAGGACGCCGCCTCGACGCTAGCGGCCTGTTGATGACGGTCACCGGACACGCCGATCTTGGCATGGGATTCAAGTCCCGGTGGAACATCAACTACCTGAGCTCGTTCCTGTTCCGCCAGGAGTTCACCGAATCGTTCAACGAGGCGGTGTTTTCCGAGGTCCATTCGGTGGCCTTCGTGACGCGGAACTGGTCCAGCTACGGGCTGAATTTCCTGTTCCGCCGGAACGAGAATTTCCACAGCACCGCCGCCGGCGACAAGATCACGATCCGGAAGCTCCCGGCCATCGAGTTCACCACGCGGGACCGCCAGGTGAGCCGGAAGGTGCTGCCGGTGTGGGTCTCCCTGACCACGAGCGCCGGCTTTCTGCGAAGAAATCAGCCGCTGTTTCAAACCCGGCGCTTTGTCGAGCGAGTCGACGTGGCCCCGCGCGTGACCACGGCCATCCGATGGAAGGACATCTCCCTGGTTCCTTCCTTCACGATCCGGGGCACCCACTATGATTCGAGCTGGCGGAACGGAC
This sequence comes from uncultured Solibacteraceae bacterium, assembly GCA_964644025.1. Classification (GTDB taxonomy): domain Bacteria; phylum Acidobacteriota; class Terriglobia; order Bryobacterales; family Bryobacteraceae; genus CAZXVW01. Next base: position 3,050 of record CAZXVW010000255.1, on the reverse strand, counting down.
AGATCAGCGGAGACGGGGTTTTCCGCAACGCCGGCGAGTTTACCCTGGATCTGCGGCTGCCCTCGCTGGCGCGGACCTTCGACGGGCCCCACTGGCTCGGCGACCGGGTCAAGCACGTCATCGAAGCGCGGGCCGGGTTCCGCAAGGTCGACGGGGTGAATGACTTTCACCGCTTCATCCGCTTCGATGATACCGAACTGCTGTCCGATACCACTGAGGCGGACTATTCCATCACCAACCGGCTGTATGCCAAGCGCGGGGGCATGGTCCATGAGGTGCTGAGCTGGGAACTCTGGCAGGCGCGCTACTTCGACCACGACTTCGGGGGCGCGGTCACGGCGGGACAGCGCAACGTGCTGCTGAGCTCCTCGGCGCTGACCGGCTTCGCGTTCTTGAACGGCCCCCGGTCTTACTCGCCGATCGTTTCCAACCTGCGTCTGAGCCCGCGTCCCGGGATCGGCCTCTCTTGGAGAGCCGATTACGACCCGGCCCTGCGGCGATACACCAACAGCGGACTGACGATGGACGGGCGCATGGGACGGTATTTCGTTTCGCTCGGCCACAATCTCGTGAAAAGTGATCCGGCGCTGACCCCGCCGGCTAACCAGTTCCGCGGCCTCATCGTGGTGGGCGATCAGAGCAAGCGGGGCTGGAACGCTGCCTTCAGCGCCATTTACGATTTCCGGGAGAACCGGATGCAGTTCGCCACCACCCAGGTCACTTACAACACGGACTGCTGCGGGATCAGTTTTCAGTACCGCCGTTTCAGCTTCGGGACCCGGAACGAGAACCAGTTCCGGGTAGCCCTGGCCATTGCCAACATCGGCTCGTTCGGGACCCTGCGGCGCCAGGAGAGGATCTTTTAGGGCCGCGCGGAAAGCGGCGGCCGGAGGAGTGAGCCCGGCCGGGCGCGCGATCACTCCGAATTCAGGGCCTGGTCGAGCAGGAGGGAGAAGTCCTTGGTCTTGCTCTCCACGCGCCGGCGAAACTCCTCGAGGTCGCGCTCCAGGCTCCGAAGCCGGTCGGCCAAGTGCAGGCAGGCCAGCACCGCGACCCGGGCGGTATCCAGGTTGCCGGACCGGCGGGCGATGGCGGTCATCAACTCATCGACGACGCGAGCCAGCTCCTGGGTCTCGCTTTCCTGTCCAGCGGTGCGCAGTGAGTAGACCTGGTTGAATATGGTGACGCGAACCTGTTTCTTCTCGGGATTACCCGATTCCATGAGGCGCTCCTAGAGCGAGCGGCGAACGGGGGCCGTCGGGTCAGGCCGAGCTGAGCACTTCCAGGTGGCCGAGCAATTTTTCAATGCGGGAACGCACCTGTTTCCGCTCCTCGCGCAGCGCGGCGACTTCGCGCGTCAGCTCTTCGAGTCTGGCGCGGGCTTCCTCGGCTTCCCGCACGGCGGCGTCCCGTTCGGACACGGCGGCGTCCTTCTCCTGGCGGAGTCGCGGGATCAGTTCCACCGCCTTCTGAATCCGTTCTTCCAGACTGGTGAGGGGGTCCAGCCCCGCGTCGTCCAGTAGTTCCATATCAGCCTGCATTCTCTAATGCGGCTTTGGCTTTGTCAACCAGGGCCTTGAAACCGGCCTCGTCGGCCACGGCCATTTCGGCGAGCATCTTGCGGTTGAGGTCGATGCCGGCCTTCTTCAACCCACCGATGAACTTGCTGTAGGAAATGCCTGCCTGGCGGCAGCCGGCGTTGATCCGGATGATCCACAGGGCGCGGAAGTCCCGTTTCTTCTGGCGCCGGCCCACGTAAGCGTAACGGAGGGCCTTATCGACGGCCTCCCGGGCCGCGCGGTGCAGTTTACTCTTGGTAAGGAAATAGCCGGAGGCGCGCTTGAGAACTTTCTTACGGGCCTGGCGGCGGTGGGTACCTCGTGTTACTCTTGGCACGTTTTCTCTCCTTTTCTGAATTGACGGTCTGAGGCGGCCCGGGCACGTGCCGCGCGCTCCGTCCGCACTCAGGGCTCCCGCCTAGTAAGGGAGCATCGCCTGGTAAGTCTTGCGGTCCGCGGTGTCGGCGATCACGCTGTGTCGCAGCCGCCGCTTGCGCGCGCTGGACTTGGAAGTCAGGATGTGCCGCGCAAACGCATGATGGCGCTTGATCTTGCCCGTTCCTGTCTTCTTGAAGCGTTTAGCCGCACCCCGGTGCGTCTTCAGTTTTGGCATTGAATAGAAGTTCCTTCCGGGGAAACCAGAATCTTTTCCAGTATAGCATGGGCGCCGCCGAAGCAGTGCCGCACATCCTCAACGCGGCCCGCCCAGGCTGCCGAGGTTCTCCCGGCCTCTACCGGAGCGGGATGATGGCGATCTTATCCAGGCGGGGAAACGGGCCCGCGCTCTCCAGCCGGAGCAGGTTCCGCCCCTTCCGGAAGGGAAACGATCCGATCTCCTGCCACATCAGGTGTGCGGCGTCCGTCCCCCCGGTGGATCTTTCGCAGGCCGTCGCAGTGATCTGTTCGCCGTTCAGCAGCACGCGCAGAACCTCGCCGCCCGTGGAAGCATACCGCAGGCGAACGGCATATCTGCCGGCGCCGTTCACGCTGATCTGGTACTCGGCGAACGCCGGACCGCTGGCGGCGGCCAGCAGCCCGCCGGAAGCGGTGGCGCTGGCGGCGGTGAAATCCTCCGCTTCCATGGTCTTGCCGAATTCAGGCGCCTCCGCCGCGGCGATCAGTGACGCCTGCGAGTTATCCAGAGTGAGCCGCCAGATGCCTTCCGCACCGTGAATGGGCTGGCGTGGCAGGTAGAGCGGTTGGAGCTGAAACCCCGTCACCAGGTAGCGATTGGCAACCTCCCCCTCGATGACCACGCACTGGCCCGCGGCCACCATGCGCTCCACCTGCGCCCGCACCGGCCGGTACTCCCAGTTGAGAAAGCGCCCATCGAATGCCCAGTAATGAATCTGGCCGGGGTAGAGCTGCTCCAGCGCTGCCTTCTGGGTCGCCCTGGAAGCCTCATTGCCCAAGGCAAACGCAAAGGTCGGCGCCGTGGAGCGAAAGAAGCCGATCATGCGACAGCCGGTCAGTTCCCGGCGCCGGACAGCC
>CAZXVW010000254.1:0-5386 GCA_964644025.1 uncultured Solibacteraceae bacterium | reverse complement strand
GGATTCCGGGTGCGCCAGTTCTTCATGCGGGATTACAACGAGGAGCCGAGCCTGGTGCACGCGCTGGCCGGCCACCTGGCCGGGTTCGACGTTCTGATTACCTACAACGGCAGGACTTACGATGTCCCCCTGCTGGAGACGCGGTACCGGATGACGCGGGCACGGCCGCCGTTCGACCGGATGGCGCACCTGGACCTGCTGTTCGGAGCGCGGCGCCTTTGGAAATTGCGCTTCGAAAGCTGCCGCCTAGTGGAGCTGGAAAACCAGGTGCTCGGCGTCGAGCGCGAAGGCGATCTTCCCGGCGAGCTGATTCCTTACGTCTACTTCGAATATCTTCGCACCCGCGAGGCCTTCCGCCTGGTGCCGATCTTCCACCACAACGCCATCGACATCCTCACCCTGGCCTGCCTGACGGGCATCGTGCCGTTCGCTTTCCGCTCGCCGGCCGAGACGCCGCTGGCCCACGGAGCCGAACTGCTCGGCCTGGCGCGCTGGCTCCGGCGGGCCGAGCAGCTTGACCAGGCTGTCGAGCTGATGCGGCGCGCCGTCGAGGTCGGCCTTCCCGACGACCTGCTCTTCCGCACCTTGTGGGACATCGGGCTGCTCGAGAAAAAGCGGGGCCGTACCACCGCGGCCGTGACCGTCTTCACGGACCTGAGCACGTGCCGGAACCCGTTTCGCGTGCGGGCCTTCGAAGAGCTGGCCAAGCATTACGAGCACCATGAGCGCGACTACGCCATGGCGCTCGACTGCACCCGGGCGGCAATCGAGTTGGAAGATTCGGCCGCGCTCCGGCATCGCCGCGAGCGGCTCGAACGGCGGCTCGCTCCACCCCGCAACAAGCCGTTGTTGTGAACCATCCGGTTTCGCCCGGTCACCTTTCCAGCACGAATGCCCCCGGCTCCCGGCTATGCCAATCGGAGCTCCTGCCGCTCACCCGGATACAATGAGAGGCTTGCAAACCGTGAACGAGTGGGAGACACTCGCGAGCCGGGCCCGGCCCTCCTGGTATCTGGATCCGCTGGTGGCCCGGCAGAAGCGTGAAGTGAACCTGGAGCTGACCCGGCGGTGGTCCGCCGGTCTCCGGATTCGCTCCGTGCTGAAGACGGACCTGTTCGAGGAGGCTTTCGGCCGGGATCACATTCTGTTTGACATCTCCCCGGACGCCGCACTCGTCGTCGGCATCGACCTCGCCCTCACGACCGCGCGCCGCGCCGCGGCCAGAAACGCGTTGCCCGCCGGTCATTTCCTGGCAGCCGACCTCCGAAAGCTGCCCTTCCGCGGCGGCTGCTTCGATCTGATCGTTTCCACCTCCACGCTGGATCATTTCTCATCCGCCGCCGAATTCCGCGCGGCGCTCGCCGAGCTGGCGCGCATTCTCAAGCCGGGCGGCGCCCTCATCGTTACGCTTGACAACCTGCAAAACCCCTTTTACCGGCTGCTGCGCCGGGCCAGCCGGCAGGGCTGGACCCCGTTCCGGCTGGGCTACACGATTTCGCTCCCGGGCTTTGTCCGCGTCCTGGAAGACGCGGGGCTGGAAGTGACGGCCACCGACTACCTGATCCACAATCCGCGGGGTGCATCCACGCTCCTGTTCCTTGGCTTGCGGCGCTTGTTTGGCCGCTTCGCCGATGGCCCGATCCGGCTTCTGCTCAACTGCTTCGCGGCCCTCGGGCGCCTTCCGAGCCGGGCTGTCACGGCCTGCTTCGTGGCTGCCTGCGCCCGGAAACCGGAGGCGGTGCAACGGCGGCGTTGATCTCCTATTCGTACCGCAGCGCCTGCGCCGGGTCCAGCTTGGAAGCGCGCACCGCCGGCGCCAGGCCACTTAACACCCCAACCAGCAGCAGCACGGCAATCGAGACGGCCACCGTCGCCGGCGCGATGACCAGGTGGATGTCCGCCTGGCCGGAGGTGTCGTCGAACAGCGGCCCCATCAAGGGGATGGTGCCGATCCCCGCGGCCAGCGCGTAGGACAACAGCAGCCCCAACGCGCCGCCGATCAGGGTGATCACCAGCGCTTCGCTCAGAAATTGGGCCTTGATATGCCAACGTTTGGCTCCCAGGGCCCGCCGCAGCCCGATCTCGCGCACCCGTTCGTCCACCGTCACCAGCATGATGTTCATCACGCCCACGCCGCCGATACCCAGTGTGAGCGTGCCAATGAATACGAGCAGCGCCTGGAGTCCCACCACGATCCCTTCCACCATCGGGCGGAACTGCTCGCGGCCGATCGCCCAGATGGCCCGCTCGTCGGTCGGCGAGAAGCGCTGCCGCCTGGCGATCGCCGCTCTCGCCTGCCGGATGGCGCGGGCCTCGAACTTCGGATTCACCGTTTCAAACAGCAGCACGGAGCCGTAGCGGTTGTTCCACAGGTCGCCGGCGGTGGAATACGGAATCCAGACCGAGTCGTCATCGCTGGTGAAGTAGTTGCTCATCTGGATCTTCTTGTCCATGGCGCCGATTACTGTGAACCGCATTCCGCTGATCCGCACTGTTTCCCCGACCGCGGGCCGGCCGCGGAACAGCTTCTTCCGGATGCCATTTCCAAGGAACACCACTCGCCGCCGCTCGAGGATATCCTCGGGCGTAATCCAGCGGCCTTCGGCGGGCGCCTCGTTTCGCATCTCGCCGTATTCCGGACATACGCCCCGCACCGGGGGATTCACCAGCCGCTCCCGGTAGGTGATCGGCAGCCAGCGGACCGTCTCCAGGCACGCATGCTTGATGAGAGGGACTTCGGCGAGAATCGCGTCCACATCGGCCTGCTCGAAGCGCACCGGCCGCCCGGCCCGTTCCCCGCCAGCCTGCTCACTGGTCTGTCCGGGCCAGCAGACCACGACGCTTCTACCGAAGGCATCGAAAGCCCCCAGAATGATACTGCGGAAGCTGGAGCCATAAGCGAACAGTAAGGCCACCGCCACGATTCCCCACACGATGCCGAGCATCGTCAGCACGGAGCGGATCGGGCTCCTGACCAGCGACTGCCATGACTGTTTGAGAATCTCTCTGAACATCAATCGCTCCGCTGCCCTGTCTGCTTGCTCTATCCCCCCGCCTCGTATCGCAGCGCTTCGATCGGGTCCACCGCCGCCGCCCGGCTCGCCGGGTACATTGCGCTCAGCACCGCCACCAGTCCCAGCAGCCCGAACGACAGCAGCGTGGACTGCCATGTCGGCATGAGCCCCGAAAAGTACGGTGGCATCGGCAGACTGTTGACCGCGCTGCAGATTCCGCGGGCCACTCCCATGCCGAGCCCGCCGCTGAGGAACACCACGATCATCGTTTCCAGGAAGAACTGCCGCAGGATGCCGCCGCGCGTGGCCCCGACCGCTTTCCGCACGCCGATCTCTCGCGTTCGCTCCCTCACCGCCACCAGCATCACGTTCATGACGCCGATCCCGCCCAGAAAGAGCGTCACCAAGCCCACCGCACCAAGAAAATATTTGATGCCGTCCGTCATCGTCCGGAACTGCTTCACATTCTCCACCGTGTCCCAGATGCTGGCGGCTTCTTCATCGGACGGATCGAAATGGTGGATGCGGCCCAGGGCCCTTCGCACCTGGAACTTGCACCGCTCGTGCAGCGATAGATTCTTCGGGGTGACGATCAGCCGGTCAATGGCGGTCGGCGGATATGGCGGCTTGTTGGGAAAGTCCCGGACGGCGGCCGTGAACGGTATAAACGCCTTCTCGATATCCATGCCGTCATAGCTGGAGTCCTGTTCTTTCTTCTTCATCACGCCGATGACCGTGTACGGCAGGCCGCGAATGAGAACCTCTTCCCCCACCGCCTCCCGGCCCGCGTAAAGCTGCTCGTAGAGGTCACTTCCAAGGACAACCACCCGGCTTCCGCGTTCCACGTCGCCCCAGTCATAGAAGCGGCCCTCGGCGATATCAATCGAGCGAATGTCGGCAAACGGGGGCAGCGAGCCTACCGCCAGCCGCGAAGCGCTGTTGTATGGACTGCGGATGCTTTCCCGGTTACCGAGTTCCGGGATCACGAACCGGCAGGCGGTCGCCTCTGCTTCGACGGCCTTATAGTCGTCCGCCTGCCAGCGAACCACCCGTCCGGCCCGCGTCCCTCCCGCCTGCAAGCTCGTCCGGCCGGCCATCACGACCAGGATGTTCTTGCCGAAGGACTCAGCGGCTTTCTCCTGGCCCTCGCGCAGACCCTCGCCGGCAGCCACCATCAGAGTGATGGCAACGATGCCCCAGGCGATGCCGAACATGGTCAGCGCGGTGCGCAGCTTGTGCGACCAGAGCGTGGCGATGGTATCCGCCAGCAGATCACGAAAGCTCATGGTGTTGTCTTTCTTCGCAGCCCGGATTCCAGGCTGACCCCGCGAGCCGGAGTTTACCGGCCGGCGGCCTACTGCAAGATCACCGTGTCGTCCTGCCGCAGACCCGCCAGCACCTCGGCCTCGATGCCGTTGGAAATTCCCAGCTTCACGGGGACCTTCCGCTTTCCGGTTTCGGCGCCCGGGTCCGGCATCTCGACAAACGCATTGCGCTGCCGGTCGTAAACCACCGCGCTTTCCCGCACCAGCAGCACGTCATGCTTTTCCTCGAGGATGATTTCCGCGTTGGCCGTCATGTTGGCTTTGAGCTCCCCGGTGGGATTGGCAATCGAGACGCGCACCTCGAAGGTGGTCACGTTGTCCTGTTCCACGCCCAGCGGCGAGATCTTCGTGACCTTCCCGTTGAACTTCTTATCCTTAAAACTCTCCACCACGATGCGGGCCGGCTGGCCGATGTAAACGTTCCCGATGTCGGCTTCGTCCACCTTGCCTCGCACGTAGACGTCGCCGACGTCGCCCAGCGTCATGAGGAGGGTGGCCTGCGATCCCAGCACCAGGATCGAGCTCACGGCGTCCCCCACCTCGACGTCCCGCGAAAGCACCAGGCCGTCCATCGGGCTTTTGATGGTCGAGTTCCGCAGATTCTCTTCGGCGCGGTCCAGCGCCGCCTCGGCCTGCGCCACCTGGGCATTGGCCCGCGCGATCTCGGCCCGGGCCACGGCCACGTTTCTGAGCGCCATCATTTGCTTGTTCAGCGCCATCTCGTAAGCTTTTTCCGCCTCCTCGCAAACCGACGCCGCGATCAGACCGTCCTCACGGAGCTTGCGCGCCCGCTCCATACTGGCTTTCAGAAACGGCAGGCCCGGCGCTTCGGCTTCCGTCCGGTTCCGTTCGTACGAGGCCCGCGCCGATTGCTCGGCCGCCTGGGCCGCCAGCAAAACCGCCTTCGCTTCCCGCACCCTCGCCTGCAATTCTTCCTTGTCCAGCTCCACCAGCACCTGGCCCTTCTTGACCCACTCGCCATAATCGACGAAAATCTCTTTCACAATGCCGCTGGCTTTGCTTTTGACCTCAACCTTGGCCCGCGGC
>CAZXVW010000253.1:0-5537 GCA_964644025.1 uncultured Solibacteraceae bacterium | reverse complement strand
TCCGCCAGTGTCCACTCCGCTGCGCTCCGGGACACAGGGGACAGTCCCGGACGTTCCTGGTCTCTGGTCGGTGGTCCGGGGCCGGTGGTCGGGTTGGCGGGAGGGGGGTTCGTCCGGCCCAAGGGCAAGAGGGCTACGCATTGACGATGATGTAGGCCCGGACGGGGAAGCTGGCGCCGCCGACCCAGGCGATGGGCACCGCGTGGAGGCGTCCGCCGGAGGGCGGGACCGCGGCGAGGTTCGTCATGTGTTCGCAAACCGGGATGCCTGCGCCGAGCAGGATGGTATGCGCCGGGCGGGCCGGATCCGCGGTGTCATCAATGTTCAGCGAGTCAATACCGACAAACGCCGCCCCAGCGTCCCGCAAAGCTTCGGCACCGGCGCGGGTGAGAAACGGAGCCGGCTCGAAATAGGCGGGGCTGCCCCAGCGCCGGGACCAGCCGGTGTGGAACAAGACGGCGCGGCCGCCGAGCGGCAGGCCCTCGAAAAGCTCCGGGCCAATGCCGCGGCCCGGCAAAGCTGTTGCCTGAACCACAGCGGTTTCCAGGTGGGCCAGCTTCTCCAGCGGGTATCCGGCCAGGTCCGCGCCTCCCCGGTAGCGGTGGATCGGGGCGTCCACGTAAGTGCCCGTATTGCCGCAGAGATGCAAGGAGGCGATGAAGAACTCCGCCTGGCCCGCGTAATGGATCCGTGAGGCCTCGTAATTCCACAACACCTCCGAGCGCGGCTCGGGCAGACCGGGATAGGTCTTCATGCCATCCCGCACCGGATGGCTGACCTCAATAAAGCGCGGCATTATGCTTCCAGTCTATAGCGGCGCGTTTCTGGAAGCCGCTACTCCGGCTCGTAGAAACTGAGGGCGTTGTCGCCCTGGCGGAGCAGGCGCGTGCGGCGCAGGCTCCCGTCGCGCTCGTTCAGCTCATGGCGCCAGGCGTGCTGGACGATGACGAGCGGCGGCGGGTTCTCGCCGAGAACGTCAAGGGAGAGCCGGTACTCGTGCTGCAGGGCGTATGGCGGGTCGAGGAAGACGATGTCCCCGGTGAGGCGGCGCAACAGGGACGCTGCTTTGCCGCAGTGGATCTCAAAGCCTTCGGTGACGCCGAGCGAGCGAAGGTTTTGCTGGATCATCCGGGCCGCCGAGCGTTTCCATTCCAGGAAAATGACGCGGGCGGCGCCCCGGCTCAGGGCCTCGAGGCCCACCGCGCCGCAGCCGGCGTAGGCGTCGACGAAGATGGCCCCCGGCAGGCGCGGCGTAATCACGTTGAACAGCGTCTCGCGAAGCCGGTCCGGGGTGGGGCGGACGTGAAGGCCGCGCATCGTCTTGATGCGGCGGCTGCGAAACTGGCCAGCGATGATGCGCATGGGGAGAGCGGAATTCCGCACACCGAGCATACTACAGCCGTGAGGGCGACGCGGCCGCCTTATCCCACCTGCACCAGCCCGTAGCGCCGCTGCCAGTGGTTCCGAATGTAGGCCACCGCGCGGCGGAGTTCCTCCTCCGAAGGCGGATGCTCGATGAAGGCGGCGGCTTCGTTGCGGGCCAGCTCGAGAAGGTCCTGGTCCCGGACGATATTGCCGATACGAAACGCCGGCAGGCCGGACTGGCGGGTGCCGAAGAATTCGCCGGGACCGCGAAGGCGGAGATCCATTTCGGCGATGTGGAAACCATCGTTGGATTCCACGAGCGTGCGGATGCGCTCGCGGCCGGCCTCGGTCAGTTTTCCGGTGACCAGAATGCAATAGCTCTGCGCAGCCCCCCGGCCCACACGGCCACGAAGCTGGTGCAGTTGCGCCAGGCCGAAGCGTTCGGCTTGCTCGATCACCATGAGGGTGGCGTTCGGAACGTCCACGCCCACCTCGATGACCGTCGTAGAGACGAGGATCTTGATGGCGCCCTCCTTGAAGCGGTTCATGACGGCTTCCTTCTCGCCGGCGGGCAGGCGGCCGTGGAGCAGGCCGACCGGCACCCCCGGGAAGACGACCTCGGCGAGATGGCGGTACATCTTTTCCGCCGCCTTGAGCGCCGGTGTTTCCGATTCCTCGATGACCGGGTAGACGACGTACGCCTGGCGGCCTTTGTCGATCTCCTTGCGCAGGAAGCTGTAGACCTGTTCGATGCGCGATTCGGTGACGTGGAAGGTTTTAACCGGCTTGCGGCCCGGGGGCATCTCGTCGAGGATCGAGGTGTCGAGATCCCCGTAGATGGTGAGCGCCAGCGTCCGCGGGATGGGCGTGGCGGTCATGACCAGGACGTCGGGGTGGACTCCCTTCTGCATCAGCCGGGCGCGTTGCATGACGCCGAAGCGGTGCTGCTCGTCGATGATGACCAGACCGAGGCGGTGGAATTCCACATCCTCTTCAAGCAGCGCGTGGGTGCCGACCACGACGGGAAGGAAGCCGCCAGCCAGCAGTTTCTTGATTTGCTTTTTTTCCTTCTGGCTCATCGAGCCCACCAGCAGTCCCACCGCATAGCCGGGCTTCGCAAACAGGTTCTTGAAGTACAGATAATGCTGAACGGCGAGGATCTCAGTGGGGGCCAGGACGGCGACCTGATGGCGGTTCTCGATGGCGATGATGGCCGCCTCGGCCGCCACCAGCGTCTTGCCGCTGCCGACGTCGCCTTCGAGCATGCGGCTCATCGGACGGTCCGAGGCCATGTCGCGCGCAATCTCACCGAGCACCCGTTTCTGGGCGCCGGTGGGTTTGAACGGCAGCATCAGCTTGACTTTCTCCCGCACGCGGTCATTGAGTTTGAAGGCGATGCCCGGCCTGAGCCTCGCCCGGGAACGCTTTAAGCTCAGGCCGCACTCCAGCCAGAAGAATTCCTCGAAGATGAGCCGGTAATGGGCCGGCGACCGGAAGGCGTTCAGCGTCCGGAGATCCGTGCCGGGAGGAGGGAAATGGAGCGCCTGGATCGATTCCCACAGCGCGGGAAGCTTCAGGCGCCGGCGGATGGCTTCCGGCAGCGGGTCCTCCAGCGGGGCGAGCGTTTCCAGGACCCGGTGGATGAGCGTGCGAAACACGCGCGTGGTGATTTTGCCCGCCGCTTCATAAATGGGCACGATCCGGCCGGTATGGAGTGAGCTTTCCGCGTCGTCTTCGGCGGCGAGGATTTCGTACTCCGGGTGCATCATCACCAGGCCGCGGGTGTAGCTGTCGAACTCCACCTTTCCGAACAGGGCGATCAGTTGACCGGGCTCGAGTATGTTGGCCAGGTAACCGCCGTGGAACCATTTGCCGGTCAGTACCGCGCCCGAGCCGTCCGCAAAGGTGGCCTCGAAAAGCCCCAGCCGGCGCCGCTGGAAGGCAGCCAGGCGCGCCGAGCGGACCTGGGCGATCACGGTGGCGGTCTCCCCCGGCGCCAGTTCGGAGATGGGTTTGACGTTGGAGCGATCCTCGTAGCGGAACGGGGCGTAGAGGAGCAGATCCTCGACCGTGCGAATGCCTTTTGCCTCCAGAGCGGAGGCCCGCGGGGGGCCGACGCCCTTGACGTACATGATTGGAGTTGACAGATCCACCGGGAATCCATAGTGTACAATGCCGGTCATGAGACGCTTCCTCGTGCTGCTGGCGGCTGCCGTGGTTTTCTGCGCCGGGGCGGAAACGCCGTCCTATCTTAGGGGTTACGAAACAGAGTACGCGCGAAGCCCCCGCCGGGCGGCCCAGGAATGGTTCCGCCAGGCGAAGTTTGGGATGTTCGTTCATTATGCGCTGGCCAGCCTGCTCGAGCGAGGCAAGCCCGGGCTGATCGAGCGGGCCGGGAGTGACGAGGTGATGGAACTCATCGGGGAGAATCCGGAGAGGCTGGAAAAGCTTTCCGCGTCGAACCCCGCCGCCAGGAAGGCCCTCCGCATCAAGCGGGAACTGTTCAACCAGTTTGACGCCAGGAATTTCGACGCCGGCCGGATCTGTGATCTCGCCCGGGAGGCGGGCATGCGTTACGTGACCTTTACGACCAAGCATCTGGGCGGCCTGTATATGTACCGCACCACGGTGACGAAGTTCACCAGCGTGAACTCGCCCGCGCATCGCGATCTGGTGGCCGAGCTGGCCGCGGCCTGCCGCGAGCGGGGTCTGGGCCTGTTCCTGTACGTGCCGCCGGAGGTGGCCCGGACCGACAAAGAGCATCTCGAGCGGAATCGGACGGTGCTGAGGGAACTGCTCACGCAGTACGGGCCGATCGCCGGAATCTGGTTTGACGGCATCGGTCCTTACCACCGGAACCCGGAGAATTACACCAGGCTTGCCGAAACTTACGCCTTCGTCCGTTCCCTCCAGCCGCAATGCCTGATCTCGTTCAAGGACGGCGCCATCGGGGAGGAAGATTTCCGCACGCCGGAACACTTCCTGCTGCCAGCGCCGTACGAATGGGAGAGCAAGCTGCGGCAGCAGCGGTGGGAGGTCCGGCTCCAGCGATGGAAAAAGACTTACGGAGACGAGCGCTGGAAGCTGTTTCGCAAGATGGCCGCCGAAATCAACACAACGATGCAGGAATGCCACAACCGCGACGGGGTGGGCGAGCCGGGCGGCTGGATCAACGATGAACAGGCGCGGCACCTGGGCCCGGATGAGGTGATGGAACTGTTGATCTACGCCCGGACAGTCCGCGCCAACCTGCTGCTCAATGTCGGTCCGCGGGGCGATGGCTCCCTTCATCCGGCCGATGTCCGCACGCTGCGCGAGGTGGGCCGCCGGCTGCGCGTCAACGGTTTTCCGGGCGAGTGAGAAGGAGGATATGCGGTGAAAACGTTGTGTTTGCTGCTGCTGGCTGTTTCTTGGGGTTTCGCCGCCGAGCTTCGACTGGGAATCATCGGCACGGACACATCGCACGTGATCGCGTTTACGAAGGCGTTCAACGGCCCGCCGGGACCTGACCACGTCGATGGCGCCCGCGTGGTGGCGGCTTACAAGGGCGGCAGTCCGGACGTGGAAGCCAGCTATACGCGCGTGGACAAATTTGCGACCGAACTTCGCGAGCAGTGGCATGTCGAGCTGGTAGCGGACATCCCGAGCCTGTGCAAGAAGGTGGACGGGATTCTCCTGGAGAGCGTCGACGGGCGGCCGCACCTGCGCCAGGCCCGGCAGGTGATCGCCGCGGGCAAGCCGCTGTTCATCGACAAGCCGCTGGCCTCGACGCTGGCCGACGCCCGGGAGATCGCCCGGCTGGCCAAGCAAGCCGGCGTGCCGTGGTTCTCGTCTTCCTCGCTGCGGTGGAGCGAGATCGTCGAAGCGATCAAGACGGATGGAATCACCGGGGCCGCCACCTGGGGTCCGGGACCGATGGAACCGCATCACTACCTGGATCTTGCCTGGTACGCGATTCACCCCATCGAGATGCTATACGCGTTGATGGGCACCGGCTGCGTGGAGGTCACCCGCACCTCGAGCGAGAACGTGGACGTCGTGGTCGGGCGCTGGAAAGACGGACGCATCGGGACAGTGCACGCGCTGCGGCCGCGCGGCGGCTATGGGGCGGTGGTCTTTCTCCCCAAGGGAGTGCGGCAGGGTCCGGCGAAAGGCGCGCACAGCTATACGCC
>CAZXVW010000252.1:0-5540 GCA_964644025.1 uncultured Solibacteraceae bacterium | reverse complement strand
AACGCCCACGCGGTGGCGGCAGGAATGATTGCAGAACCGTTTCTCACGCGCCGCGAGACCGCAGCGTTTTATGCGGGAAGGGACGGCGCGCGTAGCTTGCCTGTCAACGGGAAGGATCTAGCCGGGCTCTGCCGGTTTGCACTCGAAGCCGGTGAGCACCTGCACCGGAAGATCCGAAGGCCACTGGCGCGTCTCCGGGAACCATTGGTTTTCCGGGATCTGTTGCCGCCGCGGTTTCGCCGGCGGACAGTGGTTGTCTTACCCGATGCCGCCTCGAAGCTGCCGCCCGCGGCCTCCGCGCCGGACTTGTTCCTCTGCACCCCGGAACTGCTGGATCTCTATGTCGAGTTTGTCAATCCGTTTGCCTACTCCTCGTTGCCGGAACAGGTCCGCAGCCTGGGCCTTCGGCCTCCTACCATCGGGGCTTTCGTGCGCTCGAGCCGCCACCACATCCATAGCTGTATTCTGCGGAACCCGGGATTCATGTACCCGCAGACCTGGCTTCCCGTGGCCGGAGTAGTGGCGGTGAAGCACGCGATGATTTATCTGCGCAACGGTGAGCCGCCTCCACCGGTACCCCCGGAGGAAGTGAACGCAGTACTCGCCACGCCGCCGTCGATTTCCAACTACTACCGGTCGATCTATCCGCCGCTGCTGCGGGAGCAGCGGGAACTGTGGCTCCAGCTCGGGGAGCTGGACGACGGAGGAAACTGACCGGCTGACGCGCGTGCCCGGCCTTGCCGGAAGCCACTCAAAGGGATGCTTCCACCGCCCAGTACAAACCGATCCCGATGAAAAACATCAAGTACCCCAAAACCAGAAACTTCGTCGTAAACGATACCGGGTTCTCCGTGCTCCCGTCGGTCACGTACAGTTTGTAGGCAATGAGATTTGCCAGCGACCCCACCAGGCTGCCGAAAGCACCGACATTCGCCCCCCAAAGCAGAGCCTTCCACTGCCGGGTGAACTTGGCAAATAGGATGGTTCCCGGGACGTTGCTCATGATCTGGCTGGCTGCGGCGGAAGCCAGGAAGATATGCCGCGAATTTTCGAGCTCGGCCGCCAGCAACACTTCCAGGTTCTCTGTCAACCCAAAAAAACAGAAGAAAGTGAGCAACAGCGGATAATCCACGCGCAGGCTTCGCCGGTCAAGCACCAGCGCACACAGGATAACGAGCAGATCCACGGACATCGGCAAGACGTGGAACACCGATAAAATCGCAATAACGAGCAGCACGCCGTAGAGAGGCGCCAGCCGTTCCACCTTCGGGCTTTGCCCGGATGCGGGCGAGCTCTCCGGGGTTTTCACCAGGAGCGAAGCCGCCGCCAGCAGGAACAGGAAGACAACCGAGAGAGGCGCGATCGCCAGGACGAACTCTTGCGGCCGGATCGAATAGAACCAGTAGATAAACAGGTTTTGCGGATTCCCAATCGGCGTCAGGGCGGAGCCGGCGTTTGCGGCTAACGCCTCGAGAATCACCAGGATGTCCTTCCTCCTCGTACGAAGGGCCAGAGTCAGGGGCACGATGACGATGAGGGCAACGTCGTTCGTCACCACCATGGACAGAAGAAATGTTGCCAGCACGAGCTTGAGAGGGATGAAAGATCCTTTTTCGATACCCGCGGAAAGGCGCGACAACAAGCCAGTCTTCTCAAGCCCTTTGACCGCGACGAAGAGAACGAAAAGAATGAAAAGAACTTCATACTCCGCAGCGGAACACACTGGCAGCCGGTGAAGATGAACGGACGTGAGAATAAGGCCGGAGGCCGCGGCCAGCAGCAGCCATTCCCGGAGGATGAAATGAAGCCAGTTGTTCGGGGTTGTCATCGGTGGCACGGTGGGCACAACAGGATCATCCGCCGCTGCTGCGGGAGCAGCGGGAGCTGTGGCTCCAGCTCGGGGAGCGGGACGACGGAGGAGACTGAGCGGCCCGGGGCCGGGGAGGCAACCGCCGCGGGAGCCTTATCCAGCGCTTGAAGATCATGACATAGCCGCCCCCGGTCCGCCGCCACACCGAAGGGTCGGCGGCGGGCCCCGGGATACGGGCGCCGGGTTCGGGTTCCAGCCGCTCCGTTCGCAGGTGATAGACAGCGCTGGTGATTCCGCC
Organism: uncultured Solibacteraceae bacterium; assembly: GCA_964644025.1. Classification (GTDB taxonomy): domain Bacteria; phylum Acidobacteriota; class Terriglobia; order Bryobacterales; family Bryobacteraceae; genus CAZXVW01. The sequence goes on along the minus strand of CAZXVW010000252.1, from coordinate 3,432 downwards.
GCGGCCGGTCAAGTAAAGGCGGACAGCGGCCGGGCCGGCGGCGATCGCTCCCGGGATGCCGCCCCGCGGAACCCGGAACCCGGGCTCGCGCCGGAACTCGAGCCCATCGGCGGAGCGGGCCATCAGAACGTCGCCCCGCCTGGTGAAAAACATCAGCCACTCGTCGCCAGACCGGATCACCTCCGGGTCGGTCACATTCGGGCTTTCCAAGCGCACGCCGTCTTCCAGTTCAAAGTGCAAACCATCCCGGCTCACCGCGCTGTAGAAGCGGTGCGGCTCGCCGGGGCGGGGAGGCCCCTGTCTCATGAGATAGAAGTACAGCCGCAACCGGCCGTCGTCGAGTTCGACCACGGACGGGTCCACGGTGTTTCCCTCACCCGGCCGCCGGTCGAGCAGGATCGGCGCGGGTCGACTCCACGTCTGACCGCCGTCGGTGGAGACGAGCCGGGAGATCCGTTCGCCGCCTCGCCTGCCGATATCGCGGGCGTCGACCGTGTAAACGAGCAGGGTGCCCCTGGCTCCGGCCGGCGTATCGCGGGAGAGCTCGAGGATATCCGGAACGCTGGCCTGCTTCATGATCGGCTGCTGGCCGGCATCCCACCGCAGCCCGTCGGCCGAGGTGGCGAAGTGAATCTGGTGGTTCCACGGACCGTCGGGCGGGCGCGGCGCCCGCGGCGGCTGCGCCAAGGCCGGCTGTAAACAGAACAGGAACCAGAGGCCGGTCAGCAGCGACACTGCCGGAGCGGGAGAAAGGGTCTGCCGGGACATAATCATGACCTTGTAAGGAGAGCGTACCAGGGATAAGTTGTAACCGCCAATCCGGCGGAGCGGCGCCAGAGTTACTCCTGCCACCTGGACCCCTCCGATGGACCGGGACCGTGTTCACCGGGCACCCTCCGGCGGCCGGCAGCCAGGCGGTCAGCCGTGCACGCTACCGGCCGCGTGTGTTACCGTTTCCCATGGAGAAAGGAGAAAGACAGCAATGAGTCGATCGGTATTGTTATCCGCGGTGTTGGCCGCCGCACTCCCCGTGCTGGTTCTGGCCCAGCCCCGGCAAAGAGAGAAAAAGCATATCCTTTTTGTGGGCGCCAGCCAGGTTTATGCTCATGACGCGATCTCACATGCCATGTATACGATGGCGAAGATCGGCGAGGAGTCCGGAATCTTTGACGTGCGCTTCCATACCGATACGGACGTGCTGACGAAGCAGAAGCGCCGCGGTTACAAGAAGAACCTTAATTACTTCGATGCCGTCATGTTCTATACCCAGGGTGATCTGCCGCTCAGCGACCAGCAGAAGGCGGACCTGATGTCATTTATTCGGGACGACGGCAAAGGGTTCCTGGGAAGCCACACGGCCACCGACACGTTTCGCAATAGCTGGCCCGAGTACATCGACATGGTCGGAGGCGCGTTCCACGGCCACCCCTGGCATCAGAAGGTGCGGATTAATGTGGAGGACCGCACTTTTCCGGCCACCCGGCACTTCCCAACCAGTTTCGAAATCAGCAATGACGAGATCTACCAGTTGGACAAGTACTCGCGCGACAAGGTGCGGGTGCTGATGAGCCTGGATGTGTCCAGCGTAGATCTCAACGCCAAGGGCGTCGCCCGCACGGACAAGGACTTCGCCATTGCCTGGGTAAGGAAGTGGGGCAAAGGCCGCGTGTTCAACTGCGTTCTGGGCCACGAGAACCAGGTCTGGGACCGGCCGGACATACAGAAGATGTGGCTGGAGGCCGTCAAGTGGGTGTGCGGCATGACCAGCGGCGACGTCACTCCCCGGCCGAAGCCGGGCCAGGACTAATGCAGCCGCGCCACCGGCACGGCGAGGCAACCGCCGCCTGCGGAGGTTCCGCCATCCTCCGGCGGCGGGATTCTGTACAGGGCTTTGCCCGCGGGGCGGGGGCCGTGGTCTTCCCCGCGGCCCTTGCCGGTGCGGACCAGCCCCCGTTCACGCTGGCAATCCACGCCAGCATGTTCGGCCGGTATCGGCCCCCGGAGCTTTATCGCCGCCTCCGCGAAACCGGCGAGTTGCTGACCTACGTTCACGTGGCGGACACCTTCCGCACCGAACGCATCATGGACCGCTTCGGCGTCGGCGTCGGCCTTCCTTTGCATTTACAGCCCGGCCTGGGCGAAGTGAATTTCCGGAAGATTTTCGATTCGATCGAGAAGATCGGTTACCGGGGATACGTTTCGCTCCAGGCCATCAGCCATAACGACCACCCGGTGGAGTCCGCCCGCGAGTCCCGACGGTACCTCAAAGACCTGCTGGGCGATCGCCTGGGAGTCTGACCAAGGAGGCCCTCTATGCTACGCTCGCTATGCTTCGCCGCGACGCTGCTGGCAGCCACGCTGGCCGCGCAGCAACAACGCCGGTGGGTGATCACCGAGCCGGTGGCCGGTTCGCAAAGCCCGCTCGAGATGACTTTCGTCATGACTCGTGACGGAATCTACACGCCGATCGCTTTGCGCAAGCCCCCGGGAGACGGACCCTTCCCGGCCGTGCTTTTCTTTGCCGGAAACGGTGGCGGCGGAATGCCCGCGGCCCGAAGAACGATGCTGACTCGGGGATATACCTCGGACCGTTTCCTTGCCGCCGGCTACGTGGTGGCCTGGCTGCGCTATCGGGCTGAGGTGCCAGGCGCCTACGATGGGGCCGAAAAACTGCCGGTTGGCCGCCGCGTGTTGCCGCGGCCGCCCCTGGACCACGACGACCTGCTCAGCATCGTCGAGTACGTGAAAGCACTCCCCTTTGTCAGCGCGGACCGGGTCGGTCTGGTGGGATCCAGCCATGGCGGCGAGTTGATTCTCAAGGCCGCCACGGAGATGGATTTCGCCGCCGGAGTCCTCTCCGAACCCGCCGCCACTGAGTATCTCTCATTGGCGAGGGAGAAGCTGCCCCCCGGCGAACCGCAGCTTCAGGACAAACAGCGCGTGGCCGCCCTGGCCGACAAAGCCGCCGCCATGCAGCGCATCCGCAAGATCAACACGCCGCTGCTGGTCGTCGGTCGCGACGACGACCACTTGCAAGGAGTGTTCCAACTCACCTACGACTGGCTGAAGGAGGCGGGCAAAGACGTGGAGTGGGTAAGCTACGACCATCCCCGCCACGGTTTCATCTTCCCGACCCGGGGCAAAGACCGCGCCTACCACCCGAACGACACCCAGCGAGCCGCCATCCAGCGCATCATGAAGTTCTTCGAGGACAAGATGAAGCGGTGATGGCGGCGCGCGGCAATCCGGCCGTCTCCGCCCCCTTCGACTCTCAGATTGTACGCGCAGGCGGCTCTCGACCGAATCGCTCCAGTACGGTTCGTACTGAACGTCGACCGGCACGCCGCGAATTTGATTGTTGTCGATGTTTGACACAATTGCAATTCCGTTGATAGTATGAGACCGGCTCAAGATCGATACGGTCCCGGCAGG
>CAZXVW010000251.1:0-5542 GCA_964644025.1 uncultured Solibacteraceae bacterium | reverse complement strand
TAATTTGATGCTATGAGAGCGCTGCAACTCCGGGATTGTCGTAAGCTATGACAACCCCGGAAAGTCGAAAGGAGTTGCAGCTTGATGAAACAGTTTATCGGATGTGACGCGCACAAAAAATACTCGGTGTTCGTGGCGATCAACGAACAAGGGCAGTCGGGGAAAGCGATTCGGGTTGAGCACGGCAGAGGTCTCTACCGAGACTTCCTTGAGCAACTGCCAGCGGAATCCCTGATCGCCTTGGAAGCTGGCGGTCACTACTACTGGCTGGTCGACGAAATCGAGCGGGCAGGCCATCAAGCAATACTGGCCAACCCCCTGGAGGCCAAGAAACGGATGGGCCGGGCAGGGAAAAAGACCGACCAGGGAGATGCGGAAGGCCTGGCCATATTGCTGCGCAATGGAACCTTGCCGACGGTTTGGATCCCGCCGGCGAAACTGCGGGACCAGCGCGAGCTGTTGCGGCTGCGCATGTTCCTTGTTGGCCAGCGCACTCAGTGGAAGAACCGTATCCATGGCGCCTTGGCCCGATACAACATCGTGCTGGCCGCCAAAGATACGTTCACCCAGGCAGGACGGCTGGAACTGAGTTCGCGACTAAAGGCCTTGCCTACCCATACCCGAGACAGCGTCGAGTCGGAGCTGGCCACGCTGGACTTCCTGCAACTGCAGATCGAGCAGACAGAAGATCGGCTCACCGCAGTGTTCAAAACCAGTGCCGAGGTGGACCTGCTGAAGACCATACCCTATGTGGGGCGCATTTTGAGTATGGTGCTGGCTCTGGAGATCGGCGATGTGAATCGGTTCCCCAGTTCGGCACACTTGGCGAGTTACTCCGGCTTGGTCCCGCGTGTCCACTCCAGCGGAGGGCGGACCCGTTTGGGACAAGTCCGCGGAAACGTCAATCGCTATCTGAAATGGGCCTTTGTCGAAGCGGCGAACCTCGTCGTAATGCATCAGCGGCAGTTGCCCGGAACTCATGTGGTGGCACTCTACCGGAGGATCAAACGCAAGAAAAACCACCAGAAGGCCGCCGTCGCCGTGGCCCGCCATTTGGCGGAAGCGGCATATTGGATTCTCAAGAAACAGCAGCCTTACCGGGAGCCTTGCAAAGCTCCCCAGACTGCTCGGACCTCCTCGTCGACGCACGGGTAAGCGCGGTCTTGTCCATAGCCCATCGAGGCTGATAATTTGATTGCGACACCCGTTGGCGGAACAGGCTCATGCAGATGTTGAGGGCGAATACATGGATTCCGACGTCGAGGTACAACCGAGCGGAGTTGCAGTGTGAGCGAAACTGACGAGTTGGTTTTCGAGTGAAGAACGGTGAAAGGAGAGCCCTTTCTGAGGGACGCTGCCCCCCAGACTCCCTGAGGTTTAACGCATTCTTGCCATCCCAGGTTCTTCAGTATCCTGCCGGGGATGAGATCTACGTCCCATCCCCGGCCTGGTCTGGCCCCGAAGTCGGTGCTCGGGTTGCTCCTCAGCATTGCCCTATCCCCCGCTTCGGTCAGGACCAGTGTATCGCAAGGGCAGACGTTGTCGAGAAAAAACGGGGAAAAACCGTAAATCAGACTTGACAACAGGCAACGCTCTCATACATGGACAGCAGTGGTATGCTGGAGGTGGGCCGGGCTGCGCAGATGGAAACTCCGGCTCAGTATGCTGCGCTCTGCAGGGCGTGGCCATTGCTCTGCGGGGGCAGGAACGGTTTCCGCAAAGGAGGGGATATGCCTCTGGAAAAGCTGGAGAAACATGAATTATTCGGGCTGTTGAGCCCGAAGGAAATCGCCAGGCTGGGCGCCGCTTCCGGCGTCATGAATTTCAAAGAGGGTGACAGGGTCTGCTCGGAGGGAATGCCGGCCAGTCACCTCTTTATTCTTCTCAAAGGCCGAGTGGAACTGAACCGGCCGACGAAGGGAGGGCCGAGCTTTCTGGTGGACGACCTGACGCCGGGAAACATTTTCGGCGTTTCGTCCCTGGTCGGGAAGGACCGGTACCTGCTGAACGCCGAATGCGTGGACGACTCCGAGGTGCTCAAGATTGAGGGCAAGGCGCTGCGTCAGATCCTCGATGAGAACCCCCAGGTGGGCTACGCTATGCAACGGAGGATTTCCCAGATCTTCTACAAGCGGTACGTGGACGCGATGGAGAGGCTCCAGACCGTCATTCAGGCAATCCCGTTAGGCCGGCCGTAGTCCAGGCCGCCGCCACGGGAGCGCACCAGAGACTGGTGATTAACGGGGAACAGCGCCGCTAACCGCGGATTTTTCGGTAGCAACGCTGCAGGTAGGCGCAGGAGTTGCGCAGGGCCGCCGACATTGCATCGGGGCCAGGACCGTGGTGCATGAACGGGTTCACGTACCACCGGTAGCCGGTCTTTGCCAATGCCTCCAGCCAGGGGGTGAAGTCAGCCGGGCCGAATCCCGGCAGTTGGTTCATCTCCTGGCCGTTCTGCCAGGCGTAGAAGAACAGGATCTGGCCGCCGGCAGTCTCGATCACCTCTTCCACGGAATCGCCGGTCCGCTGGATATGAAACGGGGCGATCGCTATGCCGAGGCGCGGGTGCCGGTTCCAATCCACGAAGGCCCGAAAGGAATCGTGTGTGTTCAGCAGGGCGTTGCCGTGGTTCTCAATCGCAAGATAGGAGTCGTACTTCTCGGCCAGTTCCAGTTCGGGTTTGAGGCTCTCCAGAAAAGCCTTCATCTGAACCGTGAGCGGCTTGTCAGACCGTTTCTCGGAGCCGCGAACCGCCACGCCGCCGCCGGCCTTGCCGAGCAACTCGGCGTACTTCGCGTATCCGGGGCCGTACACGCTGAAGGCGTACAGCTTCAGGTTGTGCCGGGCCAGCAGTTCCCTGAGGCCGCTGGCGCCGTACTTCGTTCTCAGGACCTCGAGGTGATCACACCAGTTGGGCGCCCAGAAATCCACCGCTTCGAATCCAAGAGCGGCGATCCGCTCGCATGCCCGGTTCACCGGAAGCGAGCCGAACATTACGGTGGAGGCCGATAGACGCATCCGCCACGCGCTGGCAGCGCCCATCATCACGCCTCCAGCGGCCAGGGCGCCCGCGCTAGCGAAGCTACGCCGGGTCATCACCGTCTCATACATAGGAATTCCTCCCTGCCGCGGCGGGTTCGATTGACATTAGCGTTACCCGCTCCGTCCAGGAAGGATAACACCGGTAGGGTCTCCAGGGACAGGGAGCGCGGGACGAACAGGCGCCGAGATGAGGCCCCGCACAGGCTGAGAATCCGCCCTGCCACGGGCCTCCCGCCTTACTCGGCGCGGGCGCCGGCGATATGGTAGGCTTCATTCACAACACCGGAAAGTGGAGAGCAGAGATGAGAGCGATCAGGAGAGCGTTCCTATTCGCAATGGCGCTGGCGGCCGGCACGGCGGGGGCGCAGACGCAGAGCGTCACCGAGCAGTGGGCGGCGACGATGAGCCGCGCAACCTACGAGGATCTTTCCGCGGAAGTGATCGAACGGGTGAAGCTCTCGCTGCTGGACAGCATCGCGGTCATGCTGTTCAGCTCACAGACACCAGCCGCCAGGCTGTACTTGGAGAAGCCGCTGGCCAACGGCGGCCGGCCGGAGGCGATGGTCTGGGGCGCCGGGAAGCGGCTGCCGGTGGAGACGGCGGCGGCCTGCAACGCGTTTCTGGTCCACGGTCACGAGATTGATGACACCGACCTGCGCAGCGGCGTGAAGATTTCCTGTGTGACGGCCGCGCCGGCGCTGGCGGTGGCCGACTACCTGCACTCTTCGGGGAAGGACCTCATCCTCGCCGCGGCCATCGCCTACACGGTGACCGGCCGGCTGGCCGCGGTTACGCCCAGCATGCAGTGGATGGGATACATGCCGAGCGGCGTCTGGGGCCCGGGCGGCGCGGCGGCGGCGGCCGCCAAGCTGCTCGGCCTCAAGACCGAACCCACCGTCTGGGCGTTAGGCCTGGCCCTGGGCGGTGGCCAGGGCTCTTTCCAGTACTGGTGGGATCAGACGCAGGATAAGAAAGTGATCGTGGCGCGGGCGGCCCGTATTGGGGTGGAAGCCGCCCTGCTGGCGCAGAAAGGCTGGCGTGGCCCGCGGCGGATTCTGGAAGGCCGCGCGGGCGTCTACCGGAACCTGATGCACGGCTACGCGGATGCCAGCGCGCTGCGCGCGCCGATCGAAAAAGGCCTCCAGGGCTTGTTCTCCGGCGGCAATGTGCGCGTCAAGGGCGCGCTGCTGGAGTTCGAGCCTAACTGGGATGCGCTGACCAGGGATTTCAACAAACTCGACGGGCCGATGTATGTCTACCCCAAGTTCCAGGCCTGTTCGGCGTCGATCGGGCCGTTCCTCGACGCGCTGGATCCGGTGTGGGAGAAGCGAAGCATTCCGGTAAGCCAGATCGAGCGGGTGGTCGTGGGGCGGGACTGGCCGCTGGAGAGCGAGTTCGGCAGGAAGGTCCTTCACTTCGAGCCGCCCGAGACCGTAGTCGGGGCGCAGATGAATATGAATTTCGTCATCTCGCTGTACTTGCATAAAGGCTCGGCTTCCCCACAGGAGTTCGTTCCGGAAGTCCTTCGTGATCCGGGAGTTCTGGCGCTTGCCCGCCGGGTAACCATCGCGTATGTGCCGCCGGGGGGGAAGTGGTTCATCAAGATCGTTCCCCGGCGTGGAGATCCGCTCACCGTGTCCTTCATGCCGGACTTCGGGGAAGAATATGAACCGTTGATGTACGAGGCGCGAATGAAGAAGTTTCGCGTGCTGACCCGGGACGTACTGGACGAGGAAGGCCGGGCGCGGTTACTGAAAATGGTACAGCGGCTCGACACCGTGCGCGATATTTCCCAGTGGACGGATCAGGTTCACGCTCTACTGAAGTGAGAAGAGACACCGTGCCGAGCCCGTACCCAGATCTGGACAAGGCCAATGCACTGCACTGGAGACCCGGCCTCACCAACTGCTACGAGGTCTGGTATCTGACTCTCAACCACTTGGCCTCCGGGACAGGCTACTGGATTCGTTACACGCTGCAAGCGCCGGTCGAAGGCCTGGGCGATGCCGGCGCCGAAGTTTGGTTCACGTTCTTCGATCGCCAACAGCCGGAGAACAACTTCGGGCTGGCGCAGCGTTACCCGGTGGATGCGTTGAGGGCGCGCGCGGAACCGTTCCACTTGCGGATCGGCGAGAACTGGCTGGAGAACGGCGCCTGCCGGGGAGTGGTCGCCGGGGCGAGTCACGCGGCGCGCTGGGAGTTGCGCTTCGCGCGCCGCGAGCCCCCGTTCCTGCATTTCCCGGAGTCGCTTTATGCGGGCGGCAGGGTAGAATCGGCGATGCTGTCGCCGCACCTTTCCACCCGCTTCAGCGGAAGCATCGAGGTGGACGGACGGCGTTTCGATTTCGACGGCGACCCTGGCGAGCAGAGCAAGACCTGGGGACGCCGGCACCCGCCCCGTTGGCTGTGGGCGCACTCGAACCACTTTGCCGAGGATCCGGAGGCGATCATGGAGTTGGTGTGCGCGCCGCGGTTGGGGCCGGAAGATCCGCCGCCGGCG
>CAZXVW010000250.1:0-5551 GCA_964644025.1 uncultured Solibacteraceae bacterium | reverse complement strand
AGAAGAAGCACCCGAAGCACACGGAGTAAACAGGGGGCGGTGCGCGATGGACCTGAGCGACCACCGGCTCCCGTTCGAGTTCGTCGGCGTTGAGGAGAGCGCAGACTTTGCTCGCCGCCGTGTCGCTGTTCGTCTCTGAAGACTCTGAAAAAACCCCCTATTCTTCGCCGTGCGCGACGCAAACTACCCCGGCACCCGTGCGACCTCGTTTTTTTTCTTGACAAGGGGGGGGTGGGCGTATAATGGGTGGCGATGCTTCGGATCGCGTCGTCCCAATCGGGACCCGGCGAATCCGTAGGCGGGCCATTTTCCAAGCGCGCGTCGCGGTCAGGAGGGCGCGATGGCGATGCTTCAGAAGGTACCGCCCGAAGATCTGAGCCACTGCGGGGAACCCGCCAGGTATCGTGATGGCCGGCTAGCGCGCGCCAACTTCCTCGCCCCTTTCCTGCTCACCTGTGCTGTACTGGCTGACAGCGGAGAACTGCCTGGGAGCCGTACATGGTTTTTCCGGCCGGCCGGCGCTGGCCCACGCCAAGACCTCGCAGCAGTATCGCAGCGTCTCAACCCGAAGCAATGGACACCGGTCAAGCTTCCGCACGAGTTTACCCAAATGCAACCCGCTCGCGATGCGTTTGCTTGGTACGCAAGGGAACTCTTTGTCCCACGCGTGTACGAAGGCTTGGGCCTATTCCTGGATCTGGGAATGATCGACGACGCGGACGTGACCTTCGTCAACGGTCGTTGGGTAGGTGGCTACGGCGATTTCGACAAGCAGGCACTCTCAGCCTGGAACAAACATCGCCGCTATTTCGTGCCGCCCGAAAACCTGAAGTTCGGGCAGATAAATACGATCGCGATTTTGGTCAAGAATTTCACGGGGCTCGGGGGTTTCCTTGGCGAACCCTTCATTGGGGCATCCCTGCTCGCCAGGGGTGAAGCTCGGTTCCGAGCGGGCGACCTGCCTCCCCAGGAAGCAAGCGACCCCGCTTGGGATGACTCGATGTGGGCTGAGATTTCCCTGCCTGATGAGCGCTGGGACAGCCGCCAGAGGAGGGACCCCGCCTGGGGGTGGTATCGGATGCGGTTCGACCTGCCGGAAAGTCTGGCCGGGCGCGACCTGGTCATTGATCTTGGCCTGGTCTACGACGCGGCATCGTGCTATCTGAACGGCGAGCTGATAGGTCAATGCGGCAAGTTCCCGCCCGAGTTCTTTCCCCAGACGGCGGGCCGGTTCAAGTTTATCGCCCCTGCCAGCGTGATGCGACCCAGAGCGAACATTCTTGCCGTTCGTGTTTATAACCAGGCTCAATTCGGAGGCCTCGTGGGCCTCCCCTCTGTTGACCTCGAGCTACAGGACCGCTTGAACGGATACGGCCGAACTGCCGACGAGTGGGTGGGGGCGATCCTGAAAGCCCCGGGGGACGCTCCCCTTCGTGACTTAGCGTTGACGCTGTCCTGCTATCTGATCGGTTCGCGCCGGCTCGAGGAAGCCCTCGCGCTGGCCGCATGGTGTGTGTCGTCGCCGGCAGCAAGTGCGCAGGACCAGCAGCAGGCCCTGGCCCGAATGGTCCACGCGCTGTTCTTGGCCGGCAAGAGCGAGGAGGCATGGCGGCAATTCCAGGAGATGGATTTCGCGCAGCCGATTCCATTCGAGGCTGCTTATTCGGCCGCAGCCATCTGCCGGCAGCGGCCATTGGTCCCCGCCCGGCTGGGATACCTCGGGCCGGACACCCTGACCGGGCCGGACTGGGACCTTCACTACGGCCACGCTTCGGCAGTGCTGTGCGCCATGGGGGCGCCGTTCGATTTCCGGTTTGGAGTTCCTGGGCTGAAATTCTCCATGGTAACCGGTGATCCCAGGGAGCGTCCGCGCGCCTGGCTCGGAAAGAGGGAAACAACCGACAAGAGGGCACTTTTCAACCCTCTAACGGGTAAGCTCCGCTACTCGTGCTGGGACGACGCAGGGGAACGCCATCCCTGCGACGATGCCGGGCCAGACCTCATCTTGCGTATCAAAGTGCCCGACGGAGCCAACATGTTGACCTTTTATCTGGTGGACTTCGATTGGTTCAAGGGGCAGCACCCAAGGCTCGAGAGCCTCACTCTGTTGGATGAACGCGGGAGGCCGTTGTTCGTGTTGGGGACGGGCCGCTTCGGCCGGGGACGGTACGAGCGCTTCCTGGTCGAAGGTCCGATGACCCTCACCGTTCGCGTGTCGAAACACAGGAGTCCCTGCGCGGTTCTCAGCGGCCTTTTCCTCGATAGCGTGGCTCCGCTTCAGCGGTATCCTGCTAGTCTGCCCAAGACCGGCAAGGCCTCTGCCTCACTGAGCAGCCAGTACCACCAGCTTGCTGCCAGGAGCGCCAAGTCCATTGTCCGAACGCTCAGGAGCGACGCTTTCATTGCTTTTGAAAGGCTGTGCCGTGCGGCAGCCAGGACCGGAAAGGCGTGCCCGGAAGTCCTCTGGTGGCTGGCTGAATGCGAACGCATTCGCGGTCACCCCTGGGCCCAGGTCAGCCTGCTTCGGAGGCTTCTCGACGCTGCGGCCCCCAAGGGCGCGCAGAACTATGAGAAGGTGGCGCGAGAAAACATAGCTCCCCTGGGGCTTGAGCTTGAGAAGCTCGGTTTCTGCAACGAAGCCTTGCTCTTGTGCGCCGAGCGCTATGTTGCTTCGGCTCCGGAGGGGCGCTCGATGTACATCAGGGAGTTGCGCCGCGGCTCACTACTGTGGCGAGCGGCGCCTGCCCAGCGAAAGGAGGCCAAGAAATGAGAAGGGCTGTCGTGTTATTGGTTGTGGCTTTCATCCTCCGGAGCTTTGCCCGCGCCGAAACCTACACGGGGGGGACCCTGACCCTTTCGTGGAACAATCCGCCCCCACCGTACTGCGCCCACGGTGACACCATCAGCGCAAGTGCGACCGCGAACTATGACCCGAACCTGCCGGAGGGAACGGAGTGGTACTGGATCGATTCCGCCTACACCTTCTCATGGTCATTCTCGCCGGATGGAACCTGCACCGTGAGCTCCAACGACAACGAGACCAGCGCCACCGGCTCCTTCTCTGACCCGGACGACCCCGGTGGCCTGAAGACTGTTGAGGTCACGGCCGATTTGACCGGGCAGATCGGCATCGACGATGGCGAGGGCACAACCTTGGAGGTCGTTGCGGGCCCCGTTTCGCTCGACGCTATTGTCAACGTGCTAGTAGTGAAAATCGACTCAGTTTCAGCCCTGTGCTGGACAAGGGGCGATGGCTACAAGCATTGCAAAGTGATGCCCGATGGAAGCGCGCAGCCCCCGAACGGCACCCTGAGTGTCTGGATCATGTGGTCCGCGGACGCCAGGGAGCACCTGTCGCTCAACCCACCGGCTACGGCGCACTCCCCAGTTGCCTATGACCCGGGTTGGAACGTCACCTTCGGCCCCTACACTTCCGACGGCACACCCACAGTGGGGTTCAATGGAAACATAAAGGCGGAGCTGGTCGTTGGGAACGCCAAGGTGCAGAAGTTCAAGTGGTTCACGGTGCAGAGAGCGCCGGTCGAACCATAACCTGCGAAGTCGCGAGAGCTGGCAGGGGGACATCTCGCCCCGCGTCTGCTGCACAAGCGGCGCTGGGACGTGGCGCCCGGCTCTGAATCCTGGCAAGGGAGTCGGCCAGCCCCCTCGGCTGTTGATGAGGGGGCCAACGTTCGAACCCCCAGCCCGCGGTCACCCTACAGGAGCGCTTGTGCCTGTTCGGCACCGAGTGGCGTGTCGGCCCATGTGTGAGCCTATCTCACGGCCGATCGCAATTAGCCCTGGCGTGATTTCAGGCAACCCCGGCAGGCGCAGGACGTCGCCTGGGGGAACGGCTTCCCGCTCGTGGCAGTTGCTGGTCCCATCGCTCACCCTACGGGTGTTACTATCGTTTGCCTGCCTTGCATTCGCGATGGCGACTTTTGGGGAGCCGAATCCGGAAGGACATGCGGGCGCTAGGATTCTTGACATTCTCCAAGACGAGAAGACAACGGCGGACCAAAAGTGCCTGGCCCTGGCCAAAGTCCAGGGTAAGCTGACCAGTCAGGAAGCGGCGACTGTGGCGTCCTGGCTCAAGAAGGCGAAGGGCCGTCTGTTCGTTGCCATCGCCAGGGCCATGGAACGGTGTCGCGCTCGCAACGAGGCCCTCTCGGTCCTGCGCGCCGTAGTCTCCAACAAGGAAACGCCAGTAGAGCAGTGGGCCCCGGCCATGGACTGCATAGAATTCTTCTGGTTCAGTAACCCTGGATTGGCCGCCGGGAGAGCCATGAAACAAGCTAAGGCCGCGCTTCTCGACCGCTTGCGGCATCCGTTGGACAAGGAGCAGCTCATTGCGGTGCTCAGGGCTCGGGAAACGCTTTGGCGTGTTGGCAACTCGTGGATTTACTTCGAGAAGGTCTTCGACCAGCTATGCAGCCTTTTGGAAGATGATAACCGGGAAGTCCGGGTGCAAGCGGCAATCGTCTTGACGCGCACCTGGGATCTTCAGCGGTTCTCTTCCCGTGCGATACTGGGTTTGGTCAGAGCACTCGTTGATGCCTCTCCGCCGGAAACCACTCCTGTGAACGACCTGCTGAGGATGCTTCTTGGCGTAGGCCCAGACCCGAAAACCCCTGAGGCGATGAAGGCATTCTGGACGGACTGGCTCCAAAAGGAGGGGAAGGGCTTTCGCCTGGCGCTGCACGCATTGCAGAGGGCGAAGTCCTCGCCCCAGATGACGCACCGCGAAAAAGTTCTGGTGGCTAGACAAATAGCGTTTTCGGCGGGGGAGCTGCCGAAAGGAGATTGCCCCAAGGTCTGGGCTGCCATGCGCAAACTCTTCGAGCAAGATACTTCTCCTCAATGGCAGAGGTGCAGCGCCTGGCTTTACCCGCTTATCCTTATTGCTTCAAGGCAGGACTGTAACGACGTACGGGGCGAAGCACTCGCCATGCTCCTCAAAATGTCGAGAGACAAGGACCCGATCCTTCGAGAGAGGGCGCTCGCACAGATCGGCAACCTGCCTAGCGCTACAAGGCCGGGCTCGCCCTCGCGGGAGATTCTGGACCGCGTTTTCCAGGACCCGAACGCCAGGCCGGAGGAACGCGCCGCCGCGGCCTGGTCGTTGAGGAACGCGCTCGGGGGTAACCCGCGCCTGGTCGAGAGAATGGTCGCCCTCGGCGAAACCTACCAGAGGCTTCCAGACAGCGCCTTCGCACGGGTGAGCCGAACGCGCTGCATCGGCCTGGTCTCCAGCGCCTTGATGTGCGGGACGGGGAAGGACCTCTCGCTTGACCCCTCGACCTGGCGGAAGGCCCTCGCTGATTACTTGCCCCAGGGCGCAGGGTCGGAAGGGCGGCAGGCCACTGACGCGCAGGAGAATCCCGGGAGACGGTGAAAAGCCTCAGGCCGCGCTGGATACCCTTCTGTGCCTCAGGCTATCAACGAAACCCATCGCTGAGCCTCCAAGAGGTCGAGGCACGTGAGCCTTGGCCCGGCCTTGTGCACCGTGGGTTCCCAATGCAGACGAGAAGGCCGGGCGTGCAAACTTGCA
>CAZXVW010000249.1:3526-5560 GCA_964644025.1 uncultured Solibacteraceae bacterium | reverse complement strand
CGGGCCGCCTGGCTGGAGTGCTGAGACCACGCTGCGCCGGCTTCAGGCCGGCGAGCCTGGGATTCATTATCTCGGCTACGTTCCGGAGGCTGATCTCCCACCCCTGATGGCCGGCGCCACCGTATTCGCTTACCCTTCCTTATACGAGGGGTTCGGTTTTCCGGTGGTACAGGCCATGGCTTGTGGAACGCCGGTGGTCACCTCGAACGTCTCCTCGCTCCCGGAGGTCACGGCCGATGCAGCCGTCCTGATCGATCCGCGGAGCGTCACCGAACTGCGGGATGCGATCGCACGCCTGGTGACGGCCCCCGGCCTCCGCCGCGACCTGGCCGAGAAAGGCCGCCGCCGGGCCGCGTGCTTCCGCTGGGAGACGTGCGCCGGGAAATCGCTCGCCTTCTTCCGCGCCGTGACCGGCAAGTAGGAAGGTGCATCACCGCCGGACCGTTCCGGGCACCCCCCGGCCTCCGCTGGCCTCGTGCGCCGGATACCCGCTGGTCGCCGCCTGAGCTATGCTGAGGGCGTGAGTGACCGTTTACAGCCACGGCGTGTGAAGGAATCGGTTTCCGAATACTCCGAGCTGGCCCTGCCCAACGACGCCAATCCCCTCGGTGACTTACTGGGCGGCCACGTCATGCATCTGGTCGACATGGCCGGGGCGCTGGCCGCCATGCGGCACGCTCGCCGGCCGGTGGTGACGGCGGCCGTGGACCATCTGACCTTTCTGCACCCGGTCAAGATCGGGCAGCTCCTGGTCCTGCGTTCCTCGGTGAATCGCGCTTTCCGGACGTCAATGGAAGTGGGGGTGAAGGTGATGGTCGAGGATCTGACCTCCGGGGAAATCCAGCACACCTCTTCGGCCTACTTGACTTTCGTTGCCCTTGACGAGCACGGCCGGCCCACGCCCGTACCGCCGGTGATTCCGGAAACCCCCGAGGAGAAACGCCGGTTCAAGGAGGCGGAGCAGCGCCGCGACCATAGATTGCAACTGAAGGCGCGTGTCCGGGATAAGCTGCGGCCGCTGAGCGCGCCCCCGCCCCGGACCCGGAAGCCTTAAGCCTTGTACATGTACTTGATGTTCGGCTTGTAGATCAGCAGGTTCGGCTCTTCCTCCCGGCTCAGCTTCAGGCATCCCTTGTCATACCACTCGATGACTCCGTGCAACGTTTCTCCGTCCTTCAGCACTACAACCATCGGAGTCTTGGCCTGCATCTGCTTGACGTAATAAAAATTCTCGGCGTTGGTATGCTCCGGGGGAACGGGTCTCTTATGATTCTGATTGCGGCGAGAGTTCATTTGTTCTTTTACTTCAGCCAAAGACGGACGTATAAGCTTGCGATTCACGGCCTCCACGACGCCACCTCTTCGTTTGCGATTAGTGATCTCGGATCTCGGGCACGAACTGCTAAGACCGGCCGACTGATGGGTTGAAGAATCCGATACTGCTCTATTAGTACCACAACGCCGGCGGCGGCGGCAAGACGGCTGGTCCGTGTGAGACTCGGTTTGCCAGGCTGCCGCCGGTTCGCCGGCACCGGCCATAGCCAGTAAAGATACCCTCGCGGTGTTCGGGCAGCGTGAGCCGGTTCTCCGCCACCGGAAGGCTGGCTCTTTCGGCGTCGCTACGCCGTGACTTCCTTGACTTTCTTGCCGATTTCCTTGGCCGTTTCCTCGGCAGCTTCGCGGCTGCGGTCGACCAGTTCACGGCCTTTGGCAATCAGATCTTCGCCGATCTTCTCCAGGTAATCCTGCGCGTCGCCAGCCTTGCGGCGGATCTGCCGCCGCGTCCTCTCGCCGGATTGCGGGGCCAGCAGCAGGGCGACTCCCGCGCCCACGGCGAAGCCGGTCAGGAACATCAGCAAGCTCTCACCAGTGCATTCGGTTCGCATCGATTTCCACCTCCTGTTACCAGACTATCAGACACAGGGCCCCTGGGTTCAGCTCGCGCACCCGAGCGACGGCGCTTCAGCCTGCTGTCCTAGGAGCCTGGCTTCATGCCGAATTTTTCCAGGAAGAAGCCGGCGTAACGCTCGATAG
>CAZXVW010000249.1:0-3426 GCA_964644025.1 uncultured Solibacteraceae bacterium | reverse complement strand
GAGCCTGGCTTCATGCCGAATTTTTCCAGGAAGAAGCCGGCGTAACGCTCGATAGGCGTCCCATGCGGATACTGCTCCCGCAGCAGGAGCACGCACTCAACGCCCAGTTGGTCGAGCTTGTTCTTGAGGACGATCCCGAACCTGGGATGGTGGATGTGCTGCTTGCCCGATGAATTCGGGGGCAACGGCTTGTTGGCCTGGGGGTAGAACAGCATCACCGGGGGATCGTCGCCGGTGGCGAAGTTGATCGGGGAGGCTTCCTCAAACAGCGGGAAGAACTTGGGATTGTCCACATCGGCGGCGCTCTTCATTCCGAAGAAAGGAATTAGCGCCTCATGAACCCGGTTGGTGTTCATGAGCTTGCTGATGAAGCGCGGGTCGTAAGAGCACTGCGCTCCATAAACAACAGCGGCCGTCAGGCGCGTGGACTGGCGCCGCACCGGGTCCGGGTCCTTCGGGTTCCTGAGATCGGGATGAAACGCCAGCCACAGAGAGATCCCGGCGCCGGCTGAGCTGCCGGTGGCGCCGGCGCGGGTTGGATCGATATTGTATTCGGCGGCGTGGTATCGGAGGTATTGGAGCGCTCGGGCGCAATCGTGCATTTGCGCGGGAAACGGGGCCACGTCGGAAAGCCGGTAGTTCACCGCCGCCACGGCGACGCCGTTCTCGCGCAGCCGGTTGAGGAGTTGAACGTTGATGCTGGCTTTATCCCCACCGCGGAAACCGCCGCCATGATAGTAGATGACCAGCGGCGCCGGCTTTTCGCTCTTGGCTCGCCACAAGTCAAAGACGTCTTGCCTGTACGGGCCATACTGGACATTGGCGAAATCAGGGGTGGGCGGCTTTGGACGTTGCCGGCGCCCGGCCGCCTGTTGCGGAGCGGCGGCGGGCGCTACGACAGCCCACAACCCGGCCGCCAGGAACGGTATGAGACAGCGCCTCCGGTTCACGTTATTCTCCTTGCTCGATCATACCCCGGAGGCCGGTGAACCGCCATTCTTTTCTTCGGCGCGCGCCGCCTGGTGCGGCTCACCCCACGGCCACGGTTACATTCTCCGGAGAAGCAACGCCGCCGGCCAGCACCTGCAAAGGCACCGCCGGACCGGCCGGAGCTTCCGGCGGCACGCGGATGTTGACCTGAGTGACACCGGCCCACACCAGGCCGGTGAATTCGACCGGGCACTCCCGGCCACCCAGGTACACGCCGAGCGGCTGGGCCGGAGCGGGGAAATCCGGCGGCGATGGCAGTTGGCCGTCCCCGATGGCGGGCGTCACCGGCCCCTCCCCGGTCAGGAAGAAAGTCAGCCGCCCCCCTTTGGCGACGGGATTTCCGGGGCCGTTGAAACTGACCCCATCGTTGACAGCCACCGCTTGCCCGCGGCCGGCTGAGTAACAAAAGATGCCCGGAGCGGTATTGGCCACCGCGACGGTGACCGGCTCCGTTTTCCTTCCGAGGTACTCCAGCTCAACCGTGGTCTCCCCGGTCACCGAGTACGGCACAATGGCGCTGACCTGTCCGGTGAGCGAATAGATCATCGGCGCGGCCACGCCGTCGAAGTAGACCCGCGTATCCCCGACCGAGGTCGGAAGCCACCCGTCCGCGTAAGCGGCCTCGGCCAACGCGGGGCTCCCGAATCCGATGCCGAAGATCGTCACGATCTCACCCGGCGCGACGGCTCCGCCCTGGAAACTGGCCGCGTTCACCACGCCGGCCGCGCTGAACGCGCCCGCCTCCTGCTTTCCCGCCACGAGATAGGCGGGCGAGCGGCCCGCGCTCGTGTCCAGCTCGAAAGTTTCGACCTTCCCGTGGCGCGTCACGTCGATCTCGTAGCGGCCGAAAAAGCCGCGGGTGCGGAAAATGCCATCGGCGCCGGTGGTCCCCTTCACGTCGGTCCACCACTGGTGAAAGACCAGCTCATTCCAGATCTTGGCGTTAGCCTTCGGCGTCCAATCCTCCCGGTAGAGCGCCGAATTCGGGCGCCAGTGGCGTCCCGCCCAGAACCCCCACATGTAGAAGCCCTTGATGGCCGGGTAGCTGAAGGCAACGGTCAAGAAGTCCCGCAGGTAGTCAGCCTGAAGCTGTTCGTCGGTGGTGTCGACGTCGAACTCGGTGACCAGGAGCTTCTTGTTCAGGGCGGCAAAGCGATCGAACACTTGGAGCACCCGCTCCGGATCGGTGAGCTGGCCGTGGAAGTGCCCCTGAATGCCGAGCCCCTGCAGCGGCGCGCCGAGCGAATCCAGCAGCCTGGCGATGCGGATGTAGCCGTCCTGGTGGGGCAGGTCGTAACCGCCGTTGTTGACGATGGAGTAATCGTTCAGGTAGAGCGTTACGTCAGGATCCGCCGCCCGCGCCAGGCGGAACCACTCGGCCATTTCTTCTTCGCCCAGGATGTCCTGGACATCATGATTCGTGTACGGCTCGTTGATCACGTCCCAGTCGATGAGCTGTCCGCGGGTGGCCGAGGCCACGTCGGTGACGTGCTCGCGGACCGCGCGCCGTAGCGCGTCCGGGTCCTCCTTAAGACCTTCCACCCAGCTCGGCATGTGACGCCAGCCTGGCCACACGATGTTATGGCCGCGGATCCGGTCGATACCGTTGGCGTGCAACCAGGCGAGCGCCCGCAAGCCGTTGTCCCGGTTCCGGTCCCATTGCCGCCATTTCAGGGCGTTTTCGATCACCACGGTGTTGAACAGCTCGAGAATCTTGCGGCGGTATTCCTGCTGGGCGGGGTCGTTGATCAGGCTGGCGGCCACTGCGGTGCCGAAGCGGAAACCGTGCCGCTTCATCTTTATGTGCACCGGCGCCCCGGCGACCGGGGTGCCGTCGGCGTCGCGAACCACGACCACGATCTCCCCCTTGCGGTACTTTTCAATCCGCCCGGCCGCCGCCGCCCGCCAGGGCGCATCCGGCGCGTGGCCTTGGTAAGGGTAGTTCTCCAGGTTGAGGTCTCGCCAGGATACGTTCGGCCCATAATCGGTGAGGGCGAGGCCGCCGATCTCGATCTCCTGCTGGCCGAAAGCGAGCCAGAACTGAATGCTGTACTGGCCGGCCTGGTAGCTCTCGGCCATCTGGAACGGGATCTCGACCTTCCGCCACTGCTGGCCGGCCGCGGCGATCCACTGCGTTGATTTGGTCCACGGCTGGCTGTTGCGTTCGACCACGAAACGCACCAGCCCGTCGCCGCGGGCGGCGCTGAGCGTCCTCATCCAGAACACGGCCAGCACCGTATCCCCCTGCGCCACCGGGGCCGCGCCTTCGGCATAGAGCCGGAAATCCCAGGCGCGGTTCGACGAACTGGCCGGCGTCCGCAGCCGCCACGCCCAGCCGAAGGGCATCCCATCGGCCGGCACGATGGACTTGTTCGTTTCCGGGAGCCCCCGCAGTTCAAAAGCGGATGCGGGCTCGGCCGGAAGCACCGGATAGGG
>CAZXVW010000248.1:0-5581 GCA_964644025.1 uncultured Solibacteraceae bacterium | reverse complement strand
GGTGGGGTCGGAGGCGCCGGTCACGTTACCGAGGAGCGCGTTGGCCATGCGATCACCGGCGCGCACCTGGAAGGCGACTTTCGAAGAAGTGAACGACAGCCGCTGGCTACCGTCGGAGTCCTGCTTGACGGCCGCCTGAATTTGTGCGTTCTGGAAGGCTGCCGCCGCCTCGCTGCTTCCGTTGCCGGCGGTTTCAATGGCCGAATTGATCGCGGTCACCAGCTCCTCAATGTTGCTGACACCGCCGGTGTTGACCGACACCTTGACGCGGTTGGAGTCGCCGAATCCGGGACCGTAGAAGTAGAAGTCGGTGAACCCGTCGCTGGCCGAGGAGATGTTGGTGGCGTTGGACAGAATGTTCTGGACGCTGGTGGCCTGGCCGGCGGCCAGGTCGGTAGAGTCGACCCCGGCGACTTCGTAGCCACTCAGCCCGAGGCTCTTGGTGTCCACGGTAGATGCGGAAAGATCGACTCCGACCGAACCGTTACTGATGGCTGAGATCCCGGCGTTCGAGCGGCCGCCGCCGATGAAGACGGTGAGCGAGCGCGCAAACGCGCCGCCCTGGTCGAGGCCGATTGCCTGTGCCTGGCGGTCAATCTCGCTCAACACGCTCTGAAACTCACTGTTCAGTACCGCCCGGTCGCCGGTGAACGTTCCGGAAGCTGACTGGGCGGCCAGCGTCCGGGCGCGGTCCAGCAACTGGGAAATGTTGTTGATGCCTCCGTCAATCGTTTGCAGAGTTGACAGACCGTCGTTGGCGTTCCGGACGCCCTGGGAGAGCACGGCGCGGTCCGACCGGATGCTGTTGGCAACGGCCAGCCCGGCCGCGTCATCGCCGGAGCTGATGATCCGCAATCCGGATGTTACGCGGTTAATGGTCTTGCTTTGAAACTCGGTAGTAACCCGCAGGTATTCCTGTGCCTGCAGGGAGGTGATATTGGTGTTGATGGTGTATGCCATGTTTTCTCCTGAGTTGTGAAAAACCGGGATTCCTTTCCCGGTTGACGGCGTGCGCCGCCTGCTTCTCACGATTGGCTTATCGGTTCGGATGAGCGGATTTTGAATTAATCGGCCGGGCGCGCCGGTAGCGGGAGGCGATCGCCCGGACCACTCCCAGTGGAGCGCCGCGCGCGGCGGCCAGGTTTTCCAGGCCAGCGAGCTGCAGTTCCTTGCGCAAAATCACGAGGTCTGCAGGAGCGGTGATGCCGAGGCTGACGCGGTGCGGGGAAATCTCGATGACGCGAATCTCGATGTTGTCACCCAACAAAACCGACTCACCAGGCCGGCGGCGGATTATGAGCATGGGTCCTCCGTTGCTAGAGCCGTCTGCAGCGGGTGCTGGTGGGAATAACGGCCGGGTGGCTGGATAAGTTGAAAGGCGCGGCGGGTCTTCGGGTTGATCACCACCGGGGCCATGAGGTTTGCCGTTGCCTGCCGCGATTCCGAAACGGTGACGATGGCCAGACAGAGCACCTGCCGGCCGATCTCCGGTTGCCGGTCGTCGGGCAGCTCCAGAGCGCGCAAATCTTCCGGCGCAAGCTCGAGCCGGTAAGTGGGATCTACGAGCAGCACCGGCAGCGTGATGAAGACCAGCTCCGGACGCCGCAGGCTTTGCAGAAACACCACCGGGGCCGTGGCTGGCCGCTCGATGATCAGGAACATGGTTTCCTGTTCAAACGCAGGCAAACCCTCCGGGAAGGTGATGACCTGCTCATCGGTGTAGTCAACGCGACCGAAGTGCACGGTGGTGAGTTGCCTCACGGGCTCGTCTCCATGAACGTATTGTTGCATCACGAAGGCCTTTGTATCTCGTATCGCCGAATTGCAGCGGGTCGCGGGGCGCCCGGTCCTCCACAAGGGCGGGTATCCGGGTAGACGCGTACCCGGCGCGGCGCTACAATCAGATCATTGTGGTCACCGTGGCCGGCTGCAAGGGTGGTGTGGGCACCTCAACCACGGCTGTGCATCTGGCTGCCCACCTGCGGCGGGAAGCACCGGCCCTGATGGTGGACGAAGATCCAAACCGATCAGGGGCCGAGTGGGCAAAGCCGGGGCGGCTGCCGTTGCGTGTGGTGGGTGGATTACGTGGCAACGGGCGAGGAGGTTGTCT
Organism: uncultured Solibacteraceae bacterium; assembly: GCA_964644025.1. Taxonomy (GTDB): domain Bacteria; phylum Acidobacteriota; class Terriglobia; order Bryobacterales; family Bryobacteraceae; genus CAZXVW01. The sequence goes on along the minus strand of CAZXVW010000248.1, from coordinate 3,471 downwards.
ATCTGGGTAGACGCCTGCCGGGGGCTGAGTGGCCAGGCAGGCGGTCAGCAGGGAGAGCAGGCTGATGGGAAAGAACCGGTTTGAGAATCTTCTGGACCCGGTTGGTGTAGCGCAGCCGGCGGCCGGCAAGCCGTCCGGCGGCAGAGTGGGCCGGAGAAGCGATCCCCGCTACCGGCAGATTTCGACGTATGTGCGGGCGGATCTGTACAAGCAGGTCAGGCGGGAGCTGCTGGAGGAGGAGCGAGACTTTGGGAACCTGCTGGATGAGCTGTTAGCCGGCTGGCTGGCCACTCGTCAGGGCAGGTAAGCGGGTGGTTGCAATGCCGGATCGGCGGATGGATAGGGCGGTGATCTGCCGGCTCGGTGTGCGACGGGGTGCCCGGAGAAGAAAGCGGTTGAGGCGATGCTCGCCGGGTGGTTGGCGCAGGGTTGGGGGCGCGCCGGATTTCGCCGCGGCTGACGGAACAAGGAATGTTGATGCAAGCTGAGAGCCCGCGGGTAGCCTCCTCGGCGCCCGCGGTTTTCCTGTTCGGATTTGAGCGGAGTGGTACAACTCTCCTTTCGATGATGGTTGGAGCGCACCCAGCCATTGCGGTTCCCCTGAGCACGACCGGGCTGTGGTATCGGTATTGGGTCCGGCGGAAGGAATATGGCGAGCTGAAGCGCAAGGAGGATGTCGAGCGGTTAGTTCACGATCTGTTGGCCGAGGAACGGATTCGCCTCTGGGATGCGCGGCTGAATATCCGGGAGGTGCTGGATGAATTGCCTCCGGGCAGTTTCCCGGCTGTTGTGGAACGGTTTCACTCGCTCTACGCACGGGCTCAGGGCAAACCCCGGTGGGGAAACATCGATATTGCCACCCTGGACCACATGGACATTGCCTCCCAGTGGTTTCCGAACGCCCGGTTCGTTCATCTGGTGCGGGATGGGCGCGACGTTGCCCTCTCTCATAAGACGATGCCGTACGGCGCCAGCAACCCTTTGGAGTGCGCCGAACGATGGGCCCATCGGGTAACGGTGAACCTGAAAATGGGCAGCATCCTCGGCCGTCAGCGGTACTTGGTGGTCCGGTATGAGGATTTGATTCTGGACACCGAGGCGACGCTGAGACGCCTGTGTAGCTTCATCGGGGTGGAGTACTCGCCGGCGATGCTGGAGTACCCGGAGGCAGTCAGCCGTAAGATTCCTCCCGAGCGGCGGTGGCTATGGCCAGTACTGGATCGCGCACCGGTAACGAGCAAGGCCTTCCGGTGGAAGCAGGAGATGAGCCGCTCGCAGCGAGTGGTGTTTGAGGGGGTAGCAGGTGAATTGCTGAAAGAGCTAGGGTACGAATCATTCCCGGTGATTCCGAAGTTAGCCTCGGCGTATTTGCTTGAACTCTGCTATTTCCTCGACCGTGGCGGCCGGCTGCGGCGCTTCAGAGAGCGGCTCGGTCTGCGCCGGCTAAGTCGATTGGAACGGGACTGGCGGCGGAAACAGCGGGCAAGAGGCGATTATGCGAGCATTCAAGCCGCAACTTTTGACGCGTTGGTCCACCAGGGGATTTACTCTCCGGGTTTCGATCATTCGGAGCCGGCGAAGAGATTCTTCAAGGAGACGCTTGATTACGTTTCCGGCAAGCTGCCGAGGGACGGACCGCTGAATGTGCTCGAGTGCGGCTGCGGGCCTGGCGCCTGGCTGGCTGTCGTGGCGGGAGAATGGAGGCGCCGGAGGGAACTGGCCCTTCATGGATTCGATCTGAGCTCGCAGATGGTGAGAGCGGCTCGGGAGAAATTGCGCGGACTTGTCCCGGGGGAACGGTTAAGGCAAGGAGATGTCTTGGACCCGGAGTCGTACGAGTCCGACGCATCCGGGGCAAAGTACGATCTGATTTACGCTTATGACTTGATCCAGCAACTGCCCAGAAGCTTGCATTTGAGGGCCTGCCAGGTAATGCTGCAAAAAGTGAGGCCTGGGGGGATGGTGCTCATCTTTGATCACGATGCCCGCTGCTGGTATGGCCGCAAGATGGCGGTCAAGAAGTTCCTGACCCGCTATCTCGGGCTTCCTCTGGTACCGAGGTTTTACTGCAATGCACGGTATCCTGCGTTAGGGAAACTGGCCAGAGTGATTGCGAGGGACCGGGGTCTCCGTGCGGAGGTCAAGGTGGCTCCGGACGGCCGGAAGCGGGCTTTGGTGCTAGGGCCGGTGTGAACAGTGATGAGCCGGATCCGTGCCTGTGTCCGTTCATTGCAGCTAGGGGCAGCGTGGCGTCCCGGAAATGCGTTGCTTCTGGCAGGACAGCTTGTGCGCCGCCGCATGAGACCTCGGGGCCGCTCTGACAGGGCGCATCTTGCTGCAACGGCTGACTGGCTCGCGCGGGCTCAAGAGGTAAATGGTGACGGCGGCGTCGCAGGCCGGTACCACTTGCGGCGAGGCTGGAGCTCCTCTTACCCGGAAACGACCGGGTACGCGATCCCGACGTTGCTGAGGCTGGCGAAGGAACTGGACGCAGGGTTTCTGCGACGGGCGGAACAGGCCGTGGAATTCCTCTTACGCATCCAGTTGCCCGGGGGCGCATTTCCGGGCCTTGAGATCGGGATCAACCGCACTGAGCCCTCGCCCTTCAATACCGCTCAGATTATCCACGGCTTGGCGCAATGGCACCGGGCGAGCGGTGAGCGGCGGGTGCTGAAGGCAGCACTCAGGGCGGGGGAGTGGCTGGTGTCTGTTCAGGACGACGATGGGGCCTGGCGGAGGTATTTCTACGAGGGGGAAGCGGCAACCTACAGTGCGTATGCTACCGGCTGGCTCGCGGAACTGGGTGAGTATGCCGGACGGGGAGACTTTCTGGCAGCGTGCGAGCGGCACATGGACTGGGTCATGCAACATTATGAGGAGCGGACGGGCTGGTTTGACCGCTGCGGGTTCACTTCCGCGGATCACCGCGGCCGGCGCGCGGTGACGCACACGATCGCCTACACGCTGGCGGGCGTTTTCAAGACTTGCGAGCTGCTCGGCCGGGATGACGGCGTAGCCGCGGTGCGGCAGGCCGCCCGGGGTATCGCAGTGACGCTCGAGCAGAGAGGCTGGCTGCCGGGCGTTCTCGACTGGCAATGGCAACCACGCGCCGACTACGCGTGCCTGACTGGTAACGCGCAGTTGGCGCTTCTGTGGTGGCACCTGTACCGGCGCTTTGGCGAAGGTGTCTTTCGTGAAGCGGCCCTCCGGGCGCTGGCGCTCGTTAAGGCGGCGCAGCCGCTGGGCAATCCCAACCCGGGCATCCGAGGGGGAATTGCCGGCTCGGATCCGATTTGGGGCGGGTACATCCCCTTCGCTTTTCCGAATTGGGCCGCCAAGTTTTTCGTCGATGCCTTGCTCACGGAACGCGATCTGGAGCACCGTCCCTAAGTGTGAGGGCGTTGCGCCGGACCGCGCGCGGCATCGTCGGGGCAGGGTCCGGCGTGTTGATCAGGCTGACCGGGTTTCATG
>CAZXVW010000247.1:0-5603 GCA_964644025.1 uncultured Solibacteraceae bacterium | reverse complement strand
CGACATGACGCTGATGGGCCGCAACCCCATTCTTCTGGCGCTTCTGAAGCCGGGGGTGCAGGGCGGTTCGATCAGCGCCTTCAATCCCGACAGCCTGACCACGGGCAACTACTCCATCAATGGGAGCCGCAGGGAGGAGAACCTGGTTACGATCGACGGCGCGATTGCTGTCCGCACCCGCGCCAACGCCGCGATGCTGGGTACAATGAACGTCGACACGGTTCAGGAAATTCAGGTCCTCACCGCTGACTACAGTGCGGAGTACGGGCGCAGCTCCGGCGGCCAGATCCGTTTCGTTACCAAGAGCGGCGGCAAGGAGTTCCACGGGAGTTTGTGGGAGTTCTTCCGGAACAACAAGCTGGACGCCAATAGCTGGACCCGCAACCGTTCCGGGGACCCCGAGATTTCCTCAGGACCGGCGCCGTTTCGGTTTAACCAGTTCGGCTACGCCATTGGCGGGCCGGTTTACATCCCCGGTAAGTTCAACACCAATCGAGACAAGGCGTTCTTCTTCTGGTCGCAGGAATGGATTCGCTGGCGGCGGTACCAGACCCATACCGCCACGGTACCCTCAGCCGCCATGCGTACCGGCGATTTCAGCGAGTTACTGAATCCCTCGAACCCTTACTTTAACAAGGTCAGAACTGTGAAAGATCCGGACAGCGGAGCGCCGTTCCCGGACAACATTATTCCCTCTTCCCGTCTCAGTCCGAACGGGATTGGCCTGTTGAACACGTATCCACTTCCGACGCCTGGATTCCAACTGGGAACCAGCAACTGGATTAGCGCCGGAGCCGAGCCCAGGGACACGCGAAAGAGCACGGTAAAGGTTGACTACTACCTCAGCAACAAACACAACATCTCCATGCGGGCCACCTTTTTTGAGTTCCATCAAAAAGAGCCCTTCCGTGGCACCTTCGATCGAGTCAGGCGTATTTTCGATCGTCCCAACCGCACGTCCATCATCAGCCTGACCAGCACGTTCAGCCCGACACTGATCAACGAACTCTCCTTCTCGGCTAACGTGGACCGGGTCTTCATGCCGATCGAATACATGAGCCGCACGAAGTTCGGAATCAACTACCCTTACATTTACCCTGGCACCAAGGACGTGGATGATAAGATCCCGACCATTGCGATTTCGAACTTTTCCACTATGGATGGTGGGCCGTACCCGGCGTCGTCAACGGGACCGATCTTCACCTGGTCCGACAAGGTAACGAAGATTCTGGGCGATCATACGATCAAGTTCGGTGTGTTTATCGAGCGCTCGGGTGAGAACGACCGCGATCAGATCAACGTTCAAGCCAGCGTGCCTGGCGCCAGTAACAACCAGAACGGAAAATTTACGTTCAAAGACAGCGGGCATCCCATGGCGACAGGACTTGCCATTGCCAACGCCGCGCTCGGGGTCTTCGATACCTATGCTGAGATCAGCCGGCGCGCTTACACGCCGTACAGGGCAACCGGCTTTGACGCGTTCATTCAAGACAGTTGGAAAGTGGTTCCGAGCGTGACGGTGGAATATGGCGTGCGCTACCAGTTGTGGCCGCGGTGGTACAGCCTATGGAACAATATTGCCTCGTTCGAACCGGATTACTACGACCCCGCCAACCGGGCTGTCGTAGATCCCAAGGGCGGCTATATTTTGAGTGGCGATCGCTACAATGGAGTCGTCCTTCCTGGAGACGGGTGGCCAAAAGCGGCGATCGGCCGTGTGGACGCCGCCAGCAATCCTGAGTTCGACCGTCTGTTCCACGGTTTGCCGAGAGGCTTTTCGAAGACGCACAAAAACGTCTTCGCTCCGCGGCTCGGCATCGCGATCAAAGTGAACGACAAGACTGCTATCCGTACCGGTGCTGGCATGTTCCACAACCGCACAGGCCCGTTGGGCAGCGTTCTATTGGGTGGGAATCCGCCAATCCAGGAAATGGTCGGCGTGACCTACGGTTTCGCCGATGATCCCTCCGGTATCGGCGGGACTAAGCGAGAATTCCCATTCATGATGACCGCGCAGGATCCAATCTACAAGCTTCCTACAGCCTGGAACTGGAATTTTGCGATCCAGCGGGAAATTCCCGGAGCGATAACCGTAGAGGCGGCTTACGTGGGCCGGCGCGGCTACTACATCACGCGCGAGCGCAACATTAACTCGTTGCTCCCCGGGACGCTCCAGGCCAATCCCGGAGTGAACCCGGACGCCCTGAGACCGTATCACGGGATGGGAATTGTCCGGCTTTCTGAGAACACCGGGAGCGCGCACTACCATGGCTTCCAGCTCCAGGTCGAGCGCCGGTTCACAAGCGGTCTGGGATTTGGCCTATCTTACACTTGGTCGAAAAATATCGACACCGCCAGCTCCTGGCGCGATGTCCTGTTCAACGCTTACGACGACCACGGCTACCGCGCGATCTCGAGCAACGACCGTCCCCACATCCTCATCATCAACTACATTTACGAGCTGCCGTTCTTAAAGAACAACACCTCCGCATTCGGTAAGGTCCTTGGCGGGTGGGAGCTCTCCGGTGTGACGCAGTTCCAGAGCGGTGCTCCTCTCAGCGTGTGGCGCAGCAAGGACGTGGCCGGTGTGGGCCCCGGTAACGGAAATCAACCGTGGGACGTGAACGGGAACCCGATCATTCCGCGTGGCGAACGTGCCTTCTCTGAATCGAACGCCGACCAGAACTTCTGGTTTGACCCATCGGTATTCTCGGAGCCGGCAAAAGGCACCTTTGGCAACGCAGGCCGGAATATTCTCCGCGGGCCGGGATTCCAGACCTGGACTCTCGGTATTCGCAAGAATTTTCCGGTCACCGAGACGACCCGATTCCAGTTCCGGTGTGAGATATTCAACTTCCCGAACCACCCGAACTGGAACAATCCAAACACGAATCCGACAAGCGGATCTTTTGGCCGGGTCCAGACTAAAAGTGCGGAACGCCAGATCCAGTTGGCGCTCAAATTCATCTTTTGAGCTGCCGATCAGCGTGGCAAAGTGCAGGGAACAAGGTCCGCGGATGACGCGGGCCTTGTTCCTTGAGTGTTGATGAGTTCGAGTGCCTGGGAAGCTTGGCGGCCGCCCGGCCCGCTAGGAGAAAAAGTGTGCGATGTAGCATCCCCTTTCCCTTCTCATTTGAAGTTAGCCGAGGTCATCAACGTGCACGAAAAACACCCACTCATGGTGTACGATGATGAGGGACTCGAAACAAGGAGAGCATTGATATGCCGCAAACAGCTCCTCACCGCTCGTCCGTCTCCCGCCGTGACCTGCTGGCGGCGATGGCGGGCGCCGGCGGCGCCGCTTTTGCTCCGGGCGCGGCCCTGGCCCAGCGGGGGCGGCGGCCGCAGACGAAAACCTGGCAGCCGAAGCTCGGCGTGTTAGGAAAGTTCTCGCAGGCGAACCTGGATTTCGCCAAGCGGGAAGGATTCACCAGTATCGGCCTGTGGGCCAATCCGCGCACGGCGCTGGATATGAACCAGGCCACCCCGGCCGACATCGCCAAGGTGAAGGCGGCGGTCCAGGCTTCGGGGTTGTACCTTTCCAACGTGGCCACGGTAGTCAATCACACGGACGCCGACCCGGCGCGGCGGAAGCAGCAGATCGCCTACTTCGTCAAGGTGCTGGAACTCGGGGCGGAACTCGGAACGCCTTACGTGGCGACTGTGTCCGGGTTCCTGGCGGGCCAGCCGTTCCAGAAACAGGTGGACGAGGTGGTCCGCGTTTACGAGGAGAACTACTTCCCGCTGTGCGAAAAGCACAACCTCAAGATCCTGTGGGAACCCTGGCCCGGCCCGGCCGCCAGGCCGGTGAACCTGGCCACCGGCCCGGTGGGTTTCGAGGCCCTGTTCAAAGCGTTCCGGGACTCCCCTTACGTGGGGCTGCAGTATGATCCGTCTCACCTGGTGCGGCAAATGATGGACCCGATTCAATGCGCCCGGGATTTCGTCAGCAAGATTTACGACGTGCATCTGAAGGACACCGAGATCCTCTGGCACGTGCTGAGAAGGGTGGGCATCAATCCCCCAAATGGCGCCACCTGGTGGCGCTACCGGCTACCCGGGTTAGGCTCGATCGACTGGGCGGCGTTCTTCACCGTACTGATGGAAGGCGGCTACGGTGGCGCGATGAACATCGAGCACGAGGACCGCTTCTACGGCTTCCCTTATCCCGGCGACGACTTCAGCGAAGCCTATTGCGAGGGGTTCCGTATGGCCCACCGTTTTCTGCGCCAGTACGTTCCGGATTAGGGCCGGGCGGGGCCGCGGCTCACGGTACCGGCTTCTCCGTGGTATAGAAGAAGGGCGGCACGGTCATGGCGACGACTGAATCGCCTCCCGATGCTTGCCGCGCCATCTCCAGGGCTTCATTGAGGTTCGGCGCCCAATCCACGCCGAGCCGCCGTGATTGCCGGTCCGTTTTCGGGCCTACCAGGATTACTTTGGAGAGATACTTCAGCGGATAGGTGGCCCAATACCAGACGGTGAAAGGATGCGCGCCATGGTAGGCCCACTTGTGGCGATAGCAGTCGATCAGGTAGGGATCCACCGCATACTGCTTCTCGAACCGTTCTCTCATCTCGAACGGGTCGGCGGTCTCGGCCAGCACTTCCTCGTAGAAACGCTGGTAGGGCACATGAAACTCCGGGTGGAAGATCTCGTAGACGGGGTTCATGATGATCACCACGCCGCCGCGCTTGACGTACGGGCGCTCGTAGAACCAGTTGAACACGTAGCCCAGAACGTCGCTCACCACCAGCACCGGGTTGATCCGGGCGTTCACCGCGTAAGGACTCAGATCCGGAAGGCCGAAAACCAGGGTGTCGTACTGGCGAGTCACCTGGACCGACATCTGGCGCCGCATGTCAGCGAGCGTATGGGGATGAACTTCATCCACCGAGCCCGCATACACGTTAATCGGATCGTAGGCGCTGTGGATATTGTGCATGATCCAGCGGCGCGCGGGCTCGGGAAGCAGGGCCATGCTGTAGGGAGTGGTCGCGTGCAGGATGCGTTCCAGCCAGTTCGAGCGCTCTGGCGGCTTGCCGATGTAGGACATGTAAGGCGGATAAATGGCGTTGTTCATCGGCGCTTCGAGCACCATCACCCGGCAATGCTGTTGCACGACCCGGTTGATCCGCTCGATGGTGGCGTGCATTTCCGAACCTTCCGGCTGCATGACGTGGGGAGACTCGGCGGTCTTTTCCGGGTTGTGGTGGCAGGTGATCGTCTTATAGCCGGACAGGCCCACGGCGACTGACTTGTGGCCCGCGTTCAAGGGGATCTGGATGGTGTCCACGTAGATCACCAGGTCCGCTTCGACGGCGTAGCGGGAAATGTAGACCGGCTCACCCTGGCTGGTCTCGCCCAGGTCAACCATGTTTTCGTGGTCTTCGGAGTCGGAGTTATCGAGCTGGTGCGGATAGAACTCACGCATGACGCGCCGGCCGACCATGTACTCCAGCTCGTCGGGCTTCATCTTGCGATGCATGGCCACGGCGCAAATCAGCCGGATGTTCTTCTTCTCGACGCCGTAGGAATACAGCATCTGGAGCAGGCGCTCGATGGCGAGCTGGCGGAAATCCGGCCGGCGCGTGGGCGGAAAC
>CAZXVW010000246.1:0-5607 GCA_964644025.1 uncultured Solibacteraceae bacterium | reverse complement strand
GGGCAAAGGGTCCGGCCGTTAGGCGCCGCTGCCCGGCGGCGAGGCGAACGGGGCGCCGGCGAAGCTGGAGTTGCGCAGCATGGCGGCCAGCCGCGATTCCTCCTCCCCGGTTAGCGGCCGCCGCGGCGCCGCACACGGCCCGCAGGGGATACCGGACCAGCCGAGCATCGTCTTGATGGCGGGGAGCATGGGGAAGCGGAGCGTCAGCTCGATGAGCTCGTTGATTCGTTCCTGGGTGGCGCGGGCGCCGGCCCAGTCTCCCGCGTGCGCCTGGCGGTAAAGCGCGACGAACAATTCCGGCACCAGGTTGTAGAAGCTGCCGATGCCGCCGTCGGCGCCCATCAGCAGTCCCGCCGCCAGGATTTCGTCGTGCCCGTTGAAGACCACGGCACCGTTGTGCTTGAGCCGGTTCAGTGTGTAGAGGTCGGAATCGGTAAACTTCAGCCCGATGATGTTGGGGATCCGGAGCAGTTCGCGCTGCGTCTCGATCGTTGCGGTAGCCGCTGAGACTTCCGGGTAGTGGTACACGAGCACCGGGCACTCGCTGGCGGCCGCCAATGCGGCGTAGTAGTTTCTAACTTCGGTGAACGAATACGCGCCGAGCGGCGGCAGGCTGCTGACGGCGGTGGCGCCGGCCCGGGAGGCCAGCTTCGCCAGCCGCAACGCGTCGCCGGTCTGGCAGGCGCCCACGTGGGCGATGACGAGCTTGCCGGCGGGGGAGTTCTTCACCGCCGCCTCGATCACCTTTTCGCGCTCCGCGACCCGGAGTTGCAAGCCTTCTCCGGTCTGGCCGCTGACATAAACCCCGTCGACGCCCGCCACGTACAGGCGCTCGAGGAGCAGCTCAAAACTTTGCGAAACAAATGCCTCATTTTCATCGAGGGGCGTCACAATCGCCGGTAAGATACCGCAGAGATTCAATTGTTTCTTCCTTTCGTAAGAATGGTAAGGCCAGCCAGGTTCTTTGCCCTTGCGGGCAGGAGCAGGCTTGCCGCGTAACCCACAATGATACACGTCAGCACGCCCACCAGGGCATACAGAAAGAAGTGCACCGGGGTGTAAGTCTTCACCAGGTACAGCGTCACGACGCTGGCGGCTGCTCCTACCAATGCTCCCGGACCGGTGGCCCGCCGGGAGAAGATGCCGAGGGCAAACAGGCCCGCCAGCGCCCCGCCAAACAGGCTCATCACTTCCTGGAAAACGTCCCACAGCGAACCGACGTCCGCGGCGGCCAGCAGCGCCGCGGTGGCTGTAGCCAGCACGCCGAGCAAGGCCGTCAGCCAGCGGGCCAGCCGCAGGCACAGCGAATCGGCAGCCCGCGGGCGGAACCGCCGGAAAAAGTCGGTGACCACGGCGGTGGCCACGCTGTTCAGGCTGCTGTCCAGCGTGGACATGGACGCCGCGAACAAAGCGGCGATGATCAGTCCGGAGATGCCGGCCGGCAACTGCTGGGCGATGAACAGCGGAAAGATAGCATCGGTGGAAACGGCCGGGTCGAGCGCCTGCGGATGCCCCTTGTAGAACACGTAAAGCGCCGTGCCCAGGCCGAACCAGACGATCGTGCCCGGGATCACCAGCCAGGCGTTGGTCCAGATGGAGCGTGCAGCCGCCCGCTCGTCCTTCGTGGTCAGGTAGCGCTGGACCACTGTCTGGTCCGAGGTGTAAGGACCCAGGTTGGCGAACATGCCGCCGATGAGAACCACCCAGAGCGTGGGCGTGGTATAGTCCCAGCTCCAGTCCACGACGCGGAACTTGGAATCCGCCAGCCCAGTATGCAAGACGGTCGCCAGGCCGCCGCTGTCGACGACGATGAACGCCAGGCTGAGCAAGGCGCCGCCGAGCAGCACGGCCACCTGGAGCACATCGGTCCAGATCACTGCCTCAATGCCGCCCAGCACGGTATAGAAGGTGCACAGCAGGCCCATGACGAGAATCGAGACATAGACGTCGATGCCGGTCACCGTCGACAGCGCGATGGCGGGCAGAAACAGCACCACAGCCATCCGCCCGAGCTGGTAGAGGATGAAGGCGGCGCTGGCGAACAGCCGCACCGGCAGATTGAAGCGCGCCTCCAAGTACTCGTAAGCGGTAGTGATGTTAAGCCGCCGGAAATAGGGGAGGTAGAAAAAGACCACCACCGGTGCGATCAGCACAATGGCCACGTTGGCGTGGAAGTACATCCAGTCAGTGGCGTAGGCCTTGGCCGGGATGGCCATGAAGCTGATCGAGCTGAGCTGGGTGGCGAAGATGCTCAGACCGGCGGCCCACCACGGCACGCGGCGGCCACCCAGGAAAAAGTCAGCCGTTCCCTTCTCCCGCCGGGACAGGTAAAGACCCATCAGGGCGAGCGAGGCCAGGTACAATCCCATCGCCGTATAATCCAGCCCGGAGAAATGGCCCTTCGGTGTGGCCGGGGCACCGGCGTAGACCTCTGGCGAGCGGTGGCCGGGGCGATCCTCGCCGCTGGGAATGATGACCTCGCCGCGCCACCACAGGGCGGGCGTGGTGACGTGGCTGAACGGCATCGAGCCCATTTCCGCCCACTCGCCGGTGATGGTGTGGTATGCGAGGATGTCGTGGCGGAAACCGGGATGGCGGTCCTTGAGCTCCGCCTGGCGGAAGAAATTCGCGCCGTCGTCGCCGCCGAAGACCATGATGTGACTTGGCCCCTCGGCCACCGCCGGCGCGGCCACCGCGGGCCGTGGGATCTCGGCAATGCGCTCCCATCCTTCGCCGGGCCGGTAGCGGTAGGCGTCGGTGAGGAAGCGGCGGGTGGGTTTCCCCCCGGGATCGGGGAGCAGTTCCGCGCCGCTGATCACGTACACCGCCCCGTCCTGGGCGACAACCACCGGGAGGATGCGGGCCGGTCCGGGCCACGGCTCCAGCGCCTCCCAGCGGAGGGGCCGCACGTCGAGGCGCAGGCGCCAGAACGAGTGCAGGGCGGCGGGGGAGTCCGGCGCCGCCTGTCCGCCCGCCACGTAGATGGCGTTGCCCAGCAGCGCGGCGCCAAGGTTGGCGCAGGGCCGGGGCAGGGCGGGGAGTTCTTCGGTCTGAATTGTCCGGTTGACCCATTCGAGCCGGGTTACCGTCGCGTAATGGCGGCGCCCGTCCGAGCCGCCGATCAGAATGATTCCGTCACCGGCAGTGACCGAGCCGCCGTAGGCCAGCGGATGATCCAGCGCGCCGGCGGCGTGCCATTCGCCATCGGGGCTTTCCAGCACGAAGATCCGGCCGCTCCAGATCTTTTCGCCCCCCGCGTACGGGGGCGTCTCAAAGTAAGCCCCGCCCACCACCAGCAGCGCGCCGTTGCTGACCCCGGCGAATGAGCCGGCGACGCCGTGCGTCTCCGGCAAGGGGGCCAGCGCGCGCCAGGTGTAATAATCGCCGGCCAGAGCGGCCGGCGACAGCAGGAGCATGAGGAAACAGGCGGCTTGGGCGGAAAAGGTCATTGCGTGGCGAAAGTCGTGTGCTGCTGGTACGGCCCCACCGGTTTCCACAGTTTCTTCTCCTTATACTCGCGATACTTGACGGGATCATAGTCGGGATTCGGCGTCGGCATCTGGGCGCCGACAGAGTCTCTCCACTCGTGCAGCTCCCGGCGAAGCTGGCGCGTCTTCCCGGGCATCTGCGCCGCGAGGTCCGTCGTCTCACCAATGTCATTCTTCAGATTGTAGAGTTCCGCGTGGTTGTCCTCGTAGAACTCGATGAGTTTGAAGTCGCCGTCCCGCACCGCGCCGTACGGGGTCGTCGTGATCACCGGCGTGTGGGCGTTGTAGTGCGGCGAGTGCCAGAAGATAGGCCCCCGGTGGAATCCGGTCTCGCCCCGGAGCAACGGCACCAGGCTCACGCCATCCAAGGTCACCCCTTCCGGCGGGCTCACGCCGGCTATCGTGAGCAGGGTGGGGAAGAAATCGACGCTGATCACCGGTTCATGGGAAACCGAGCCGGGGTGAACCACTCCGGGCCACTTGATAATCAATGGCACGCGCACTCCGCCTTCCCACATCGAGCTTTTCTCGCCCCGGAGCGGGAAGTTGGACGTGATCCGGCCGTTTTTCGACAGTCCCCCGTTGTCGGAGAAGAAAACCACGACCGTCCGCTCAACCAGGTTCAGTTCGGCGAGCTTCGCCAGGATCCTGCCCACACTGTCATCGACTCCCTCGACCATCGCCGCGTACTTCGGGTTGTGGTGGTGCCCGGAGGGTTTCTTGGCCTGGTACTTCGCTACGACCTCCGGCTTGCTCTGGATCGGGGTATGGACCGCATAATGCGACAGGTACAAAAAGAATGGGCGGTCCCGGTTCTTTTCCAGGAACGCCTCGGCTTCCCGCGTGAGCCGGTCGGTAAGGTACTCGCCGGGCACGGGATCGGGGATTCCGGGAAAGTCCAACTCTTTTCTGCGTTCTTCGGACCAATACGGTGGAAACATGCTGCCGTGGGAACCAATGTGGCTGCCGCCGAAACTGACGTCGAAGCCCTGATCCTCCGGCCACCAGCCCCGCTGGCCAAGGTGCCACTTTCCGATGCTGGCTGATACGTAACCGGCCGGTTTCAGCGCCTCAGCGATCGTCACCTCGGCGCGGCGCAAGAAGTTGGTCCAGTTGGGGATCTTGAGCTTTGCTCCCGGCGGGGTTCGTCCTGGTATCCAGTCGGTGAGATGAGTACGGGCCGGATAGCGGCCGGTGAGAATGCTGGCCCGGGTCGGCGAGCAGGAGTGGCAAGCGGCATAGGCGTCGGTAAACCGCATGCCCTCGCTGGCGAGCCGGTCAATGTTCGGAGTTTCATAGTAAGTGCTGCCGTAGCAGCCGAGGTCCGTCCATCCCAGGTCATCAACCAGGATAAAGACAAAGTTCGGTTTCCCGGTCGCCGGCTTCCGGGCCGCCGGAGGCGAGCAACCGGCGGCCGCCAGCAGGGCCGCGGCGGCCACGAGAATCAACGGCGTCCAGAGCTTGTTTCTGTTCAGTTGTTTCATGCGATCTGCTCCATATCACGGCGGCGAACAGCCGTCGCACTCCTCATTTGCCGCGGATGACGCGGCCCGTCTTCTTGTCCGTCCATGTGAACGCTTCCGGGTCGAAGCGATAGGCATTCTTCCTCGGGGCCGGTTCCGCCCATTCGCTGGTTGCCCACCGGGCCAGCTCCGCCTTAACGCGAGCGTAGTCCGGGTTACCGGCCAGATTCACCCATTCATGCGGGTCGCGCTGGTGATCGTAGAGTTCCTCGCTGCCGTCTGAGTAACGGATGTAGCGGTAGCGGTCGGTCCGCACGGCGCACTGTCCGGGCTGGTACTGGGTGATGGCGGGCCGCTCGCGCCGCGCCGCCGGATCGCGCAGCAGCGGCACCAGGCTATCGCCGTCGTGCGAGGCGATTGGGGCGAAACCGCACAGATCGTTGAGCGTGGGGAAGATGTCCACCAGGCTCACGGCCCGCTTGCACCGGGCACCCGCCGAGCTCACGCCGGGAGCCACGATGATGAAGGGCACGCGGGTCGCCTCTTCCCAGAGGGTGAATTTGTGCCAGTGGTTCTTCTCCCCGAGGTGCCAGCCGTGATCGGACCAGAACACGATGATCGTGTTACCGGCGTACTGGCTGCGATCGAGCGCCTCG
>CAZXVW010000245.1:2315-5614 GCA_964644025.1 uncultured Solibacteraceae bacterium | reverse complement strand
CAACCGCTCCTGTCCCGCCAGCGTCACCCGGCCGTCCGCGTGCAGTTCAATTTCGATGTCGCCCAGACGGTAACGGCCCGGCTCGCAGCCGGCCGGCATTACGGCGTCGGTGACCAGAACCGCACGCTCGGGGCCTTTGGCCCGCAAGGCCACCTTGAGGAACGCCGGCGGCAGGTGAATGCCATCGACGATAAATCCAGCCGCCAGCCGATCCTCGGCGAGCTGATCCCAGATGTAGTTCGGATGCCGGCGGATGAACATGGGCGCGCCGTTGCCAAGGTGGGTGGACATGGTGGCGCCGGCCTGGACCGCCGCGGCGATCTGTTCACTGGTGGCCTGCGTATGGCCGATGCTGACCACTACGCCCTCGCGCCGCAACGCTTCAATGTAGTGCGGCGCCTCCGGCCACTCCGGCGATAACGTGACCAGGCGCACGTTGCCTTCCGCCGCTTCCTGCCAGCGGTGAAATTCCTCGATGTCCGGCGGGCGGACCCAGCGGCGAGGGTGAGCGCCGCGCGGCCCGTCCTCGGGTGAGATATGCGGGCCTTCCACGTGGAAGCCCTCCATCGCGGCACCCTCCGGCAAGGTTCTCTTCGCGGCGGCGAGGTTCCGCAGCGCGCCGGTCATCGCCTCCGGAGAACCGGTGATGACGGTCGGAAAGAAACGGGTCACGCCGGTGGCGAACAGCGCCCGGATCGAGCGCGCGATCTCCTCGGGCGGGGCCTCCGGCGAGTTGTAATCAACGCCGGCGTAGCCGTTCACCTGCAGGTCGATCCAACCCGGCGCCAGCAACGGCGCGTCCCCGAGGGGCCGGATGAGCGTATCGACCAACTGCAGGCTACGGAGGAAAGTTACCGCAACATGGGCTCCGCCGACGGCGTCGACGCCAAAACATTTTTTAGCTTCCATGTCTTATCCACAACTTTCGCACAAGATGATCCCGCTATGCCAATGATTCTACGAAGAAAAAAACCTGTTGATAAAGCTGCGAATTCGGCCTTCTGGGCTGGACTCGGCCCGGGAAACACTGATACAACTACGGCAGATCCCTTGCGGGCGTGAGCGGTGCGGATAATCTCGGGGGAGGTGGCCGCCTGCACGGCGCCTGCGGATCAGTTCAAAGGGCAGCCGGATTGCCTGCCGCGGAAGGCCCCCCGGCTGCCCTAAGACTTTCTGACTAGGGTTTCGCTTCCACGGAGTCGGCCGCCGGCACCGGTGTAAGCCATCCGTAACGGTCCTCGGCGCTGCCGTCCAGAATGGCAAACAGGGCCTTCTGGAGTTTCTCGGTAATCGGACCGCGACGCCCAAGGCCGATTGTGATCCTGTCGACTGAGCGGATGGGAGTAATCTCGGCGGCCGTGCCGGTAAAGAAGATTTCATCGGCGATGTAAAGCATTTCCCGGGGAATCAGCGTCTCGGCCACTGGAAGGCCCAGATCCGCGCACAGCTTCAAAACCGAGTCCCGGGTGATGCCCGGCAGCACCGAGTTGCCCAGCGGCGGGGTGTGGATCTTACCGTCCCGAACCACGAAGATATTCTCGCCCGAACCTTCGCTCACGTAGCCGGAGGCATCCAGCGCAATGCCCTCCTGGTAGCCGTTGACGTTAGCTTCCATGCGGATCAGTTGGGAGTTCAGGTAATTGCCCCCGGCTTTCGACAAGGCCGGCAGGGTGTTCGGAGCCATGCGCATCCAGCTCGAGACGCAGACATCGGTGCCGTTGGCTAACGCTTCCTCGCCGAGGTACTTGCCCCACTCCCAGCAGGCGATGAAGACCTCAATCGGGTTCTGCCGCGCGTCCACGCCCATCGAGCCGTAGCCACGCAAGATAATCGGCCGAATGTAGCAGGAGCGCAGGCGGTTGACGCGCACCAGTTCCACCATGGCGCCGGCAAGCTGTTCTAGGCTGAAGCCGATGTCCCCCATCCGGTAGATCTTCGCCGAATCCAGCATCCGGCGGACGTGATCGCGCAGCCGGAAGATGGCCGGGCCGGAAGCGGTCTCATAGCAGCGGATCCCTTCGAACACCGAGCTCCCGTAGCTGACAACATGAGACAGGACGTGGATTTTTGCCTCGTCCCAATCGATGAAGCGGCCGTTGTGCCAGATTTTCTCTGTGGGCGTCATTTCGCTATTATAGCCCACAGCGTTCGGTGCAACATCGGGCGCTGCCGGGCTGACAGAGTCGCCGCGATACGGGTGCCGGTCCGCCGCCCGCCGGCAGGCTCCGCCACGGGCGGCCCGCGGCTTGAGCAACGCATTCGCGGCGCCGCACATCAGACAATAATAGTGAGAGGAGGCCCAGTAAGTGACTGGAAACCCCGTTCGCCGGAGCCGGCTCCTGCTGGCCGCGGTCGTGTGCGCCAGCTTCGCCGCTTACGCCCAGCGGATTCCAAAACCCGGTTTCAATCTGTTCTCCAAGCAGCAGGACATTCAGATCGGACGTGAGGGAGCTAAGGAGATTGAGAAAAAGGTCAAGCTGGTAAGCAACCCGGAAGTGGTGGGCTACATTCAGACGATTGGCAACAGGCTGGCTTCCACTCCCGAGGCCGGCGATTTCCCGTACACGTTCAAGGTAGTGCTTGACGACAGCATCAACGCGTTTGCCTTGCCGGGCGGGCCTACCTACATTCACACCGGCCTGATTCTGGCCGCCGAAAACGAGGCCCAGCTCGCCGGGGTGATGGGCCACGAGATCTCCCACGTCGCTCTTCGCCACGGCACCAATCAGGCCTCGAAAGCCAACCTGCTGCAATTGGGCGCCATGCTGGGCGGCGGCTTGCTCGGCGGGGGCTCCCTTATGGCGCAGCTCGCTCAACTGGGTATCGGCTTCGGCGCGAATTCCGTGCTGCTGAAATTTTCCCGCACTCACGAGCGGGAGGCGGACCTGCTGGGTGCGCGGATCATGTCCCGTGTCGGCTACAACCCAATCGAGATGGCCCGCTTTTTCGAGAAACTTCAGGCCGAGACGGGCAAGCGAAGCGGCCTGGCGCAGTTCCTCTCTGACCATCCCGATCCCGGAAACCGGATGAAGCGCATCCAGGAAGCGATCCAGTATTTTCCCCGGCGCACTTATAACGCCGGTACCGGCAAACTCCCTCGCATCCAGGCGATCCTGAAGCAGATCAAGCCGGCACCAATTCAGAAAGCCCCCGCGCAGCCCGGTAAGCCGGCACCATCGGCACGCGTGCCCCCGCCACGCCAGCCGGCGCCCACGGCGCCACCGGCGGGATTGAAGTCTTTTCAGGGCAGGGAATTCGTCCTCTCCTACCCGAGTACGTGGGACGTCTACGGCGGTGAC
>CAZXVW010000245.1:0-2215 GCA_964644025.1 uncultured Solibacteraceae bacterium | reverse complement strand
GGGCAGGGAATTCGTCCTCTCCTACCCGAGTACGTGGGACGTCTACGGCGGTGACAACGCCTCCTCAGTCAGCTTCATACCTCAAGGCGGCCTGGTTCAGACTTCGGGAAGCAGCTCCGCCATCGGGTGCGGCGTAATTGCAAGTAACACGTTAGAGCCCAGCGGCTATTCCACTGATTTGCCGCAGGTTACTCATATGCTGATCGAGCGGCTTCGGCAGGCGAACCCCAACATGAAGCCAAGCGGCCGGCCGGCGCGAAGCCTGCGGGTGGATGGCAATCCAGCGCTGTTGACCACGCTCACCTCCGAGTCTCCGTATGGCGGCCAGAGCGAAATCGACTTGCTGTTGACCGTGGCCCGGCCGCGCGGCCTCTACCACATGATCTTCGTGGCGCCCCAGGCGCAGTTTCGCGACTACCAGCCCGCCTTCGAGCAGATCCTAAGGTCGCTCACATTCCCGAACTAGCACCGATGCCGGTTGAAGCCGTTCTGTTCGATTTCGATGGAGTCCTGCTGGATAGCGAGCCGCTTCATTTCGCCTGCTGGCGCGAGCTGCTGGAACCGCTCGGAGTACCCATGGATTGGGAGACGTACCGGCGGCATTGTGTCGGCGTTTCCGATCGCGAAACGCTCGCACTGTTTGGCGCTAGGGCGAATCCTGCCGTTCCGCTGGACCGTCTTTGGGCTGAATACGGGCGGAAGAACGAGCTGTTCCGCGAGCGGGCCGTCACCGATCCGCCGCTGCCAGCCGACACCCGGCGCCTGCTGGATGAGCTGCGGGATTACCGGTTGGCCGTCGTCTCTTCAAGTGGCCGCGCCGAAGTTGAGCCCGTGCTTGAGGCCGCCGGAATCCGCCGCTATTTCGGAGTCGTGATCTGCGGGGAAGACGTTAAACGGCACAAACCGGACCCGGAACCGTATCGTCTTGCCGCCGAGCGGCTTGGAGTCCGCCACGCGCTGGTGGTTGAGGATTCCGCGGCCGGCGTCGCCAGCGGGGAAGCAGCGGGCTTTGAGGTGCTGTGCATCCAGGAAGCGGCCCAGACCGCCCGGCTGGTGCGCCAGCGTCTTGGCCTCCGCCCAAGATAGCAGGCTAGCTGCCGATAACAGATATTATGTAAACAAAGCCTCACGCCCAAAAATTGGCCCGCCCCTTCACCCACCCCGAGGCGGGCCTCATTGAGGGAAGAAGCCGTCGTTTGCTCAGCGCGATCCTCTGGTCGAACGCCCGCTACTCCGCCCGCTTCCGGCACTAGAGGGGCGGCTCGGCATGTGCCCGACGCTTCGGCTGGGAGCAGGCGCGCTCCTGGTGGAACGGGAAACGCTGCCTCGGGAACTCCGGCTCGTGCCTGGCGTGCTCATTCGGGGCGAGCTCCCCATGCCGCGTGAGCCGCCGAAGATACCGCCGCTCGACCGGCTGCCGGATCGTGACGAACCGCCGAAGATACCGCCGCCCCTGCTGCTGCCCGGATAAGAGCTTCCGTAGCGGGGTGTGGAGCGCTGCCGTACGATCGGCGGGCTGATCCGCACGGGGCTGGGCGTTCGCGGCGCTTGGTAACGTGGCACGGCCGGCGGTGAGGATTGGTACCGCGGCGATGAGCGGCTGCCGCGAAGCAGCTCTGTGCTCCGGGAGGAGCGGCCGCTGGTTCCCCGCTCCGAATAACGGGAGTTGGGACTGCGAGTTGGGGCGCTCGGGCTCCCGAACTGACTCCAGCGGCCAGACTGGCTCTGTGGCTCAGAACCGCGGTAAACGCGGCTGGAGGCGGGCGATCGCGGTGAGACGCTGCTTGGCCGGCTCGGAGCGGCCGCGCTCGGAGCTGTTCGGGTCGGCTCGCCGAAGCGGCGCCAGCCACCCGTTGATGTCGCGGGCCTGGTGGAGCGGCCCGTGGCGCGGTTCGCCGTGCTGCCCGCGCTTCCCCTGGCCCGAGGCGTCAACACTGGTACGGCACTTCCGGACGCGGAAGGAGTGGTTCTTCTTGGCTCGCCGAAGCGGCGCCAACCACCCGTCGGTGTGGCGGCCGTGGCGGCGGACCGGCCCGTCGCCCGGTTTACCGTGCTGGCCGCGTTTGCCCCGGTGCGGGGCGTCATCGCGGGGACAGCGCTTCTGGAGACGGAGGGTACGGTCCGCGTCGGCTCACCTACCCGGCGCCACCCGGTCGTCGAAGTGGCGCTCGATGTTCCAGAACGGGACCGGCCGGAGCCAGCAGGCGCCGGAAGG
>CAZXVW010000244.1:0-5643 GCA_964644025.1 uncultured Solibacteraceae bacterium | reverse complement strand
GGAACAGCCACGGTGGGAAGCGTTCTGACTGAGCAGCGAGCCCGCGCCACAGCTAAGCCAATGCGGCTGGGCGTCGTGGCCTGGGTGCGCAAAGGCGAAACACCGGACGCTGTCATCGCCAGGGTGAAGAAGCTCGGTTTTCCAACCTGTCAAATCGGCTTTCACGGACTCACCCGGGATTCCGCCGGGCCGTTGAAACGCGCGCTGCAACGGCACCAGATCGAAGCTACCGCGCTGCTGGAGCTGGGGCCCGGGCGAATGGTCTGGGACTTTTATGAAGGTCCCTTGACGGTGGGGCTCGTGCCCAAGGCAACGCGGCGCGCCCGTATCGATGCCATGAAGCTGGCGGCCGACGTCGCCGCCGAGTGCGGCATCCCCGCCGTCCATACCCACTGCGGATTCGTCCCGATGAACCCGAATGACCCGGTGTACGGGGAAGTGGTGGCGGCGGTCAAGGAAATCGCTGTCCACTGCAAACAAAGGGGCCGAATGCTGTGGTTCGAGACCGGTCAGGAAACGCCGATCACGCTGGTGCGCCTGATGCACGACGTCGGTACCGGCAATCTCGGAATCAACCTGGACGTGGCCAACCTGATCCTCTACGATACCGGGAACCCGGTGGATGCGCTGGACGTGTTCGGCGCTCACGTCCGGGGCGTCCACGCCAAGGACGGCCTGTTTCCGACCGATCCGAAACACCTGGGCAAAGAGGTCCCCATCGGCCAGGGGAAAGTGGATTTCCCGACGGTGATCCGCCGCCTCAAGGAACTGGGTTACCGGGGTGCGATCACCATTGAACGGGAGATCGAAGGTCCGCAGCAGGCCCGGGATATCCTGGCATCGAAAAAGTACCTGGAGAAACTGATCGCCGCGGCTTGAGGCGGTGACCCTTTCCGGTTCTCCGGCCCGTTTTTCGCGGAGCCTCAGCTTGCGCAGGGTCCGCCATGACCGAACTACCCCGCCCCGGGCGGCCGCTTCCGGTGCCAATCGGTCTGCTTCTGAAACTCCCGGCCCACGGCCAGCAGGGTGTTCTCGTAAAACGGCCGCCCC
The DNA here is from genome assembly GCA_964644025.1 of uncultured Solibacteraceae bacterium. GTDB lineage: Bacteria > Acidobacteriota > Terriglobia > Bryobacterales > Bryobacteraceae > CAZXVW01. Next base: position 4,593 of record CAZXVW010000244.1, on the reverse strand, counting down.
ACCAGTGAGATGCCCAGCGGCAGCCCGCCATCGAAACCGCACGGCAGCGAAAGCGCCGGCAGTCCGGCGAGGTTGCCGGCCGGAATCATGTCGCGCAATCCACGCGATTTCGGTTTGGGCTGTTGCCGGGAACCCTCGCCCAGCCGTTCGTGCGCGCCCGGCGCGACGCTGAAGCGGGTCGGCGTCACCAGGAAGTTGACCTCCCAGAAGAGCTTCTTGAATTCATCGAGTATGAGCCGGCGGATTCGCATAGCCCGCAGGTAGTCCTTGGCGGGAATTTCGAGGCCGGCCTTGAGCCCGGCGATCTGCTCCTGGTCGGCGAGTTCGTCCACCTTCCCGCTCCGGATCAGCGGCTCGAACACCGCCGAGCCTTCCGCGTCGATAATCGTGCCGGTCACCGGCCCGTACGGAAAATCGGGCAGCTCGACTTCCTTTACCCGGAAGCCCATGTCGCGGATCACCGCCAGCGCCTGTTGCAACACCGGCCGGCTGGTCTCTGGCGGCCACTCGTCGAAGTCGACCGGCGCGTAGCCGATGGTGAGATCCTGAAACTTGCGCGCGAACCGCGGCGCGTAGTAGAAGCGCTTCCCGGCCGAGCCCGGGTCGTTGGAATCTCCGCCCGAAATCGCCTCCAGCACCAGGCCGCAATCCTCCGCTGACCGGCACATAGGGCCGAGCTTGTCCATCGTCCAGGAAAGCGCCATCGCCCCGTACCGGCTGACATAACCATAGGTAGGGCGCAGACCGGTCACCCCGCAGAACGCGCTCGGTGTGAGAATCGATCCGGAGGTCTCCGAGCCGATCGCGAACCCCACCAGCCCCGCGGCCACGGCGCTCGCCGGTCCGCTAGAGGAGCCGCCTGACCAGCGGCTCTTGTCCCATGGATTCAGGCCCGGACCGGTCAGCGAGGCAGAAGGATGACTGTAGCCGCCTCCGCCGGCCAGCTCCACCATCGCCAGCTTCCCGATCAGGATCGCACCTGTCTTGGCCAGCTTTTTGATGACGGTGGCGTCATAGTCGAACACCTGCCCCGCGTAAGGCCGCGCTCCCCACGTGGTCGGGTAACCCGCTACGCTGAGCAAGTCTTTCACCCCGAACGGTATGCCCTGCAAGGGGCCGCGGAAGCGCTTGCGCTTGAGATCCCCGTCCACTTCCCCGGCCTTTTTCAGCGCCGGTTTCCGCAGCGAGAGCGCCAGGGCGTTGTACGCCGGGCCCAGCTTCTCCAGCCGGTCGCAATAGGCACGGGTCAGCTCCTTGGCCGAGAACTCCCTCGCTTTGAGCTTCGCATTCAGCTCCGAGATGGTGGCAAAGAATATGTCGTCGGTAAACTGCGGCATGGGCGCCTCTTCCGCTCCGGCCGTCAGGGTTTAAAGATGAAAGCCGGTTCCACCGGCATTGGCAGGTCGAATTCTTCCATCTTTTCGAGCGACCGGCGAAGCTGCTTTCTTGCGGCCGCCAGCGGGTCCGCCTGTGCCGCCGGAGCTTGCAGTGAGTTGTCAACGGCGAGCGCCGGCGCGGCGGCCAGCAATGCAGCGGCCACTTCCCTGCGAGTCAGATCCTGTTTCATCGGTCACTTTTTGATTATAGGCTCCGGCTGCCCCGCTAGAGCTTCCTGGGCGGCCGTCTCCATCGCTGCTCGCGGGGCCGCGGTGCCAGTCCAGATCTCGAACTGGCTGACCGCCTGTTCGATGAACATCTCCAACCCATCAATGACGGTCTTGTTCTGTTCCCGCGCCCGCCGCAGCAGCACTGTTTCCAGCGGGTTGTAAACCATGTCGAAGACGATCTCCCCCGGGATGCGGTCCTCGAAGAAGCAGCCGTCGGTGTCCGGGTACATACCCAATGGCGTGGCGTGGATCACCGCCTCGAAGTACCGGTCAGCGAGCTCCTCGCGGGAGACGGCTTCGGCCCCGCAAGCCCGGGCCAGTTTGCGTGCGCGCTCAGGGTTGCGCCCGACGATGGTGATCCTGGCGCCCTTCTCGGCCAGCGCGAACGCCGCCGCCCGGGCCGCACCCCCGTTGCCGGCAATGAGCACCGAGGCCTTCGCGAGCCGCAATCGCCGGGCGAGTGGCGCGGTTACTCCGTTGACGTCCGTGTTGACGCCCCGCCATTTGCCGCCTTTGCGCCACACCGTGTTAGCCGCGCCGATCCTTCGCGCCAGCCGGTCGACAATGTCGAGGTAACGCAGAACCTTCTGCTTGTGTGGGATGGTGACACTGAACCCGGTCACTGGCAGCTTCTCCGCCATGCCGAAGAAATCCTTTAGCTGCGGCGGTGTCACCAGAAAGGGCAGATACACTGCGTCAATCCGCCGCGACTGGAACGCGCGGTTGTGCACCGCCGGGGAGATGGAGTGGCCCACCGGGTCGGCGATCACGCCGTAGATCCTCGTCGCCCGTGAGAGTTTCTCCACCCGGTAAAGGTGTCGCAGCCGCCACGCCGAAACCTGTCCAGGAGCAGTTCCCTCGCCCCCTGAGGGAGCGGCGTAGGTAAACAACCCTCCGAAGACCGGCGCGACCACGCGCGTCGGGAAACCCGCCTCACCCATTGCAAGAAGGACAAGCGGATCACGGGGGTGAGCCTTGGCCAGCGCGAGCACCCGGTGGATGTCCGTGGGTTTTCGGGCCGTGACGGCAATCTTGTACGCGGCGGCGGCAATCCGCTTCAGGCGCCGCAACACCGCCTCCATTGCCGGCGTATGGTGGAAATTGTGGTAGGAGACGATCAAGTCGGCGCCGGCCCGGAGCCGGTCCAGTTTCCCTGCTGCCGGCTGGGCGCTCTCGATCTCCAGGTCCACAGCCCGTGCTCCTGCCTCGGCGGCGGCTTCAAGCAGCCGGAGTTGCTCGTCGACCGTCCCGCGGAACCGGCCCCCGCTCGGCTGCCGGCGGCAGGTGGCCAGAACCTGGCATTCGGGATACTCTTTGCAAAAGGCGCGAATCACGCGCGGGCCTTCGCTGGGCCGCCGCAGGTAGTCCAGGCGGAACTCGAGAAAGCTTCCCCCGTTGTCGGCTTCCTGGCGAGCACGCGCGAGCAACGTGTCTGCCTCGGCGGAACCGAGGGCGATGCAAATTCGTGGGAAACTCGGACGGCGCGCCATAACCGTTAGCGGCACTAGAATACCAAAAAACCAAGGAGGGACCCTACCTTGCCTTCGCCACGGTACTATCCTCGGAAGTGAGAATAGATTGCGTCCCGGCTTTATGTTTAACTGGGGAAAGGAGATTTCCGATGCCGAAACCGCTGGTAATTCTGATTGGGACCGTGTTGTTGGCTGCCGGAGTCGCGCCGGCGGCTCAAAGACGGAGCGCGCCGCCTTCGCAAGCGCGCCAGCAAACCAGTCTTTTTGACCGGTGGGACAAGAATCACGACGGTTACCTGAGCCCGGAGGAATTCCCCGCGCGCTTTAACAAGCGGTTGTTCACTCGCATCGACACCAACCGCGATGGGCGCATTTCGCGCGCCGAAGACGATGCCTACCGGGCGCGCAACCGGGCCAGCAGTAGTGGCCGCACCGCCAATCCGGCTCCGAAACTCCCGCCGGGCACTCAGGTGGTAAAGGACATTGTCTACGCCACGGTGAACGGCCGGGACCTGCACCTGGACTTTTACCGTCCAGCCAAGGCCGCTGGCGCTTTGCCCCTCATCATCTGGATCCATGGCGGGGGCTGGCGAAACGGGTCGAAGGAGAATCCCCGTTGGGCGCTGGAACTGCTGCGTTACGGCTACGCGGTGGCGAGCGTGGAGTACCGGCTGAGCGGTGAGGCTATCTTCCCGGCCGCCATCGAGGACTGCAAGGCCGCCGTAAGCTACCTGCGCGCCAACGCCAAACGCTTCCGAGTGGATCCGGACCATTTCGGAGCCTGGGGTTCTTCGGCCGGCGGCCACCTGGTGGCGCTGATGGGCGTCACCAACGGCACGGGGGTCTTCGACACCTTCCCCATCACCAAGAAGGCCTCCAGCGACGTGCAGGCGGTTTGCGACTGGTTCGGCCCCACGGACTTTCTCCGCATGGACGACTTCCCCGGCCGCATCATTCACAACGCCGCCGACTCGCCCGAGTCCCGCTTCATCGGCGGCCCGATCCAGCAAAACAAAGACAAGGTTGCCCGCGCCAATCCCATCACGTACGTCAGCAAGGACGATCCGCCGTTCCTGATCATGCACGGCGAAGTGGACAAGACCGTCCCTTTCAACCAGAGCGAGCTTCTTTACGCCGCCTTGAAGAAGGCGGGCGTCGAGTGCACTCTTCACAAGGTGATTGCTGGCGATCACGGTTTTCGGGGCGCCAAGGAGAGCCGGGAAGAGCTTCTCCAGCGAGTCCGCGCGTTCTTTGACGAGCACCTCAAATGAAGCGGCCCCGGCCACATGGCGGCTGGCGAAAAATCCTGGCCTCGGGATCGGGGCTCCTGTGGTTGTGTTCCTGCGCCTCCGTTCCACGGCCGGAATTCAAGCCCTTCGCTATGGACTGGCGGGACAACGCCGCGAGCGCCGTTGATGTCTCGTTTCTGCTCGACAAGCCCGCCGGCGCCGGTGGCTTCATCACCGTGAAAGACGGCCACCTGGCGAAGCCGGACGGGGAGCGGTTCCGGATCT
>CAZXVW010000243.1:0-5773 GCA_964644025.1 uncultured Solibacteraceae bacterium | reverse complement strand
ACCTGGGTGCCACGGGCCACAATCTCGAATTCAATGGGCTGGCCAGGTCCGCGCGTCACCGGCCGCAGGGCGATCTGCTTTTTGCTGCCCTTCTTCGCCAGCCAGAACTGGCGCATCAGCGGGATCTCCACGCCGCAGGCCGGGTTCTGGCAGGGCAGCGTGCGCGCCCAGATGTAGCCCACCACCGTCTCGCCCTCCTCGGCGGGCGGGTAGAAGGGGGCCAATTCCTTCCTGGCCTCCGCCAGCACCCAATCCCCCCAGTAGCGCACCGCCGCCAGCAACGGGTTGAAGTCCTCCGGCGGCGCATCGGCTGGGGCAGGTCCCGCCAGCCCCAGCGACAACTGGTCCTGCGCGCCCTTGGCACGCGGACCTTCACCGGGATCGCCCCGCCACAGGTGCTCCGGCATGCCCTCGAAGGGCCGCCCGTACTGCTGCGGGAACTCCAGCGTGGCCTTGAGGATCAGCACCGCCACCGGGTTGTAGTCGTTGGCATAGGCCTCACAGCCCAGGCGCAGCGCCTCCAGCGGGTAGGAGCCGCCGCCGGCGAAGGGGTCCAGCACGCGCGGCGGTGGATATCTGCCGGCCTCGATATCCTCGACGGTCACCGCTTCGCCCAGTTCCGCGCTCAGCCGCTCGGCGTGGGCGGCGTAGATGGCCTGACGGGCGCGGGCCAGCAGCGACGGATTGAGTGAGTTCTCCCACTTGCTCAGCTCCGCGACAAACTCCCGCTGCCACTGCCAGTCCAGGATGTCCCTGGGCGGCGGCACCAGCGCGGCATAGGCCGTGGCGCGGCTTGCGGCCAGCGGCCGCCGCGCCCACCAGATGTGCAGCGTGCTGATATGCCCGTGGCGGATGTTCTTCTCGCGGGCCGAATGTTGGCTCACTTCCCTGACGGGAAAGGTCTCTTCGATGAGACGACGGTCGGTCATGCGTTCTCCTTGTGTTCCGCTGCGGATAGAGCCTTCTCCAACAAGTCAGCAACTCCCAATGCAGGCGCCCACCGGCGGAGGTAGGCCAAATCAAGCCGTCCCCACTGCACCTTGAGCACCCCCAACACGTCGCGCCACTGGCGGTCCGAGACCTCGCCGCCCATCCGATACCATTCCAATTTTGCCAGAACGATGTCTTCGGGAGTGGCCACGTAGGCGGTGCGTTCCGGGTCGGTGGCAACAATCTGAGCTACGCGGCGCTCGAACTGCGCCTGGTCAAAAGGACGCTGCTTGCGGACGAAAACGTCCACCTTGAACATGGTCTCCAGGTGAATGAGGTTGAAACTGCTGCGGCGGCGGATGGCGTCCCGGATGGATTCGACATCCACGTAAAACATGTCACTCAGGGCTTGGGCCAGAGGTACGGCGTGTTCGAGATGCAAATCGGCCACCAGGTCGGTATCCACGGTCGCCCGCGCCACGCCGTGCACGGCACTGGCCAGAGAGCCGCCGATCAAGTATGGCACATTCAGCCTCTCCAGCACCTCGATGACCAACAACGTCACGGCGATCGGTTCAGAGAGCATCGGGATCCTCCTGCGCTTCCAGCGGGCCGTACACGCGGGCGGCCAGTTCAGGCCCCAGCAACAGGTCGGCCAGCCGGCGGCGCAACTCCTGGGAGGTGGCCTCGGGATACCGTTGGCGCAGCCCGCTGAGGGCCAACGTGCGCACCGTCTGGTTCAGTTGGCTCACCATGTGCAACTTGCGCCACGGCGGGGCCTGGCGCAACAACTCGATCAGCACCGCCTCCGCCTCGGGGCTGGTGTCGGGAAAGAGGGCCACCTGTGAGGAATGCGCCACACGGCCCCGACCGGCCGCGCGTCTCCTTTCCTCGACGGTAAAGGCATCGGCGATGAAACGGCCATCTCTCATAGTTCTGGCTCCTCAAGCACGCGCAGAATCTCGTCGGCGCGATAGACGCGATGAAAGAGCAGATCAACCACAGCTCGTCAGTGGGCCTTCTGCCCAATCCCCTCTCCCCCTCGGGGGAGAGGGCTAGGGTGAGGGGGGCAAATGCTCAGTAGGGCGAAATTAATTTCGCCCAACATAGCGGACGGCAATGCCCTCACCTCCTGTGTAACCATCCCCTACGTCCCACCGAGGGAGGCAGATACGGAGAAGGCAGGGGCCTTTCCCCAGACCATTCTCTCCCTCTTGCCCCAGAAACAAGATGTACCCTCGTCAGACAGCTTCCTGCGCCGCTTTCTCGATAGCCTCTGGGGAGATAACGTAGCGCACTTCCAGGTGTTCCTCCGGCTCCAACGTCGCCGCCGGGTCCTGCAGGATATACAGACGCGGATCGGAGCTGGCCGCGTCGAGCACCACATACAGGTAGTATTCCACGCCAAAGCGCTGGGCCTTGAACCACTCATTCTGCGTCAGGGCCACGGATCCGACCTTAGCACGGGCCTTCACCTCAATGTAGCGCACCGCGCCGGTCCGCGGGTCGCGCGAGCGCACGTCATACCCCAGGTTTTCGGCAGCCACGTCCTCCGGCCGACGGCCATGCTCCCGCTCATAGCGCAGCGTCATCTCCATGCCCACCTGCTCGACCTCGGCGCTGGAGTGCATCTCCGCCTCGCCCGCGCCTGGCAGGTCCACGGACGGGAGCACGCGCACCGCGGAGATGAAGCGCGGCGTGTCCAACGTCAACTCTGCCTCACGCGTCAAGGTGTCCTGCAGCTCCCGCAGGGCGACCTGATAGGCGTCCTTCTGCTGCTGCTTGTTGTAGATGACCAACGCCACGTCCTCGCCTGCCAGGGCCCGTTCCTGCAACTGGATCAGATCGCTGTCCAGCGCCAGGATCAGATAGCGCAGCGACTCCAGGCCGTATTTACGCTTGATCTCGGCCTGTCGCTCCCGCTCGGCGGCCAGCTCCTCCCTGTACGCCTCCAGATAGGGGATCAACCAGGCGATCCCCTGCGTCCGCACGGCGGCCACATCGAAATCCTCCTCAGCCGGGTTGTCAGCAGGCGCCAGGTCCCAGATGACCGCAGGGCTGATCGGCTCGATAGGCTCCCCGCTCCGGGGGACGAAGAGCGCGAACAGCCGCTTGCCAGCCACCTCGCCCAGCCCGTCCGAGATCTGTCCTTCGAAGAAGAGCAGCACGCCATCGCGCTGCCCGTCGGGGTCCAGGAAGGTAGCGCCCTGTTGCAGGGCCGACATCAGGGTCTTCTCGGCCCACTGCAACACCGCCTCAAAGAGCGGATGCCCGAAGGAGACAAACACGGCCCGCGCTTCGCGCATCGCCAGTTCTTTATCGAAGGTGATCAGTGGGTAGCGTCGCTGCAGCGAGCCAAAGCGACGCCGAAATTCGTCGTCCGCGGCGATGGCACGGATCGCATAGGGAACCCGGTCGACGGTGAAGAAGCCAGGATGCCCCATATCGCGGCGTGGACGCATCCGGCCCTCGAGACGGGTCCAGGCTCGCTGGAAGAAAGCCTGCGTGTACTCGGGGATCAGGCGTTGCTCACGGGCCTGAGCGTTCATCTCCCGAATGCGGGTATAGTCGATGTGGCGGGTGGCCAGGCTCTCACCCAGATTGGCCTTCACGTTGGCGATGTAGGCCTCATCCACGTAGATATCGATCTCGTGCAGGATATCGTCCAGGGTACGCGCATTGGCCGCGGCCTCGGTCAACAACTGCGCCAGATTGCGACCGGGGAACAGCTCGTCGATCACGTCAAAGACCTTGTCGCTGCCCAGCGCGGCGCGGATCTCGTCCAGCTTCTCAAACAGCCGCTTCAGCACCCGGCCCTCGCGGGTGTCACTGGCCACCAGGTTGAAGATGGTCACCTCGCGGGTCTGACCATAGCGGTGGATGCGCCCCATGCGCTGCTCCAGCCGGTTGGGGTTCCAGGGCAGATCGTAGTTGATCATCAGGTGACAGAACTGCAGGTTGATCCCCTCGCCGGCTGCCTCGGTGGCCACCATCACCTGCGCCTCATTCTTGAAGATCCCCTCGGCCTCAATGCGGGCCTCCAGCGGCATGCCACCGTGGATGGTGCAAACCCTGTAGCCCCAGTCCCTCAGGCGACGCGTCAGATAATCAAGCGTATCACGCGATTCGGTGAAGATCAGTATCTTCTCCCCTGGCTCCGTGGCTTGCAGTTCGTTGAGGGCCTCCTTGAAATGTCGCAGTTTGACCTCATCGCCGCGCTCAATGATGAGCCTGGCCTGCTCCAGCAGGGCATCCAGGGTGCGAATCTCGGCCTCCAGCTCAGCGCGGTTCTCGGCCACGCTGAGCGTCTCCCACAACGCCTCCGTTTGCCAGCGCTCCTCCTCACTCAGCTCCTCCACCTCATCGAGTGAGAACACCTGTGAGGGCGCCGCCCGGAGTTGCCCCAATGCGAAGGCATCGGCTTGCTGGCGCATCTCCTGCAGGCGCCGCCGCCTTCGCTCCAGCGAGCGGTACAGGGCATACGTGCTGGAGGCCAGCCGCCGCTGCAGGATGACCAACGCGAAAGCGATGTTGCGCCGCTTGTCACGGGTCAGCGCCTTGTTGTATTGCTCGTTCACGTACTTGGAGAGCGCGTTGTAGAGCTCCACCTCCGGTGGAGACTCCACGCCCAACGTAAACGTCAGCGTCTTCACGTGGCGAGGCAGAAAGAGTGGCCGCCCCTCGAAGTCCTTCAGGTCCTCTTTCAGGCGGCGGATGAAGAGGGGGTTGTCCGCCGCACGGACCGACGCCTCCAACATCTCTGTGGTGGCAAAGGCACCTGGCTGCAGCAGATCCAGGAACAGACGGAAGTTCTCCGGATCGCCTCGATGGGGTGTGGCGGTCAGGAAAAGCAGGTGCGTGCTGGTGCGCGACAGCACCTCCCCCAGACGGTAGCGCTTGGTCTTTTCAACTTTCCGGCCGTAGCGATAGGCCGCCATCTTATGGGCCTCATCCACGATCACCAGATCCCAATGCACACTGGCCAGCGTGGCCATGACATCATCCTGGCGGGCAAAGTCCAGCGAGGTGATGACCTGAAACTCGGTCTCCCACACGTTCTCGCCAAAACGATTGCGCATGGTCTGCCGATCCACCAGCACAAAACTCTCTTCGAAGCGTTCCTTCAGCTCACGCCGCCACTGGTCCTTGAGGTGCCCTGGCACCACGATCAAGATGCGCTTGACCAGCCCGCGCAGCTTCATCTCCTTGACCACCAGCCCCGCCATGATGGTCTTGCCAGCACCCGGATCGTCGGCAATCAGAAAGCGCACCCGTAGCTGATGCAGGATATAGCCATACACAGCCTCAATCTGATGGGGCAGCGGATCGATCTTGGAGATGTTCATGGCCAACAGTGGATCGTACAGCGAGGCGTAGCGGTAACGTCTGGCCTCCAGCCCCAGAAAGACGTCGCGCGGTGACGCGTCGAAACGCATCTCGGTCCTATAGCGCCGCAATTGGGTCAGATCAGCCCTGGGCAGGATTTGGTCGATGTGCAGGGAGGTGCCCAGCAACGATCCAACCACCCGCACATAGCTCTCGCCCATAGGCTCGAGCCGATCGACCCTCAGTGGCTGCTTCCAACGTGGTGCCTGGATGACATCCCCAGGCTTGATGTGAATAGTCCCTTCATTCGTTGTCATCGCACCGCTTTCTCGTCCCCCGGGTCCGCAGGCCCCGATCTATCCTGCTGGCGCGTCGGCCGACAACACTCCGAGGCATCCGACCCTCGGACAACCGTCACCTATTTCATAAGCTATGCCGACCAGGGACAATGTCAAATGCAGAGCGAGACCACCCGGCAAAGACCACGTATACATCACAAAGGGCTCAACCTCGCGCC
>CAZXVW010000242.1:0-5796 GCA_964644025.1 uncultured Solibacteraceae bacterium | reverse complement strand
AACGCGGCCGGTGAGGTGACCCAGGCGCCGAAAACGCTGGAATTCACCACGCCGCCGCTGCCCTCCGATCCGGCGGAATTTCCACCCATCCGCACCATCCGGAGCAAACCGGAACAGTCGGAACCCGGTGTCATAATTGTGAGCGTGCGGCGGAACCGCGCGCGCCGTCCCCCCGCTTCCGGCGGGCAGGCCGGCCAGATCGGCCGCCGGCAGACCAACGCCGCTTTCAGCCAAAGCTACGGACTTCTCCTGGGACTTGACGCTGAAGGTGAGGTTCCCTGGTACTACCGGACAGATGCGCGGATTAGTGACTTCGAGCCTTTGCGCAACGGACACATCGTCTACCTGACCCACGATTCCCGCGCCGTCGAGGTCGACATGCTCGGCAACGTCGTCGCCGAATGGTACGCAGCCCGGCGGCCGCAAGGCGCGGCGGAGGCGATCCCCGTCGATACCTTGACGTTCCACCACGCCATCGAGGAACTGCCTTCGGGAAACCTGCTCGTGCTGGGCAGCGAACTCCGGCAAATCGACGGCTACTACACCAGCGACACCGATCCGAACGCCCCCCGGAAGACCCAGAAAGTAATGGGCGACGAAATCGTCGAGTTCACTCGTCAGGGCAAGGTCGTCTGGCGCTGGAACACTTTCGAGCACTTGGACCCGTTCTTTATCGGCCACCAGACGACGAACAACTACTGGGTGGTGCGCGGCTTCCCCAGCACCCTCGACTGGACTCACGGAAATGGGCTTTTCTATGACCAGCGCGATGATTCCGTGCTAGTGAACCTGCGGAAGTTAAGCGCTGTGTTGAAATTGGACCATCGGACCGGCAAGATTCGCTGGATCTTCTCCGAGCCTACTGGCTGGCCCGAGAAATTCCGGCCCTTGCTTCTCAAGCCCGAAGGCGCGATCGACTGGCCCTGGTACCAGCACTGCCCCATCCTTACTCCCGCGGGAACCCTCATGGTGTTCAATAACGGGATCTGGATGGGACGGCCTTTCAAACCCCTGGTCCCGATCGCCGACAGCTACAGCCGGGCCGCCGAGTTCGCAATCGACGAGAACAACGGCACGGTGCGGCAGGTGTGGGCCTCGGAGGGGCCGGGTGAGAACTCGGTGACTACTTACGCCATGGGTAGCGTCCAGTGGCTGCCGAAAACGGGCAATGTGCTCGTCTGCTACGGTACCTCCCGCAAGCGAGCCACCGCCGCGGGCCCGGCCGAACCGTGGCCACGCATCAGCGAGGTGACCCACACGGATCCCGCTGAGTTCCTCTGGGAAGTGGTGCTCAGCAGTGAGTCCCCTCAACAGTCCGTCGCCTTCACAACCTTCGGCGCCGAATTGGTGCCCGGCCTCACTTGGTGAACGCCGTCTGCAGCGGCGGCAGCGGCTCGTGCTCACCTGCCGCGGCAAGGCGGTGGCGCGATTGGACCCCGTCGTCGAGATCTACCAGGGCCACCGGCATAGCTATGAGTACTACGGCGCCCCGCGCAGCCCCAGCGACACCCAGCAGATCGGCGGATACCAGCCGGCCGGTTTCGTCTGGAACGCCTGGGCCCGCGGCTATCGGCTCGGCGTGGAGAGTTCAAGTGACCACGTCAGCACGCACATGAGCTACGCGGTCGTGCTCGCCGAGGATGCCGGCCGCGAGGCGCTGGTGAACGCCTTCCGGAAGCGCCACTCCTACGCGGCCACCGATAACATCATCCTGGACGTTCGCGCCGGGGACCACGTAATGGGGGACGAATTCACCACCAGGCGCTCGGTGACCCTGAATGTGAAGACCATCGGGACCCGGCCCATCAAGCGCGTCGTGGTCATTAAGAACAACGGCTACGTGTATCGAGCCCGGCCAACCGGCCGCGAGGTCAGCCAGGTGGAATTCACCTGGCAGGACACGAATCAGCCCTCCGGGACGCTGGCCTACTACTACGTTCGGCTCGAGCAAGTTGACGGTCAGTTGGCTTGGTCGAGCCCCATCTGGGTGCGCTACGAATAGCGCCGGGCCAGGGCGCTAACTCCCGGTTCTGCAAGCGCGCAACAGGAGCCGGCGCCGGCTGCCCTCTCAAGGCTAGCCGGTTCCCGGCGCTCCCGTGTCCTCCGCTCAGGCAACCATAATTCTAAGCGCGACCACCGGAGTCGGCAGCGAAATTACACTCAAGCTTTGACACCGGCGTCGTGGGGTTGGCGTATAATGTGTAGTGTCAGGTTCCGGCGAATCGAGCTGGAAGGGGTTTGTTCGTGCAGAGCAGATTCAAACGCAAGAAGCTGTTGGGGTGATTGAAGCACATGCCCCGAACGGAATGGATGGAGCAGAGAGGTTAGCTGAGGTTAGCTTATGAAAAAACAATTGCCAGGGCGCATTCTTGCGCTAGTTGCATTGCTGATGTTTTTCGCGGCCATGGCGTTTGCGCAGACAGCGCAGATCACCGGCCGCGTAACTGATTCCACCGGGGCCGTCATCCCCGGAACATCGATCACGGTGACCAACGTCGCCACCGGGGCCGAACGAACCGTCACCACTAACGAAGTTGGCTACTACGCCGTGCCGCTGCTGCCGCCCGGTGAGTACCAGATCAAGGTCGAACAACAGGGGTTCAAACCCATCACCCGCTCCGGGATCACGCTGCAGGTTGACGAGCGGGCGGAGCTGAACTTCACCCTGGAGATCGGCGCCGTTACTGAGCAGATCGAGGTCACAGCCGACGCACTCCAGTTGAACACCGTCGAGGCAAGCCGGGGGCAGGTGATCGACCATCAGCGCATCGTCGACATGCCGCTGAACGGCCGCAACTACAATGAGCTGGCGCTGTTGTCGGCCGGCACCGTGCAGCCGGTCGGCGGCCGCTACGGCGGCTTCAGCGTCGGCGGCACTCGCACCACGCAGAACAACTTCATGCTCGACGGCGTCGACAACAACGGTGTCGAGCTGGCCGGCGCCCAGCGGCGTTCGGAGATGGTTCAGCCTTCTATCGACGCCATCCAGGAGTTCAAGGTCCAGACCAACTCCTATTCGGCCGAGTACGGCCGCGCGATGGGTGCGGTGGTGAACGTCACCACCAAGTCCGGGACCAATGAGATTCACGGGACGGCGTTCGAGTTCCTGCGGAACGAGAAGCTGGACGCCAAGAACTTCTTCGACGACCCGAACAAGCCCAAACCCCCCTTCAAGCGCAACCAGTATGGCTTCTCGCTGGGTGGCCCGGTGTACATTCCCAAGGTCTTCGACGGAAGGAACAAGGCTTTCTTCTTCGGTGATTACGAGGGCACGCGGGTGCGGGAAAGCACCACGACGACCAGCACCATTCCCACGTTGAAGATGCGCGAGGGCGATTTTTCGGAACTGTTCGCCGAGAAGGGTAAGGCAATTATCGACCCGCTGACCGGCCAACCCTTCCCGAATCACATCATTCCCGCCGACCGCATCGATCCCCTTGCCAAGACGCTGATCAACCTCTATCCCACTCCCCAAAAACCCGGGGTCAGTTCGAACTTTCTCTATAATGCTCCCCGGAAGCAAGATGTTGACAAGTGGGACGCGCGGGCGGACGTGAATATTCGCTCCCAGGACAACGTCTACTGGCGCCTGAGCCACCAGTTGCTGAGCAACCCGGTCGCGCTTTCCCTCCCTCCGCCGGCATACGGCGGCGGCTACGACTGGATGACCGAAGGTTACAACACCGGCGCCGGTTGGAACCACATCTGGACGCCGAACCTGATCATGTCGATCCGCGGCGTCTGGAACATGGCGCTGTTCAAGCGGGACAACCCGGCCCAAACCGGTGGCGAGCTGCTGAACGAGAAGTACGGGATCAAGGGCGGAAACAATTCGCTGCCAGGCAGCTTTTCCGTCATGTCCATCAGCGGGTATCGAAACGTCGGCATCGGCGCCTATAACCCGGTGGACCGCGACTCCCAAAACCGCCAGCTCACCGGCGATCTCACCTGGACTCACGGCAAACACACCGTGAAGACCGGGGCTAATGTTTTGCGTTCGCAGAACAACATTTTCAATATCCGCCACGAGATGGGAACCTGGAGCTTTAACTCCCGGTACACCAAGGACGGCATGGCTGATTTCCTCTTGGGCATGGCCAGCCAGTGGCGGTGGGAGTCCCGGCTCCAGGTGCAGCTCCGGATGTGGAACGTGGGCGCCTACATCCAGGACGACTGGAAAATCACTCCCAAACTCACCCTGAACCTCGGCGCCCGCTATGAAGTGGTTCTTCCGTTCGTGGACAAGTACGACCGGATGGGCATCTTCGATGACTGGACCGACCCGAACAACCCGCGCCTGATTTACGCCGGCGCTGAAGGCTCGGATCGCTACAACCGGGCCATGATCGCGACGGATAAGAACAACATCATGCCGCGGGTGGGCTTTGCGTACAAATTGAGCGACAAGACCGTCATCCGCTCCGGTTACGGAATCTTCTACGGCATGATGGAGCCATACGGCGATGGCCTGTTCTTGATCGGGAACCCGCCGAACGCTTACGGCGTCACCCGCAGCTCCAGCGCGAAGACACCCGCCGCCATCCTCCGGGATGGTCCCCCAGCGGGCTCCACGGAACTGGAAAAGGCGACCGGGATGAGCTTCATTGCTTATGAACGGCACCCCTCGCAGTTCTACGCCCAGCAGTGGAATTTCAACATCCAGCGGGAGCTGGGCCGGGACTGGATGTTGGAGGTGGGTTACTCGGGTTCGAAGAGCACGCACCTGGTTCGCCGTTACGATGACAACTTCTCGCCGCCCGGCCCGGGTGGAATCAACGAGAAGCGCCGTTATCACAGCATCGAACTGCCGGGGACCGGAATCGTCACCTCGCCGCTGGGGATGGTGGTCGGCTACCATCACGACGGCAACTCCAACTACAACGCCTTGGTCTCAAAGCTGGAGAAGCGCTTCTCGCAGGGCTTCACCCTCCTGTTGTCCTACGCTTATTCCAAAACGATCGGTGACGTCTGCGGCGCCTCTGCCATGGGCAACACCTCCGGTTGCGGGTTCCAGGATGTACGGTACCTGCATCTGGAGCGCTCGGTGGACAACCAGGACGTTCCCCACCGCTTCGTCACCAGCACCATTTACGATCTTCCGTTCGGCCGCGGCCGGAGCTGGGGCGCCAATTGGTCCGGCCCGGTGAACGCCGTCCTCGGGGGCTGGTCGGTCGGCACGATTCTTACTGTGGCCAATGGCCGGCCCTACAACGTGACCGTGAGCGGGAACCCCGCCAACACGGGCTCTCATGGCATCGTCAATCGCCCGAATGTCCTGGGTGACCCGTACGACTTTAACCGAACTTTGGAGGAAGACTTCAACACGGCGGTCTTCGAGCCGAACGAGCAGTATCATATCGGCAATGCCGGCCGGAACATCATGCGGCAGCGAAGCTTCTTCAACTGGGATTTCTCCGCCATGAAGAATTTCCAGTTGCAGGAGCGGTTGCGGCTGCAGTTCCGCTTCGAGGCCTTCCATTTCAGCAACACGCCGCGGTTCGGCCAGGCCGGTAACCAGCTCGGTACCAACAACTTCGGCCGAATCACCGGCGCGGGTACGCCGCGCAACCTTCAATTCGGCTTGAAACTGATCTGGTAGCGGGCATCGCCGCTCGCTGAACCCAGCCGCTCTTCGGCTCCTTTTCGGAGGCGAAGAGCGGTTCTCTTTTTGGCGGTCACTGTCGGGGAGTTTTCTTATCCTGCGGCTTCGGGGAAGGAAAGGTCTTGGAGAGGTGATCGTTCCAGCCGAGCTTCTCCTCGTCTCCCAGCGCCCAGAGCACGCCCAGGCCCCCGGCC
>CAZXVW010000241.1:0-5808 GCA_964644025.1 uncultured Solibacteraceae bacterium | reverse complement strand
ACAACAGCGCCCGGCTGGTGATCGGCGATGTATTCGTCGGCGCTGGTTGGCTCGAGTTGTTTCAGGCCCAGCCGGATCCGCTTCCGCTCCCGGTCAATGGACAGCACCACGGCCTTGACGCTCTGCCCCTCCGAGAGAACGTCCTTGGGATGATTCAGGCGCTTCTCATTGGTGATGTCGCCGACATGAATCATCCCCTCGATCCCCTCGGCCAGTTCGACGAAGGCCCCAAATTTCGCCAGGTTGCTGATCTTTCCTTCCGCAACCCCACCAACCGGGAATTTCTGCTCGATGTCTTCCCAGGGATCACCGAGAGCCTGTTTGAGACCGAGCGCGATCCGCTTTTCAGCGGGATTCACTGAGAGAACCACTACCTCCACGGCATCGCCCGGCCGGACGATGTCGGAAGGTTTCTTGAACTTCCTGGACCAGGACATCTCGGAAACGTGGATCAGGCCATCCACGCCGGGCTCAAGCTGCACGAATGCGCCGAAACCAGCCACGCGAACGACCTTCCCGCGCACCTTCTCGCCGACCTTGTACTTCTCGGCGGCCAGGCTCCACGGATCCGGCGATAACTGTTTCCGTCCCAGCGAGATACGGCGGTTCTCGGGGTCCACCTTGAGGATCTTGACCTCGACGGGATCGCCTACGGAAAGGACATCGGACGGCTTCTTCACCCGGTTCCAGGCCATGTCGGCCACGTGGAGCAGGCCGTCGATGCCGCCGAGGTCGACGAACGCCCCAAAATCGGTAAGGGTGCGGACCGTACCACGTACGACGTCCCCTTCCCGCAGCGCCGAGAAGGCCCGCTGGCGGGCGGCGGCGGCTTCCTCCTCGAGCACGACGCGGCGGTCCACCACGATGTCTTCGGCGGCGGTATCCAACTGGATGACTTTGCAGCGAATTTCCTGGCCGAGGAGGGCTTCCATCTCGGCCGCATCCCGGGCGCCGCTGCGCGAGGCCGGCATGAAGGCCGGGGCGCCGACGTCGACCCGGAAGCCGCCTTTGATCATCTCGGTGACAACCCCCCCGATCACGCTGTGCTCGGCGTAAGCGGTTTCCAGCCCGCTCCAGTCGCGGGGGCGCTTCACCTGGACCGTCGAAAGCAGGTAGTAGCCGTCCTGATTACGGCCGGTCACGTTGACGCGGACCTTGTCGCCCGGCTTGATGCTGACCTCGCCGGAATCGGTGACAAATTCCTTCGGAGACAGCACACCCTCCCGTTTCCGCCCGACGTCCACGAAGATGGTGTCCGGCGAGACACTGATCACGGTGCCCTCCAGGCTCTCGCCCGGCGCCGCCTCGGCTCGATGGTGTTGCTCGAATTCCGACAGCAGCTCGGCGAAGGAGCCTTCTTCAAGGTCGGCCGGCGCCTCCACCGCAGGTGAGGCTTCCCCTGGAGATGGAACTCCGGGGGCCGGCTTGCCCGGGCCGGGCTTCCGCGGGGTGGATTGGGCGGGCTCCTCGGCTTCTCCGGTGCCTTCCGGGACGCTTGCCTCGGCTGGCGGGGAGGCGGATTCTTGCTCTGGCGGCGCGGCGCCTTCTGGCGTTCGGTCGGGAAGATCAGGGATACTCATGAAAACACAATGGAGACGCCCTTCATTTTGGCACAATCCGGACTAGGATGGCAGGCGTGCGGGTACTAGGCAAAATCTGGCGGGCCACCACGCGGGTCATCAGGCCCCAGGACATTGCCTGGCTGGTGTTGTTCTCCGCCCTGGCGGCGGTCAGCCCGACGTTGAGCGACGCCGAAATCGAACTCCTCTCCGCGCTCGCCCTGCTCCAGGTGCTCGAACCCCGCATCGGCCTGTTGAACACGCCTCGCGGCAACGTGTGCTCGATCTTGATCAAGCTCGGGCTGGGCTATCTGCTCATCGGTGTCTCCGGCGGGGTACAGAGCAGCAATTACCTGATCCTGATGCTTCCCGTGGTTTCGGCGGCCACCACGCTCGGGGCCTGGGGAACCACGCTGGTGACGGCGGCGGCTTGCGGTTCCTATCTCTCATTTCTTCTTTACCTGGATTGGAGCCGGGTAGTACTGTTGCCCGAGGACATTCGCGAGCTGTGCCTGCGCGTGCTCTTCCTTTGCTTGCTCAGCTATCTCAGCTACCGGCTAATGGAAGCCAACCGAAGGCAGGCCCGGAAGTACCAGAGCGTGGCCGAGCAACTGGCGGAGGCGAACCGCAACCTGCAGCGGGCCGAAGCCGCCGTGCGGCGGTCCGAGAGGCTGGCGGCGCTGGGGCAACTCACGGCTGGCCTGGCTCACGAACTGCGGAACCCACTGGGCACGATGAAAGGCTCGGCGGAGGTGTTGCGGCAGAACGTCGCCAGCGAAAACGCCGTTGCCCGGGAGATGGCCGGGTTCATCGCGGCGGAAGTGGACCGGACCAACAGTCTGATCACGCGGTTCCTCGATTTCGCCCGCCCCCTGGAGCTGCGCCGCAAGCCAGCCGAGCTGACCGAAGTGATCGACCGCGCGGTGGCCCAACTGGAGAACCACCGGCCGCGGTTCGACGTCTCCGTATATAAGAACTATTCGCCGGACATCAAGCCGTTCCCGCTGGACGCCGAACTGATGGAGCGCGTCATCTACAACCTGCTGGAAAACGCCGCCCAGGCGACGCCCCCCGGCGGTGCGATCACCGTGAAAACCAGGCCGCTGGCCGGCGGGGTCGAGATTTCGGTGATCGACCGCGGCGCCGGCATTACTCCCGAGAACGTGGAGAGCATTTTCAACCCGTTCTTTACCACCAAGTCCGACGGCGTCGGCCTCGGGCTGGCCATCGTCGCTAAGATCGTCGGCGAGCATGGCGGTACAATGGCGGTCGAAAGCGAACCGGGGCAGGGTAGCGTCTTCCGGGTGGTCCTGCCTACCGAGACGCCGACATGAAACACCGAGTGCTCATCGTCGAGGACGAAGAAAAGCTGCGCCGCGTCATCGAGCTTCAACTGATCTCGGCGGGCTTCGAGGCGGACCTGGCGCGAACCGCCGAGGAGGGGCTCGCGCTGGCCGACCGCGCCGATCTCATCTTGACCGATCTCCGGCTGCCAGGCATGGACGGGCTGGAGTTCATCAAACGCATCCGGCGGCAGAATTCCCGCACGCCGATCATCGTCATGACGGCTTACGGGACCGTCGAAAACGCCGTCGAGGCGATGAAGGCCGGCGCCCTGGACTTCCTGCCGAAGCCGTTCTCCATGGACCACTTGATGGCCGTGCTCAACAAGGCCGTGGAGGTGCGCGCCGAGAACCGCAAACTGCGTGAGGAGCTCGGCTACCGCTACGAGTACGACAACATTATTGGACGAAGCCCGGCGATGCAGGAGATCTTCTCCACGATCGAGCGGGTTGCCCCCACCCGGGCCACCGTTCTGCTGGCCGGAGAAAGCGGCACCGGCAAAGACCTGATTGCCCGCGCAATCCATTACCACTCTCCCCGCCGGGACCGGCCGTTCGTGAAGATCAATTGTGCCGCCATCCCGGAAAACCTGATGGAAAGCGAGCTTTTCGGTTATGAGAAGGGGGCCTTCACCGGCGCGGTCACCAGCAAGCCGGGCAAGTTCGAGCAAGCGGATGCCGGCACCGTGTTTCTTGACGAAATCGGCGACGTGCCGCCGGCTGTCCAGGTCAAGCTCCTCCGGGTCTTGCAGGAGCGGGAGTTTGAACGGTTGGGCAGCAACAAGACGCGGCAAATCGACGTGCGGGTCATCGCGGCTACCAACACCGACCTGCGCGCGGCGCTTGAAAGCGGCGAGTTTCGCGAGGATCTCTACTACCGCCTGAATGTCGTGCCGATCAACATGCCGCCGCTGCGGGAGCGGAAGGAGGATATCCCGGCGCTGGCCGAGCACTTCGTCAAAAAATACGCCGCCGACTTCGGCAGCAAGGCAACTTCGATCTCCGAAGGGGCCATCGAGGTCTTGCTCAAGCACAACTGGCCGGGCAATGTCCGCGAATTGCAAAACGTCATCGAACGCAGCCTGGTGCTCTGCGCCGGCGAGCGCCTGGAGGCCTCTGACATCAAACTCGATTCCGGTCCGGCGCCGGCCGGCGGGGCGGCGAACGGGTTTCTTCCGGAAGGCGTTACGCTACAGGAACACGAGCGAAACCTGATCCGAAAGGCGCTTGAAAAGGCCAAAGGCAACAAGAGCCAGGCGGCGCGCCTGCTGGGTCTCACTCGCAACGCTTTGCGCTACCGGCTGTCCCAAATGGGCCTGGACACCGAGGGAGACTCGCGGCCCGGGGAACCAGCTCACAACTGATCGCCAGCTCCGCTCCGACTCCCCTGAGGTAGAATCCGGAAAAGGTCGGCGCGCCCCGCGTCTGATCCCGGCGCGCGTATCCGCGCAACCGTGCATATGCAAGGAGGAAGAAATGCGATACCAGTCAGTGTTCCTCATGGCGGTTTGCCTTGCCGGCCTGGGCTGCGGAGCTTCCAGTGAAGAGGTGATTGATGCCTCCTCGCTCCGCGGAAGCGGCGTCAGGGTGCTGGAGAACTTCCGCGCCGAAGCGGATGCCCGCGGTGTGATGGCCGGGTTCCCGGTGGTGCTGCCGAAGTTCGACCGGGCGGTTTACTACGTCAGCCAGTGGTGGCCCGCCGGCGGCAACCGAGTCTTTCCCACCGTCTACACCGACGCCCGCAAGCTGCCGGAAGGAGGCATCCTTACGTTGCTGGAGTTGCCGGACCGGCAATATCTCGCGCTGCTCCCGCTGGCCGGCCGGCAGGCTTACGCCTGGTTCGCCGGCAGTGACAACGGCCTGCTCCTCAAGCTCGGCACGCACGGCAAGGATGCGATTGCCGGGGATGTTCCCCTGCTGGCCTGGGCGAGGGGCGCCAACCCTTACGAGACGCTCTACCAGGTGTGGAAGACGACCACGTCCGAGGAAACCATTCGCGGCTCGGTCTTGATGCGGGAAGAGAAAACCTATCCCGCGATTTTCCGCTATCTCGGCTGGTGTTCCTGGGAGCAGTACAAGAGAAGAATTGACGAGAAGACCCTGCTCAATGCGGTCCGCGGCATCGGGCGCTCGGGCATTCCCATCCGTTATTTCCTCGTCGACGCCGGACACTTCGATCCGCAGTCGTTGAAACCCGATCCGGAAAAATTTCCGCGCGGCTACACGCCTTTCACCCGCCTGCGCAACAAGGACAAGATCAAGTGGTTCGGTCTCTGGTGGGCTCTGCTCGGAAACCATCACGGAATCCGGGCGCCGGGGAATCTGGGTCCGCTGGCGGACTCGATGATGACGGCACCCGCCGGCGTGCTTCTCCCGAAGCCGAACACCAGCGACGCACGCGCCTTTTTCGACTACGTGATGGATCTCACCGAGCAAGGCGGCTTCGATTTCGTCAAGGTGGATTTCATGGTGGACCCGCTCCCCTTGTATGCTGGCCCGCTGGTCCGGCGTGTGCCGACGCTCGGCGGCCTACCCCCGGACAACAGCAAGGCCATCGGGAACCCTTACGCTGCCGCCGCGCTGCTGATGGATGTTCTCGAGGACGTGGTGGCCCGCCGGATGCACGGCGTGATCAACTGCAACTGGCACAATGCCGCGTGCCTGTTTCATTCCGGCCGGAGCGTGGTGGGGCGCTGCAGCGGAGATTACAAGGCCGGCGACCTGAAAAAGGCCCGGACACACTTGTTCCATTCCTATAGCTCAACCCCATGGCTCGGCCAGATCGCCTGGGGTGATCACGACATGTTTCATTCGAGCGACCGGTTCGCCGGCCGCATGATGGCCGTTTCCAAGGCCATGTCCGGCGGGCCGGTGTACATCACCGACAACGCGGGCAGGGAGCGCTT
>CAZXVW010000240.1:0-5821 GCA_964644025.1 uncultured Solibacteraceae bacterium | reverse complement strand
GTCTGTCCCTGATTTTCAACGGAGTAAACGGATTCCCCGATAGCGGAGTCTCCGGTTCCGGCCGATACGTTTTCAGGGGTGATAGGGGAACTGGCGTAGCCGCCGCGCCGCACGGTTCCTCAACCAGCCGGTGGGCGCACTACCAGGCGTGCACATTACCCGGGGCGCCCCCGCCGCGGAAGTAAACCGTCCGGCTCCGCCTGGCGAGCGGCGGTTCCGCGCTAATTGCCATGTCCGATCGATTGCTACACATACTTCTGGTGGAGGATAACCCCGGCGACGCCCTGCTGGTGCAAGAAATGATCTTCGACGCCGACGCGGAGGCGTTCACGCTGCAGCAGGCCGGCTCGCTGCTGGAGGGGCTGGACAAGCTGGCGCAACGGGACGCGGACGTGATCCTGCTGGACTTGAACCTGCCCGATAGCCAGGGGTTGGAGACCTTCACCGCCATGCAGGCCCATGCGCCGCACACTCCGATCGTTCTGCTGACGGGCAATGACGATGACACGCTGGCGCTGGCCGCGGTCGAAGCCGGCGCCGAAGACTACCTGGTCAAGGACAGGCTCGGCGCAGAGGCGCTGATTCGCGCCCTCCGATACGCCGTGGTGCGCCACCAGAGCCGCAACGGGCACGGCGACCGGCCAGAGGACGGCGCCAGGGGCCGGATCATCGGCGTACTGGGCAGCAAAGGCGGGGTGGGAACCACTACGGTAGCCTGCCATCTGGCGGCGGACATCCGCCGGCAAACCGAGGCGGCCGTGCTGCTGGCGGACCTAGACTTCGATTCCGGAGCGGTGGGTTTCCTGATGCAGGTGAGCTCGTCCTACACCTTCCTCGACGCGGCCGCGAACGTGCACCGCCTGGACGCGGAGTTCTGGCGCGGCATGGTCAGCAAGACGGCCGCCGGCGTGGACGTGATGCCTTCGCCCGAGCTGGCCGGCGACGGCGAGTGGCCGGCGCACGGGCGGGTGCGGCATACGCTGCGGTTCGCCCGCACGCAGTATGACTGGGTCGTGGTGGACGCGGGATGCCTGAATCCGCTATCAGCCAAAGTGCTTCCGGAAATGGATCAGCTCGTGCTGGTGACCACGTCGGAGCTGATCGCGGTGCACCACGCCGCCCGCGTGCTCGACGAGCTGGACAAGCTCGGGATCGATCATGACGAGGTGGCGCTGGTTCACAACCAGACGAACAAGCGCTCCGGCGGTCCGGACGTGCTGAAGGCGGTGGTGAAGATGCCCATCCGCGCCGCACTGCCCTCCTGCGAAGGCGAATTGCGCGCGGCCTATACAAAGGGCAAGTTGCTGGAATCGGGGGAGGGGTTCGGGCGTCAGGTGGCGGCACTGGCCGCCGCCGTGGCCGGCGTCGAGCCGAAGCCGCAGGAGAGTACCGGCTTTTCGCTCCGCCGCTTCCCCTGGTTCAGCGCCAAAGCCGAAGAAACCGCGCAGCGGGCCGGCAAGTGAGGGAAGACGATGCGGCGAAAGCACGACCGGATCACGATCCTGCTGGTGGAAGACAACCCCGGCGACGCCGCGCTTGTCCGGGAGATGTTGCTCGAGGCGCCGGGCGCGCCGTTCGCCGTGCAGTGGTCGCAACGGCTCTCAGACGCCCTGGTGCGCGTGACCAGCGGCGGCGTCGACGCCGCGCTGGTTGACCTGAACCTGCCCGACAGCACCGGCCTGGAGACCTTCGTCCAATTCCAACGCGCGGCGCCGCATCTGCCGGTGGTCATCCTGAGCGGCCGCGATGACGAGGGCTTCGCCTTGCACGCCGTCCGCGCAGGCGCCGAGGACTATCTGGTGAAGGGAACGCTCGCCCCGGAAGCGCTCGCCCGCTGCGTGCGCTACGCCGTCGAGCGCCGGGCGCGGCGGCCAGGCACGGAGAGCGCCCCCGATCGCGCGCGGAAACCGCGGGGGCGGGTGCTGGGTTTCCTCGGAGCAAAAGGCGGGGTCGGCACGACGACGGTGGTGGCCAACGTCGCCGCCGCGCTGGCCGCGCGCAACCGCAGTGTGATTGCGGCGGAATTGCGGGGGTATCACGGAACCCTGGCGCACCATTTCGGGCCACGGGCACCGCAGCGGAACCTTTCCTCCCTGCTCGAGCTTTCTCCCGAGCAGGTGAATGAAATGGAGTTGAACTCGCGGATAGTCAAGCACTCTTCCGCCTGCGGCGTTTTGTACGGTCCGCAACGGGCGGACGAGGCGCGCCCCATCAGCGGCGCCCATGCCCGCCGGCTTGTCGAGACGCTCGCCCGCATGGGGCGGTTCGTAGTGCTCGACCTTCCCCCCGAACCTTCCGAAGCCAACCGCGAAGCGCTCAGAAGCTGCGACTTCGCCGGCGTGGTGCTGGATCGCGAGCGTGGCTGTCTGGAGGCAGCGCGGTGCACGCGGGATCATTTGAGGACCTGGGGGGTGAAGGCGCTGATCGGCGCCGTGGTGGTCCACCGCAGCCCGTTGGCCTGCCCGGCCGAGCTGGAAGAAATCAGCCGGGAACTCGACCTGGGGATCGCCGGGCTCATCCCGCCCGCTCCCGACGCCTGCGCCATGGCGCAGAAGGCCGGCGTTCCCGTGGTCGAATCCTACGGGGACACGCTGGTCGCCGACAGTCTGGAGAAACTGGCCTCGCGGCTGGCCGAGGACCCGATTGTCATCAAGAAGACGGCCTGAAACGCAGGGCTGCTCGCCGCCCTCTCCCAGGCGGCGCCGGCCCGGCCGAGCACAGCGGGCCTAACTCCCGCTGACTTCAGCATAGACCTGTTTGAGGAAGCGAAGACCCTCGGCGGCCAGTTGCTCGGGAGAATCGGCCAGTTTGCGCCAGATGCAGCACAGCTTGGCGATTCTCTCCATGTTCGGATCGAACGACTCGATGGTAATGCAACCGTCGTAACCGATCTGCTTGAGGGCCCGGAAGAACTCCCGCCACGGCACCTGCCCGGTTCCCGGAATTCCGCGCTGATTCTCGCAGGCATGCACATAGCCGACGTACTTGCCCGTTTCGAGCACGGCCCGCGGGATGTTGTCTTCCTCCCGGATCATGTGGAACGTATCCAGATGAACCTTCACGTTCGGCTCACCCACGTCCTGGATGAATTTCACCGCGTCGGCGGCGATGTTGATGAAGTGGGATTCGAAGCGATTCACCGGTTCGATACCCAGGATCAAATCGCCGGTCTGCCGGGCGTAGGCGGCGATCTCCTGGTAGCCTTCCACGGCCCACTGCCATTCCTCGGCGGTCCGCATCTTCCCGGTGAGGTATCCCCAGCCGCAGTAAATCATGCCGCCGAAAACCTCCGCCCCGGCCTCGTTGCTCAGGTCGATCAGCCTCTTGGAAAAATCGATGCCGCGCCGGCGGACCGCCGGATCCGGCGAAATGATGTTGTATTCGGCCGGCATCCCGTAGCCAGTGTTGATGGTAAGCCCCAGATCCGCGGCCGCAGCCTTCACCTTGGCGGCCGGAAAGTTGTCCGGATCGAAGGGAAGGATCTCCACCGCGTCGAAGCCCAACCGTTTGCACTTATCCAGCAGCGGCAGGTCTTTTTCGAGAAAGGTCTCCCGGAACAGCAGCGAATGAATCCCGAACTTCACCATGTACCTCCTTGTTGTCGAGCGCCGGCGGCGCCTCTCCGGCTAGGATTGTATCAGGTATCCGCTGGCGGCCGCCGGGACCGGGCCGTGAAAGCGAGGCGCGAGTGCATGCGGCGAGTTTCGATACGCTTCTACGCTGAACTGAATGACTTCCTGCCCCCGGCGCGGCGGATGCGCACCACCGAACTCCACTTCCACGTCCCCGGCTCGGTGAAAGACCTGATCGAAAGCTGCGGCGTCCCCCACACGGAAGTGGACCTGGTGCTGGTCAACGGCCGGTCGGTGGGCTTCGAGCACCGGCTGGCCGACGGCGACCGGGTGAGCGTGTACCCCGTTTTTGAGTCCCTCGACATCACCCCGCTGCTCAAAGTCCGGCCGAAACCGCTGCGCACGCCCCGGTTCGTCGTGGACACCCATCTCGGCCGGCTGGCGGCCTACCTGCGGATGCTGGGCTTCGACACGCTATACAACAAGGGAGCCGGTGACGCGGAGCTGGCCCGGGCGTCAAGCGAGGAAGGCCGCGTCCTGCTCACCCGGGATCGCGGCTTGCTCAAACGCGGGACGATCACTCACGGCTGCTACATCCGGGAACCGAACCCACGCCGGCAGGCGATTGAAGTTTTGCGGCGGCTGGATCTTGCTGGCACGGCGAAGCCGTTTTCGCGCTGCCTGGCCTGCAACGGTTTGCTGGCGGACGCCTCCGGGAGCGACGTTACTGCCCGGCTCCCGGCGGGGGTCCGCGGCCGGTACCGTGAGTTCCAGGTGTGCGCGGCCTGCGGGCGCGTTTTCTGGAAAGGCTCTCACTACCGCCGCATGGAGCAACTCGTCCAGGAACTGCTCCGCGAGGCAGGCGGGGTCAGGTGACGCCTCGCTCGTGCAGGTAAGGTCCGAGTTTCTGATCCACCCCCAGAATGTGGCTGACCACCCAGTTGCTGAGGAATCGCAGCACTTCACCGGACAACTCCGCCCGGCCCTGGTGATAGTCATCTTGAAACTCCACCACTTTTCTGGCAAAGCCGTCGTGCTCGGCGCAGTGAGCTTCCAACTCCGGGTAGCGATGGGCGCGCATCAGGCGTTCCTCGCGAGCGAAGTGGAGCTTGACATAGACGACGAGCCTGTCGAGGATATCGGCGACGATGCTTTTTCCGCGGCCCGCCAGCACGGCTTCCTCCAGCTCATCCACCAGACCGACCAGGATAGAGTGGTCATCGTCAACGCCGCGGATGTTGATCTTGTAACTCGCTTTCCAGGTGGCGGTTCCAGTTGCCGGAACGCTCATCACGAGTTTATATCGGACGCGGGGCGGGAGACGCCGCCGAAAAGTGTCCCGGCTTCGAATGCCTTCCACACTGCGGCCGATAAGAACGGCAGGAGTTGGAGCCATGCGCGCCGCTCATGCCGATGGGGAAGCTGCTGGCGAGGTTTTCGTCGCCCGCCAGCCGATCTTCAACACAAA
Source organism: uncultured Solibacteraceae bacterium (assembly GCA_964644025.1). GTDB lineage: Bacteria > Acidobacteriota > Terriglobia > Bryobacterales > Bryobacteraceae > CAZXVW01. The sequence continues at coordinate 781 of CAZXVW010000240.1, read as the reverse complement.
GCAACAGCTTTTCGCCTACGAGCTCCTTTACCGTTCCTCGCGCGAGAACGCCTTCGACGGAGCGGACTCGACCCAGGCTACCTCGCACGTGATCAGCAATTCGTTACTCACCATCGGCCTTGAGCGGCTCGTCCATGGCCGCCGGGCTTTCATCAACTTCGACCGGAACATGCTGCTAAACGGCTACGCCGCCGTTTTGCCCCGCCAGACCGTGGTGGTGGAGATCCTGGAAAACGTGGAACCCGACGACGAAGTTATCGCGGTGGCGCGGCAACTGAAGCAGCAAGGTTACTCGCTTGCCCTGGACGATTTCTCCTGCGCTGACGGCTACGACGAGCTCCTCAAACTCGTGGACATCGTCAAGGTTGACTTGCGCCTCACTTCTCCGGAACTGCGAGCCCTGTTCGCCCGCCGGTACGGCCCACGGGGAATCCGTCTACTGGCCGAGAAGGTGGAAACACAGGACGAATTCCGCCAGGCCCGGCGGATGGGCTATTACTTGTTCCAAGGGTACTTTTTCAGCCGGCCCGCGATCGTCGCCGGCCGGCAAGTGCCCGGCTTCAAGCTGAACTATCTCCGTATCCTCAAGGAAGTCAGCAGCGCGCAGCTCGATTACCGGGCGATCGAGAGGATCCTCAAGTATGAAGCCTCACTCGTGCACAAGCTGCTGCGGTACGTAAACTCGGCGCATTTCGGCCGGCGGCAGGAAATTGAGTCCATCCGGCACGCGCTGGCGTTGTTAGGGGAAACGGACATTCGAAAATGGGTCAGCCTGGTCGCC
>CAZXVW010000239.1:0-5966 GCA_964644025.1 uncultured Solibacteraceae bacterium | reverse complement strand
CCTATATTGCCGGTTACACAATCTTCAATGATTTCAGCGCCCGCGACATCCAGCTTCGCGACATGCAAGGGCGGCTCGGCCTGGTGAAGGGCAAGGATTTCGACACCAGCAATGCGATGGGGCCATGGCTCGTCACCCCGGATGAGATCCCCAATCCGTACAACCTGACCATGCTGGCCCGGATCAATGGAGAGGAGTGGAGCCGTGCTTGCACCGGCGAACTGCAATTCAGTTTCGCCCGGATGATCTCCTACATCTCGCAGTCCGAAACGCTTTACCCGGGGGATTTCATCGGTGTCGGCACGGCTCCCGGCGGATGCGGTCTGGAGATTGACCGGTGGCTGCAGCCGGGTGATGTGGTCGAGCTGGAGGTTGAAGGTCTGGGGATGTTACCAAATCGAGTCGTGCGCCGGGGCCATGACAGCCAGCGGGCCGGTGGCCCGGGGGTGAGGTTTGGGCATCCCCGGAGAAGAAACCCCATCCGGCGGTGCGGCATCCTCACCTTTCCCGATTGCTTTCCCGCCGCGATGCGCGAGAATAGTGACAAAGGAAACGGACTTATCATGACGATCCGTGACGAAGACGCACTCGAATATCATTCTTCGCCCCCTCCGGGAAAGATTTCCGTGACTCCCACCAAGCCTTGCCGGACGCAGCGGGATCTGAGCCTAGCCTACACGCCGGGGGTGGCGGTGCCGTGCCTGGCGATCCACCGTGAGCCGGGGAGGGTTTACGAATACACGGCCAAGGCGAACCTGGTGGCGGTGGTCAGCAACGGGACCGCGGTGCTGGGACTGGGCAACATCGGCGCGGCAGCCGGCAAGCCGGTGATGGAAGGCAAAGGCGTTCTGTTCAAGCGCTTCGCCGACATCGACGTGTTCGATATCGAACTGAACACCGAGGATCCGAAGGAGATCATCCGCACCTGCCAGTTGCTGGAGCCGACCTTCGGCGGCATCAACCTGGAAGACATCAAGGCGCCGGAGTGCTTTGAGATCGAGGAAGAACTGAAACGCACGCTGCGGATTCCGGTCTTCCACGACGACCAGCACGGCACGGCCATCATTTCCGGCGCCGCGCTGCTGAACGCCCTGGAAGTGGCCGGCAAGGACATCGGCGAGGTCCGGGTGGTTTTCAACGGAGCGGGCGCAGCCGGCATCTCGTGCGCCGAGCATTACGTGCGGCTCGGCATCCGCCGCGAGCACATTGTGATGTGCGACAGCAAGGGTGTCATCTACAAGGGCCGCACTGAGCACATGAACAAGTACAAGGAGCGCTTCGCCGCCGAGACCGAGGCCAGGACGCTGGCCGAGGCCCTGCGGGGCGCGGATGTGTTCTTTGGACTGTCGGTGGGCAACTGCGTGACGCCGGAGATGCTGCTGACCATGGCCGAGAACCCGATTGTCTTCGCCATGGCGAACCCGGACCCCGAGATTCCCTACGAGGTGGCCATCCGCGCGCGCAGCGACGTCATCATGGCCACCGGCCGTTCAGACTATCCCAACCAGGTGAACAACATCCTCGGCTTTCCGTTCATCTTCCGCGGGGCCCTGGACGTTCGGGCCACGGCGATCAACAACGAGATGAAGCTGGCGGCCACCCGGGCGCTGGCGGCGCTGGCCAAAGAAGACGTGCCGGACTCGGTCTGCCGCGCCTACGGCGTGGACCGCCTGGAATTCGGCCGGGACTACATCATTCCGAAGCCGTTTGACTCCCGGGTGCTCATCTGGGTTTCCTCGGCGGTAGCCAAGGCGGCCATGGACAGTGGGGTGGCGCAGAAGCCGGTGGACATCGAGGAGTACAAGCAACAACTGGAAGCCCGGCTCGGCAAGGCGCATGAGGTGATGCGGGTGATGATCGGCAAGGCGCAACGGCAACCCAAGCGGGTCGTCTTCCCGGAAGGGGAGGAAGACAAGATTTTGCGCGCCTCCCAGATCCTGGTGGATGAGCACATCGCCGTTCCCATCCTGCTCGGGAAGGAGGAGACGATCCGGGCCAGGATCACCGCGTTGCGGCTTAACCTGCCGGGGGTTCAGATCATCCAGCCGGCGAAGTTCCGGCGGCTCTCGGACTACACGCGGCATTACTATGCGCTGCGCCAACGCAAGGGTGTTACGCCCTCGGAAGCAGAAGAGCTTATCCTGAAGCCGGTCGTCTTCGGCTCCATGATGCTGAAGATGGGGGACGCTGATGCGCTGATCGGGGGGCTGAACCAGCATTACCCGGACACGCTGCGGCCCGCGCTGCAAGTGATTCCTCCGCGCAAAGGGTTGCGCCTGGTCTCCGGCATGTACATGCTCATCACGCAGAACGGGCAGCTCTACTTTTTGGCGGACACGACGGTGAACATCGCGCCGACGGCGGAAGACCTGGCTGAGATTGCCATCGAGACGGCCCAGAAGGTTCGCGGCTTCAACGTGGAACCCCGGGTAGCCATGCTCTCGTTTTCCAATTTCGGCAGTGTGCGGCATCCGGAAGCCGACAAGGTGCGGCGGGCGGTCGAGATTGTGCACAAACGCGCGCCGGACCTGATGGTGGACGGGGAGATGCAGGCGGACACGGCGGTGGTGCCGCGGATCCTGGAAGAGCGATACCCGTTCAGCCACTTGAAAGGCGGGGCCAACGTGCTCATCTTTCCAAGCCTGCAGTCCGGTAACATCGCCTACAAGCTGCTGCAGCGTATCGGCGGCGCCGACGCAATCGGCCCGATCCTGGTGGGCCTGTCCAAGCCGGTGCACGTACTGCAACGGGGCGATGAGGTCAGCGACATCGTCAACATGACCGCCGTGGCCGTGGTGGACGCCCAGGAAACGGCTATCAGTTGACCGTGCGGCGGCGGCTCCGGACAGTGGAGGGCCGGTGCCTCAATCGATTCCGAGCGTGGCGAGGATCTCATCGATGTCAGCCGGGCGGACACGGATCTCCTCCTGCATCGCAGCCGGGCCGGCCCGCTCATCGAAGGCATGAAATAAGGCCAGCTTGGCTACCGCGTAGCGCTCGGTGGAGCTCAGCCGGCGTCCGTGCGCCTGCTGCCAGTGCCGGAGGCTGGCGTTATTCAGAAACACCGAGACAGGAAAGGAAGTCTTGCGGTCAGTGGAAACGGAAAAAATGTATTGTGTCCCCGAATTCCGGTTGCGCGCGGCAGCGCGGTAGCCCTCGAAGGAATACTCGTAAATGTAGCCGCTGTCGGCGCGATAGGTTTTCTGGCGCCGGACCGGCCGGGCTCCCCGCAACGGCTCCGGCGGCCTGGCGCACAGCCGGGAAAGCCATCTCCACATGATTTCTTCCAGCTTAGCCCCGGCGGCGCCGGCACGCCACCGCGCGCCGGTCGCAACAGAAGGAGCGGCTGCCGCCCGTTGGTCATGGCAAACGGAGGAGAAGTTGTTTGGTGAAGGCGGCAGCCCTCTTGAAGTACGACTCTCAACGGGGTAGTGCCGGCGGGCGCGGATTGCTCTCCAACTTTTTTTGAAAACTTTTTCCTCTCCGGCGGCCAGGGGCCGCCCCCGCCCGAGGGACTACAATCGAAGCAAGGGCGCATGTTGGTTACCGTCTGCTTGCTGGCCGGCTTGCTGATCTCCGCCACCGCGGCAGCGGAGCAGGGGGAGCCGCCGGCCCAGCAGCGTCTCAGCTATACGGGCGAGCCGTTGCGGGTCCCTTTCGAGTGCACGAACCAGGACATTGCCGCATTTTCAATGGCCTGCTCGGCCGCGGTCCCGTGCCCGGTGTATCTGGAGCTGACCTCGGTGGAACCGGTGGCGGGAAAGCTGTTCCTGGCGGGCAATCTGCACGGAGAGGCGTCCACGATGTATTCCATCCTTCTGGTGAGTGAGGACGGGGGGCTGAGCTGGTCGGAAGCAGGGCAGCGGCTGCGCGGCGCCGGGCTGGATCGAGTCTATTTTCTGAACGAGAAAACCGGCTGGGTCTCCGGGGCGATGCTGAACCCCGAGCCGCACGATCCGTTCTTCTTACTCACCACCGACGGAGGAGAAAACTGGCGGCGGCGGCCGGTTTTGAGCGACGGCGGACGGGGGGTGATCGAGCGATTCTGGTTCGATTCCGCGCGAAGCGGCGGGCTTCTGATGGACCGGCTGCACCCGAATGAAGCCGGCGCCCGCTACGAACGCTACGAAACGATGACCGGCGCCGAGAGTTGGATGATCCGGGAGGTCAGCGCCACCCCGATTCGGGTGCGAGGGGTCTACTCCGGCGGGCCGAATCCGGACTGGCGGGTGACACCGGACGCGGAATCGGGCGCCTGGCGCATCGAGCACCGGCAAGACGGCCGATGGTCAACGGTGTGCGAGTTCCTGATCGAAGTAGGCCGGTGCGTTCCGCAACCCGAGGCTCCGCCCCCGCAAGTCACCGAAGCGCCCCCGAAGCCCAGCGAGCCGGAGGTGGCGCCGGGCGGGGTGTTCCGTATTCCTGCGCCGGCAGGTTTACCCACCGCGCCGCCCGCCAAGACTCCGCCGCAGAAGCCCCCGGCGTAAGGCAAACCGGGCGCGGATGGATGGCTGCGGCAAGTGACAGGACTGGCGCCCTGTGGCCGTTTGCCGGGAGGCAGACCCGGCGCCTGGCTAGCTGTGAACACAGACTTCGCCGATCGTCTCGAGTTTCTGGTCAGTCAGATACCCGTAGCGGTTCACCCAGATGCCGTGGGGGGAGGCTTGCCAGCCAATCTCAAGGCGTTTCCGGAAATCGTCCAGGGGCCCGTAGCCGTGAACCAGCGAATAGACGGGGACGCTACCGGCATCCTGTTGCGCGTCCCGGATCTTGCGCACCTGCGCGCGGACGCCGACCGGGTGTGTTTGCCCGGGCCGCGGATATGAGTAATCAGCCAAGCGCGGCAGGCCCTCACCGTCGGCGATATCCAGCCACCGCACCAACGCCCGCACCAGCAGGCGATCGGAAAGGCCCGGGTTGGCGCCGAGGATCTGGTCGCCGTAGAAACGCAGGATCATCGGCCAGTGCATGGTGTACAGCTTCACACTGATGGCGGCTGAGTGGCGCGCTGCCTTCGTAAAGTCCATTCCCGAGGCCAGCGTGAACGGGGGAGGGAAGGCGTTGGGCATCAGCTCCATGCCCGGACCGGCGGCTTCGGTCAAGGTTTGCCGGAACCCCGCCAGCAGCCGCTCGACGAGCGCCGCCTTGAAGCGCACGAAATCCAGCAGGCCGGCCTCGGCGGCCAGCGTGCGGAGCAGGCGGTAGCGGCCGCCGTCCGGCTCCAGCCAGGGGGCCAGGTGCCGCGGCCTCAACTTCCCATGCAGCAAGCTGTAGAGTGCTCCCACCTGCCGCCGCATCCGGGCAAAGTCGAAACCCAGCCTGGCGGCGGCCTGTTCGGCGTGCGAGCCGAAATCCAGAAAGACGCTGTCGAGCAGATAAGGTGGATACTCGGGCCAGTCAACGCGGATGCCGTCAATGTCGGGATAGGCCCGGCAGAGGTCGCGCAGCAAGGCGTGCGTGTAAGCGCGGATGTGCGGGCTGGCCAGGCTGCCGTTGTTGGCCAGCCGCTTCGGTGGAATACGGCCGTTGGGCAGGCGGGGTTGGTCATCTTCGACGGGTCCACCGAACTGCACACGGTAGCCTGGCGGGATCGCCGCCTGGACCTGCAAGTAGACCTTCAGGTGGCGCGCCTGGGCCGCGCGGAGGAAATCATGCACAATTCGTCCCTGGCGGCGAGTGAGCCCGGCCGGCGGCGGGGGCTGATAGCGGAGGCCCCGGTATAGGGACGGTTCCGGTGAAAAGCTTGGCGCGGTGCGCACATACAACTCGCGCCGTCCCCACAGCGGCCGGTCCAGCAAGCGCACGGCCCCGGCGCCCGCGTCGACCGGAGGCTCGCGGCTGCCGGTTTTCTCGTCGGCCGGTGTCATCACGTACGGGGAGGTAGCCACGGCAGTGGCGCCACAGCGGGCCACCAGGTTGTCGAGCACCGCTTCGATGCCCTCCGTCTGAATGTACTCCGGCATCAC